>NZ_JBEXPR010000001.1:24337-300860 GCF_040612135.1 Streptomyces sp. NPDC006458 | reverse complement strand
CGGGGCTCCGCGGACTGTTCGCGGGCGCGGGGCTCCGCGGACTGACCCTTGGCCATGGATTCGGCAGACGGTGAGCGTTACCGAATCCGGGCACGCATGACCGTAACCCCTGGTCCCCGATGTCGGGACCAGGGGTTTTCCGCGCATTGTCGGCATCCGAACACCCGTCCTTTAGTGCAGGGTTGTCCCGCTTTGTCGACGAGCTTGTAACAGCGGTTCAGGGGCGCTCCGGGGGCGGGAGTCTTCACGGCATGAACCACAACACCCCGCTCTCCCCCCGCCCCCTGCGTCATCTGTCCGAGGTGCACCGCGGTGTGCTGAGCACCGCCCAGCTGCGTGCGCACGGGGTCTCGGCCGCCTACCTGACCGAGCAGTGCCGGGCCGGCGGGCCCTGGCAGCAGATCCTTCCGGGGGTGTTCCTGCTCCACCCCGGGCCCCCCACCAGCGAGGAGCGGCTGCACGCGGTGCTGATGTACGCCGACCGGGAGACCAGGGCGGCCGGGGTGCCGGCCCAGCCGGGGGCACAGGAGCGGGCGGGGTACCCGCAGGTGATGATCACGGGCCTGGCGGCACTGAACCTGCACGGGTTCGCGGGCGCGCCGCCGCTGCCGCAGCTGGAGCGGATCGACGTCCTGGTACCGCGACTTCGGCGGCTGCGGTCGACGGGCTGCGCCCGCGTCGTGCGCACACCGGCCCTGCCCGACCCCTGCCAGGTCACCGGTCTGCCGGTCGCGCCCGTGCCCCGGGCGCTGGCCGACGCGGTGGCCCAGCTGTCGGACGCTGCCACGGTACGGCGGCTGCTGATGGAGGCCGTGCGCGGCGGGCACTGCGAGGCCGCCTCGGTGGTGCGCGAGCTGAACCAGGCCCGGCTGCTGGCCCGCCCGCACGTGGTGGACGCGGTGGACTCCCTGGTGGCGGAGGGCAGGGCCATCGCCGAGGACCGGCTGTACCGCATGGTGCGTGAACACGGGCTGCCCGACCCGGTGTGGAACGTCGACCTGCGGCTGCCCGGCGGCCCCCACCTCGGCGGGGTCGACGCCTACTGGCCCGAGCAGGCGGTCGCGGTGGAGCTCGACGCGCGCGCCGCCCGCCAGGGCCTGCGGCAGGACGAGGACGCCATGTGGTCGGAGTACGCCCGCAAGCGGGAGCATCTGGAGCGGCTGGGCATCACGGTCGTCCACGTCACGCCGAGGAAGCTGCGTGACAGCCTCGAACAGCAGGCCACGGTGGTCCGCACGGCCCTGATGGCCTCCGGCGACCGCGAACCGGCCGCGTATGTCGTGGTGCTGCCCCGGTAGCGAGCCGGGCGGGCATCAGGAGGGGAGAGGAGGGGCCGTCGGGTCGCACCGGGCGGCCCCTCCTCGTGCGTGCTCGGCGGCCGAGCCGTGGATGCCTCCGCCGTGGCCACGGACGTGGCGGCCACAGGGGTTTCAGCCCTTCTGGATGACCAGCTCGGTGTTGCGGTCGCGGGCGGCGCCCGCGAGGTCGGTGCGGCCGCCGGGGGCGTTGAAGGAGATCTCCCGGTAGAGGGCGGCGAGGCCGGTCTGGGAGAGGTCGGCGAAGTCGGTGCGGTGGGGGGCCGCGGACTCCACCAGGGTGGTGAAGAGGGACAGGGTGCCGTCCTTGTTGTCGACCAGTTCGACGACCCGGGCGAGCTGCGGGAAGTCGACGTGGGAGGCGGTGGAGATCTCCCAGAAGGAGCCGCCGTCGGGGGCGGGGTGGGCGAGGATCTCGTTGCGGTGGATGTGGCCGTTGACCCAGGCCAGCACGGTGCGGTGCCGGCCGAGCAGAGCGAGGAGCTCGGCCCCGCTGTGGCGGCGCTCGTGCGGGCGGGACGGGTCCGGCAGGGGGTTGTCCATGGACGCGCTGGTGTGGTGGCTGAAGACGATCGCGTAGGAGTCGCTGTTCTCCTTCAGGGTGCTCTCCAGCCAGCGCAGTTGGGCCGTGCCGATGGAGCCCTCGTAGTGGCCGCCGGGGTCGGTGGTGTCGAGGCTGATGCCGATGACGTCGTCGGCGATGCGGAAGCTGTAGTACTGGGTGCCCGTGTCCAGGTTGGCCGAGGAGTAGCCGTGCCCGACCGGGCCGGGGCCGGTGTGGGCCGGGTCCAGGTGGGCCCTGAGGTACTCGGCCGGGGTGTAGGGGGCGCGGCGCTCGTCGGGGGTGACGGGGCGCAGGTCACGGGCGTGGGCCTGGAGGAGGTCGCGGAGGGCGGTGCCGCGCGGGTCGCGGGCGGAGCGGATGGCGTCCTGGACCTTCCTGGCATCGGCGGCGGGCAGCTCCATCAGCTTTCTGCCGCCGACGGCGAACTCGGTGAGGGAGGAGTCGCCGTGCCCGTAGCAGCCGAGCGGCAGGGAGTCGTGGTTGCCGACGGTGGAGTACCAGGGCAGGTTGAGGCCGGGGCTGTGGACCTGGCGCCGGGCCGCGGCGAGGAAGCCGTCCAGGTGCGGGAAGCCGAGCTGTTTGTCGGTGTCGCGCACGGCGGAGTCGGGCTGCCAGTACTGCCTCAGGCCACTGTTCTGGACGCCCTCGTAGTGGCGCGGGTCGCCGGAGTCGGGGGTGACGCGGCCGCCGCTCATCACCGTCAGGTACCAGTCCAGCTCGCTCCGGGAGTTGTTGTCGGTGTTGTCGCCGGTCGTCATGGCGAAGTGCAGCGGGGTGCCGGTGACGGGGCCGCCGCGCAGGGCGTTGACCCGCTCCACCAGGGACACCGCGCCGTGCACGGTGAGCGCCTCGTGCGGGCGCCAGGCGCGGATGTCGGCGGAGCGCAGGAACTCCAGCCGCAGCGGGTGCTGTACGTCGGTCAGGTGCAGGTCGGTGAGCTGCACGAACGCGGCCAGCGGGGTGCGGCGGCCGGCTCGGCCGGACCGCGGCGCGGCCAGTTCGTCGCGGACCACGCGGCTCCAGCCGGGGCCGTCGCCCAGGCGCCGGTAGCCGGCCGCGGTGCGGGGCGCGGCGACCGTGGCGTCGGTGGTGCCGCGCGTGTAGGGGGCGAGGGGGGCCGCGGGCGCGTGCCGCGAGGAGGCGGCCACGGGCGCCTCCCGCTGGGCGGGGACGGCCGGCGCGGCCTGGCTGTCGAGGGGCCGCAGGGCGTAGCCGATGCCCGCGGAGACGGACACCGCACCGGTGGCGGCGAGGATCGTACGGCGGTCGACCGTCACGGCGGAGACGGCGGAAGCGGCGACAGAGCGTGGGCGCGGCATGGCGCGATCTCCCGGGGTGCGAACGCGTCGGCAGGGGTACGGGGCGGCCCGCCGGGCGGACCTCCCGCTCGCTTCGGATCGTTGGCATCGGGAATGGCCTGCGTATGAACGCGGCGGCAACGCGCAGCGCCGATCTGCGTACGGGGACCACGGACCGGTCCGGGCGACCGGAGCCGCTCGTCCGGCGGCCCGCAGCCGGTCACGCGGAGTTCATTTCATGGGACACGGATCCGGCCCCGGGCCCCGGACGCTCCGTCTCACGGCGGCCCGGTTCCGGGACTTGACGGACCCGCCCCGCGGCCATCCCGTACCGCGCCCCAGCGGACCCGCTCCACGGCCGTCCCGCTCCGGGGCGTAGCTGTCCGGGGCCGGGGACCGGCGGACCCGTCCCGCGGCGGTCCCGTTCCGGGGCCCGGCAGACCTCTCCCGCAGCCGTCCCGCTCCGCGACTCACCGGACCGCCACGGCGATCCCGCACCAGGTCCCAGCGGACCCGCTCCACGGCCGTCTCGCTCCGGGGCGTAGCTGTCCGGGGCCGGGGACCGGCGGACCCGTCTCGCGGCGGTCCGGTGCCGGGGCCCGGCGGACCCGCTCCACGGCGATCCCGCACCGGGACCCAGCCGACCCGCCCTACCGCCTTCCGGTTCCGGGACCCGGCGGACCCGTCCCTCGGCGATCCCGTACCAAGCCCCGGCGGACCCCGCCCCACGGCCGTCCCGCTCCGGGACCTGGCGGTCCGGGGGCGCGGCCTAGTTGTCCGGGGTCGGGGCCTGGCGGATTCGTCCCGCGGCCGGGCGTTCGCGCCACAGGCGCAGTGCTATGTCGACGAGCGGGATACGGGTGAGGCCGGGGACGGTGTCGAGGTCGTGCCAGGCGGCCAGGTCGGTGGAGCCGCCGGTCTCGAACGTCAGCTCGCCGCCCGCGACCCGCCCCTCGTACACGAGGCGTACGCCGTGGTGGTCGACCGCGCGGCGCAGTCGGCGGCGCGGCCGGGCAAAGCGGTGGGAGTGCACCCCGAGCAGGCCGGTGACCTCGATGCGGTAGCCGGTCTCCTCGGTGACCTCGCGCCGGACCGTGTCGTAGGGGTCCTCGCCGTGTTCCGCGCCGCCGCCCGGCAGCACCCACTCGGGGACGCCGTCCGGGCCGGGCGAGCGGGCGAGCAGGAGCTGTCCGTCGCGGACGCAGACGGCGTAGGCCGCCACCCTCAACCTTCGTCGCATCCAGGGACGTTAACGCGCCGGGTCGGGATTGGCGGGTGAGTACCGCGGTGCGGACCAGCGCAGCGGGACGGCCGCGGGTGTCTCGATCACCTCCTCGACGGTGAAGCGGACCGTGCGGCCGCCGTCCTCGGCGATCTCGGTGCGGGCCTCGCCGGTGAGCCGCAGCGCGGTGCCGTCGGTCCAGTCCAGCAGGAGCAGGCCGGCGCGGGGGTCGGCGGCGAGGTTGCCGAGGGTGAGGAACATGGAGTTGCCCGGGTAGTCGGGCCAGGCCAGTTCGTGCGGGGAGACGACCTCGACGAAGCCGGGGTTGCCGCCGCGGTGGCTGACGTCGGCGCCGCCCTCGTGCACGGTGGCCAGGAAGAAGGTGTCGGCCGCCGCGACGAACGCCCGCTGCGCCCCGGTCAGCGCGCTGCCGTGCCGGTCGGCGCCCGGGGTGCGGCCGGGCACGACCTCGTACGTCTCCCGCTTCTGGAGGTACTTCGGACAGTTGGAGAAGACCTTGTCGGCCTCGATCGCCAGGCCGCGCTCCGAGGCCGTGACGCGGCCGCCCAGGCGCATCCGGCGGCGCGTGCGCGGGTCGAGGGCGATGGTGCCGACGGCGGTGCCGGGTGTGGTGAGGGCCGTGGCGAGCGGGTCGGCGGGCGCGGGCCCGTCCGCGACGGAGACGGAGTGCGGGCCGGTGGCCCGGACGAAGCCGGGCGCACCGGTCAGCGGGGAGGCCCAGACCGCGCCGGTCGCCGGGTCCGCGGCACCGGCGATCAGCAGCGGCTGGAGCTCCAGGAAGGCCGCGGCCACCGGCTTGATGCCGGGGCCGATGGACCGGCCGACGTGGTCGGCGGCCTCGCGCACGCCGAGTCGGTCCTGAAGCGCGCGCGAACCCGCGTGGTAGACGGTCATGGCTAGAAGAACCCGCAGGTAGGCGCCGACTGTCCCCCGGACTTGGCTTCGCTCGACCGGGAGCGCCCCCATGGCGCTGGGGCCCCTTCGGCGCCGGTCGGCACGAAGATCTCCAGCCGGGTGCCGTCCGGGTCGTGGAAGAAGATGCCGCCCGACGCGGAGCCCTCGCGATGGGCGACGACGCCCTCGTAGGCGAAGTCGGCGCCGTAGGCCTTCAGGGCCGCCTCGTACTCCCGGACCTGCTCGATGGAGTCGGCCTCGAAGGCCAGGTGGTGCAGCCCGGCGCGGGTGGCGTCGAAGGCCTGGCCCGCCTGCTGCCAGAGCGTGAGCAGGAGCCGCTCCCCGTCGCCGAGGAAGGCGAAGCGGCTCTCGCCCTCCTTGCCCTCGCCGGTCACCGTGAAGCCGAGGACGTCCCGGTAGAAGGCGAGCGAGTGGTCGAGGTCGGTGACGCTCAGGCCGATGTGGCCGGTGCGCAGGGTCGTCGCGGTCATGGCTGTTCCCCTTCAGCTGACTATCTCTAACCTGTGAGTGTCACGTTAATGGTTAGAATCAAAAAGTGTCAACCGGTCACGTACTCTTGAGCGGTTAGCTCGAAGGGAGCCCTACGAAATGTCCGCAGACCCCCGCCCCCTGACCGGCGAGCCGCTCGCCCTCGACCTGCTGAACACGCGGTGGATGCGGGACGGCGCCCTCCAGGACCTGCTGACCGACACCGACGGGCTCACGGTGTGGCTCACGACGAACGGGCTCCAGGACCGCTTCACCGCGGACGCGGCGACCCTGCGGCACACCCTGCGGGCGCGGGACGCGCTCGCGACCGCGATCGACGGCTCGCTGGACCAGGGGGCCGACGCGGTGGACGCCGTCCTCGCGCACGGCAGGATCCGGCCGACCCTCGGCGCCGACGGGCCCGGCGAGCGACCCGAGTTCACCGACCCGGCCTGGGGTCCGGCCTGGCTCGCCGCCCGCGACTACCTGCGCCTGCTGGCCACCGCCCCGGACCGCATCAGGTCCTGCGCGCACGACGCCTGCGTCCTGCACTTCTTCGACACCTCGCGCAACGGCACGCGGCGCTGGTGCCGCATGGCCGTGTGCGGCAACCGCGCGAAGGCCTCCCGGCACTACGCGCGCGGCAAGGACGTCTGAGCGCAAAGAGACCTAAAGGGACCAATCCCCGCACACCGCATAGCGGGTTTTCCCCATACATCCATTTCGGTTCGGCCAACTCTCCCCAAAGACCTGTCCCTTGCGTAAGGCTGCGACCGTCCGGGACCGCATTCCGGACCCCTCAGTCCTTTACGTGCAAGGGATGCCGATGACCAACACCCCCCAGCGCGAGTCGATATCGGCCACCAGACGCACGGCTCGCATAGCCGTGGCCGCGGGTCTGGTGGCCGCTCTGTGCGCGCCGATCCCCCTCGCGCTCGCCGACGACTCGAGCCCGCTCGCCGCCGACTCCGGTGTCAAGTCCGCCCAGGCCAAGCTCGGTTCGGACGACGCCGACCTGCTGGCCGAGGCCAAGGCCGAGGGCGACAAGACCGTCACGCTGATGGTCGCCACCGCGCCCGGCCAGACCGAGCAGGTGGCCGGCCAGCTGGACTCCGTCGAGGGCGGTCTGGTCGGCCGTACCTACGACAAGCTCGGCTACGTCCGGGCCACCGTCCCGACCGCCAAGGCGGACGCGGCGATCTCCGCCGCCGCCAAGCTCTCCTCCGTGCACGGCATCGACCTGCGCCAGGAGATCGCGCTGGACGACCCGACGCCGGCCGCCGACAAGGCCAAGGGCGCCCCCGCCGCCACGGCGGGCAGCTACCCGGCCCCGGGGAGGAACACCCCGGCCGAGAACCCGTACAACCCGTCCTTCGAGACGGGCGCGGTCGACTTCGTCGAGGACCACCCGAAGGCCGACGGCCGCGGGGTCACCATCGGCATCCTGGACTCGGGCGTCGACCTCGGCCACCCGGCCCTGCAGAAGACCACCACCGGTGAGCGCAAGATCGTCGACTGGGTCACCGCGACCGACCCGGTGGCCGACGGCGACGGCACCTGGCGCCGGATGAACAACCCGGTCAGCGGCCCCGCCTTCACCATCGCGGGCGCCAGCTGGACGGCCCCCGCGGGCGGCTACCAGTTCAACCTGTTCCGCGAGTCCTTCACCGCGGGCGGTGACGCCGCGGGCGACGCCAACCGCGACGGCGACACCACGGACGTCTGGGGCGTGCTCTACGACGCGGCCGCCGGCACCGTCCGGGTGGACCTGAACAACAACCACGACTTCACCGACGACGAGGCGCTGAAGCCGTACAAGGACGGCTTCCAGATCGGCTGGTTCGGTACCGACAACCCGGCCACCGACGTCGCCGAGCGCCAGCCGTTCGTCGTCGAGATCCGCAAGGACGTCGTCTACAACGCGGCCGGCGCCAAGGCCGACTACGTCAACATCGGCGTCATCGAGTCCGAGCACGGCACCCACGTCGCCGGCATCACCTCCGCCAACGGCCTGTTCGGCGGCCGGATGAACGGCGCGGCCCCCGGCGCGAAGATCGTCTCCTCGCGTGCCTGCACCTGGAGCGGCGGCTGCACCAACGTCGCGCTCACCGAGGGCATGATCGACCTCGTCGTCAACCGTGGCGTCGACATCGTCAACATGTCCATCGGCGGTCTGCCCGCGCTGAACGACGGCAACAACGCGCGCGCCGAGCTCTACACCCGCCTGATCGACACCTACGGCGTCCAGCTGGTGATCTCCGCGGGCAACTCCGGCCCCGGCGCCAACACCATCGGCGACCCCGGCCTGGCCAACAAGGTCATCTCGGTCGGCGCGTCCATCTCCAAGGAGACCTGGGCCGCCAACTACGGCTCGGCCGTGGAGACCAAGTACGCGATGCTGCCCTTCTCCTCGCGCGGCCCGCGTGAGGACGGCGGCTTCACGCCGACCCTGGTCGCCCCGGGTGCCTCGATCAACACCACCCAGACCTGGCTGCCCGGCGGCCCGGTGACCGAGGCGGGCTACCAGCTCCCGGCCGGCTACTCCATGCTCCAGGGCACCTCGATGGCCTCCCCGCAGGCCGCCGGCGCCTCCGCGCTGCTGCTGTCCGCGGCCAAGCGCAAGGGCATCGAGCTCACCCCGGCCACCCTGCGCACCGCGCTGACCTCGACCGCCGACCACATCCCCGGTGTGCAGGCGTACGCCGAGGGCGCGGGTCTGATCAACATCCCGGACGCCTGGGACGCGATCCTGGACGGTGCCACCGCCCACGAGTACACGGTCAAGGCGCCGGTCGACACCGCGATCGACCAGTTCCTGAAGACCCCGGGCTTCGGCACGGGCCTGTACGACCGTGAGGGCGGCCTGAAGACCGGCCAGAAGAAGACGTACGAGATCACGATCACCCGTACGACCGGTGCCGACCGCACGATCCGCCACGAGCTGTGGTTCGAGAACAACGCGGACCGCACCTTCAAGATCGTGGGCTCCGACGAGGTCGGCCTGCCGCTGAACCAGCCGGTCACCGTCAAGGTCCAGGCCGCCCCGGGCTCCGCCGGTCTCAAGAGCGCGATCCTGGAGGTCGACGACCCGCGCACCGAGGGCATCGACAAGCAGGTCCTCTCCACGGTCGTGGTCTCGGCCCCGCTGGACTTCACCTACTCGGCGTCGTCCACGGTCCAGCGCAACGCGCACAAGTCCTACTTCGTGACCGTGCCCGAGGGCGCCAAGTCCCTGGAGGTCGCGATCGGCGGCCTGGCCGACAAGAGCCAGACCCGCTTCATCGCCATCCACCCCTACGGCGTCCCGTCCGACACGACCGGCACCCCGTACTGCTACAACAACTACCTGGACGGCAACGGCTGCAAGCCCGACGTCCGCTCCTACGCCGACCCGCAGCCGGGCGTCTGGGAGATCGAGGTCGAGTCCCGGCGTACGTCGCCGCTGCTGGACAACCCGTTCAAGCTGGACGTCGCCGTCCTCGACGCGGCCTTCGACCCGGAGACCGTGACCCTGCCCGAGGCCAAGGTCGGCTCGCCCGCCCCCGCCTCCTGGAAGGTGACGAACAACCTCGCCGCCCTCGACGGCAGGCTGGTCGGCGGTCCGCTGGGCTCCTCCAAGGCCACGCGGCCGACCATCGCGGAGGGTGAGCTGCACGTCACCACGGTCGACGTGCCCGCAGGCGCCGCCTCGCTGGACGTCGCCATCGGCAATGTCTCCGACGCCGCCGCCGACCTGGACCTGGCCGTCTACAACGCGGCCGGCACCCGGGTCGCCAGCTCCGCCGACGGCGACTCGGAGGAAGCCGTCTCCGTCAAGAACCCTGTGGCGGGCACCTACCGCATCGAGGTCGACGGCTACGCCGTACCGGCCGGCTCCACCGCCTACGACTACCTGGACGTGTTCTTCTCCGCCGCGCTGGGTTCGATCTCGGTGGACGGTTCCGACCCGGTCCGGCTCGGCACGGGCGCCTCGGCGACCTTCACCGGCAGCGTCAACGCCGCCGCTCCGGCCCCCGAGGGCCGCGAGTTCTTCGGCAAGGTCTCCCTGGTCAACGCGCGCGGCACGGTCGCGGGCGTGGGCAATGTGAAGATCGAGAAGGTCACGCCGTAACGGCATGACGGTCTGACGGTCTGTGAGGGGCGGGTGTCCGTGAGGGCACCCGCCCCTTCCGCTATTCGCAGGCCATGGCGCGCGACCGCGGAAGCGCCTCGTCGATCCAGGCGCGGCTGCGGGCCACGTCCCCGTCGCCCACGCTCCAGACGTCCGGGGAGGCCGAGCCGCTCGGGATCGAGACCAGCGCGTGGTCGCCCTCGCGCAGCCGGGGGTCGGCGTCGCGGTCCATCACGAAGGTGACCACGGCCCGGCCCTTGTCGGGCTTGATGTGACGGGTGACGCGCAGGGTGACACGGTCCTGCGCGGCGCCGGGGACGGGGTCGACGGCGGTGACGTCTCCCTCGGCGACGAGCCGGGCGCAGGCCAGGTAGCCGGGGGCGCTCATGTCCGACTGTGCCCCGGGGCCCGACTTCTCGTCGGAGGCCGCCGCCTTGTTCCCGGCGTCGGACGAGGCGTCGGCGCCGCCCCCCGACCGCACCGCGGCCCAGCCCATCAGGGAGAACACCCCGACCGCGCAGGCCACCCCCACGGCACGCACCGCGAGGACGAAGGGGCGGCGCCGGCGCACGGGCGCGCGAACGGCCACCGGCTCGGGGACCGGCCGCTCCGGGGGTTCGCCGAGGGCCCTGCCGAGGAGGCCCAACTGCTCGCGCAGCAGCGCGACATCGGCCTCGGCGGACCGGTGGGCGGCCATGAAGGCGGCGTCCGCGCGGGCCTCGTCCGGCAGGGGTTCGCCGGTGACCACGGCCATCAGCGGGTCGGGGCCGTCGCCTTCGAAGCCCTCGCCTCCGTCGAAGCTGTCGTGTTCGACGGTCACGTCACACCACCTCGTCCTCGTGCAGCCGGGCGCGCAGGGCCCGGACCGCGGTGTGCAGCCTGCTCTTGACCGTGCCCTCGGGGATGCCGAGCTCCTGGGCTATGCCGCGCACGGGCAGATCGGCGTAGAAGCGCAGCACGAGCACCTGCCGCTGGGCGTCGGGCAGTTCGTCCAGGCCCTGGGCGACGGCGAGGGAGAGCAGGCTGGTGTCCTCGCCGGAGGAGTGCTCGCTCTGCCGCAGGGAGGCCAGCCGCTCCCCGAGGCGCTCCTGGCGGCGCTTGGACCGGTGCCAGTCCATGGCGAGGTTGGAGGCGACCACGGCCGCCCAGGCGGACACGTCCCGCGGCGCCTCGCGGCCGCTTGCGGCCCGCTCCAGCAGCCGCAGGCGGACCTGCTGCACCCCGTCCAGCAGGTCCGCCTGCGGCACCCCGCCGAGCGCGAGCACCGCCCGCACCCGGCGCTCCTGGGCCGCGTCCAGCGGGTCGTCCACAGCGTGGTCCGCCCCCTGGCCGCGGCGGGCCTTTCTGCGCAGCACAGCCACCCCTCTCCTCGCCGCGTTTCTCCTACGACGCGGGAGGGAGCGGAAACGTTCGACCCGGTTTCCGGAATCTCCTCGTCGATCTTTTCTTCACACTGTCTCCACTTAGCATGGGCCCCATGAGTCACATCACCAAAGGAGCCAACACCCCTGTCCCCGCAGCTCCCTTGCGGGTCGCGGTCGGCCGTGCCGCCGTCGCGGGCACTCCGGCCGTGGACGCCTCCGCGCTGCTGCTGGACGCCGCGGGCCGGGTGCGCGGGGACGCCGACCTCGTCTTCCACAACCAGCCCGCGCACCCGTCGGGCGCGGTGCGGGACGGGGGTGTGGGTGAGGGCGGCGGACAGTTCGCCGAATGGCTGGAGCTGGACCTGCCGTCCGTCGAACCGGACGTCCGGCGCGTGGTGATCGCCGGCTCCTGCGACGGCGGGACCTTCGGGCAGGTGCCCGGACTGTACGTCCAGGCGATCACGGCCCACGGCACGATCGTCACCCACTACGAGGTGACCGACGCCTCCACCGAGACGGCCTTCGTCCTCGGCGAGTTCTACCGGCGCGACGGGGAGTGGAAGTTCCGCGCGGTGGGGCAGGGCTACGAGTCGGGGCTGGCGGGTCTGGCGACGGACTTCGGGGTGGCCCCCGCGGCGGCGGCGTCCTCGGGCCCGGTGCCGCTGACGGGCGTGGCGAAGGTCGGCTCGGCCCCGCCGGGGGCACCCGTGGGACCGGCCGGGCTGCCCGCCGCGGCGGAGCCGGCCGCGGGCGGGCTCTCGAAAGCCCGGTCCGAGGCGGCGCGGCCCGCCGCACAGGCCCCGGAATCGGCCCCCGCGCAGCCCGCCGCCCCGGGGGAGTCCCCGTTCCACGGCCCCGGCTTCTTCGACTTCGAGCCGTACGTCGTCTCCGGCGCCGGATCGGACACCGGCGTCGAGAAGGTCACGGTCACGGTGGACATCCCGTTCCCGCCGGAGTGCGCGCCCGTGATCGTCGAGGCGCAGGTGGCGGAGGGCCGACACCAGTCGATCTACGTCCAGATGCCCGGGCGGTCCGACTACGTCCTCAGCCACGATCTGCCCGACCGGCGCGGCAGCACACTGTTCGTGCCGCCCCGCAAGGGCGGCCCGGTGCGGCTGATCGTGCGCAGCAACGGGGAGTGGACGCTCACCGTGCGTCCCCTGTCGACGGCCCGCGGAATAGGCCCCGGGACGGTACAGGGGCGCGGCCCCGAGGTCTTCGCATACGCGGGCGACACCGAGGCCGAGGTGAAGATCCGGGTCAGGGACCGCGAGAAGCACTGGTTCAGCCTGAACTACCACAAGGCCGATGAGAGCGACCCCCTCAAGAAGGACCGGTATCTCCACTCCGGCCAAGGCCGGGTCAAGAAGACCGTACGGATTCCCGAGGGCCCGCTCCTGCTCGTCGTGGAGCACGGCGTCAACGAGTGGGACCTCACCCTCGACCCGCTGCCCGCCCGCACACCGGAGCCGGAACCGAAAGCCGCCGCCCCCGCGCCCCGCCACGCCGGGTGGACAGGCCCGCGGCCCTTCCACGACGCGGAGACGGGCCGCAGGACCGGCGTCTACGCGGGCCGGGGCACGCAGACCGTCACCCTGGTCAACCCGCGGCCGGGCCGGCCGGCGCTGGTGCGGTACGCCTTCGAGGGCGAGGTGAAGCGCCTGATGCTCGCGGTGATCAACATCGACGCCTACGGTGACGAGGACGAGTGGCTCAACGGCGTGCACTACGGCGTGCGGGGCGTGCGCATGGTGTTCCCCAAGGGGAAGGCCGAGCAGACCCTGCGGGTGGAACACGGGGGCGAGTGGAGCCTGACCCTGCTGCCCGAGGAGGAGGCGCCGCTGCTCACAGGCCCCACGGAGGGCCAGGGCTCCACCGTGCTGCGCTACCCCGGGCCGCCCACGCTGATGACGCTCCAGCGGACGTCCACCCGCGGAAAGATCCAGCCGCTGGCCGCGGACGCCGCGAACCACCCCCTCGGCAAGCGGGCCTCGATCGCCGACACGGTCGGCCGGGGCCGGCCCGTCGTGGGGCCGGTGTGGGTGGACTCGGGCGGGACCTGCTTCGTGACCGTCACCGCGGGCGAGCACACGACCTGGCGGCTGGAGCCGGTCCCCCTCGACACGGCCCCCGTGCTCGGCGCGCGCACCGAGGGCGGCTGGTACGGAGTCGTACGTCACACCGGACCCGAGACGGAACTGTCGGTCGCCTCGACGGGCGGCGAGACACAGATCTACGAACTGGACGAAAACCTGTTTCCCCTCCGCAAAGTCACCGGATCTTCCGGCCCGTACCGCGTCCGGCGCGCGTTCCTCCAGGTCCGCTCGCATGGCGAATGGGTGCTCGGGCTGCGCCCGTGACAGGAGTGGCGGTCCATCCCTTGGGCAAAGGATTGGACACATACGCCCGGGTCCCCCGCATGATGGAAGGGTCCCGGCCGTCTGGGCACACACAGGCACGTCACGCAGAGGAGTCCCCGTGAAGGTAGGAATCGTCGGAGCCACCGGCCAGGTCGGCACGGTCATGCGCAGGATTCTCACCGAGCGCGACTTCCCCCTCGACGAGCTGCGTCTGTTCGCCTCGGCCCGCTCGGCGGGGACGGTCCTGGACGGCGTGACGGTGGAGGACGCGGCCACGGCCGACTACACCGGCCTGGACATCGTGCTGTTCTCGGCGGGCGGCGCGACCTCGAAGGCGCTGGCCGAGAAGGTCGCCTCGCAGGGTGCCGTCGTGATCGACAACTCCTCGGCCTGGCGCAAGGACCCCGAGGTGCCCCTGGTGGTCTCCGAGGTCAACCCGCACGCCGTCGCGGACCGCCCCAAGGGCATCATCGCCAACCCGAACTGCACCACGATGGCCGCGATGCCGGTCCTCCGCCCGCTGCACGACGAGGCCGGCCTCGAAGCGCTGGTCGTCGCCACCTACCAGGCGGTCTCCGGCTCCGGTGTCGCGGGCGTCGCCGAGCTGCACGGCCAGGCGCAGAAGGTGATCGCCGACGCCGACAAGCTCACCCACGACGGCGAGGCGCTGGACTTCCCCGAGCCGAACGTCTACAAGCGGCCCATCGCCTTCAACGTCCTGCCCCTGGCGGGCTCGATCGTGGACGACGGCCTGAACGAGACGGACGAGGAGCAGAAGCTCCGCAACGAGTCCCGCAAGATCCTGGAGATCCCCGGCCTGAAGGTCTCCGGCACCTGTGTGCGCGTCCCGGTCTTCTCCGGCCACTCGCTCCAGGTCAACGCCCGCTTCGCCCGCCCGATCAGCCCCGAGCGCGCCACCGAGCTGCTCGCCGGCGCCCCCGGCGTGGTCCTCACCGACATCCCGACCCCGCTGCAGGCCGCCGGCAAGGACCCGTCGTACGTCGGCCGCGTCCGCCGGGACGAGACGGTCGAGCACGGTATCGCCCTGTTCATCTCCAACGACAACCTCCGCAAGGGCGCCGCGCTGAACGCGGTCCAGATCGCGGAGCTGGTGGCCGCGGAGCTGAAGGCCGCCCGCTAGGGGCTGTCAGCGCGGGCCCCCGGGCCTGCGCACCTCATAGAGAAAGCAGCCGTACTCGACGGCCCGGACGTGGACCAGTGCCACGGCCGGGTCGTCGAACGCTTCCCTCAGGGCCTCCTCGAAACCGGTCTCCACCAGCGTTCCGCCCAGGATGCGGCCGTCGACGGAGTAGCGCCGCAGCACCCGGTGGGCGCCCGTGAAGGGCAGGCCGCCGCCCCGCGGACCCGGGCACTCCTCGGCGTGGACGAAGACCGGGCCCTGCTCGTCGTAAGCGCCCGGATCCACGCCCGTCGCCGCCGCCCAGCGCCGCAGCGGGGCGTAGGTGACCAGCGCGATCCGCTCCCCCGGACCGCTCTTGCGCAGACAGCAGCGCAGCGGTGCGCCGCCCTCCCCGTCCGTCACGGGAACCGGCCTGCGCCCCGAGTCGTCGGCGGAGCGCAGCTCCTTCAGGACCGGTGCCTCGACGGGTCGTGCGATGTAGGTCGTCATGTCCCCAGCGTCACCCCGTGGTGACCCGCGCACCGGCGGGATCCGGACATCGTGCTCCGCCCGCCCGTACGCCGCCGACGGCGTGCCCCACCCGGCAGAGGGTTTCCCCTCGCCTCGCCCGAGGCGGGCCCGGGCCAGCCCGCATCGACTCATGCGCATGGAAGGATGGCCGGACCGACACATACGAGGCGGACCGAGGAGATGACCGCGTGCCTGGCACAAACCTGACTCGCGAAGAGGCGCAGCAGCGGGCGGAGCTGCTCACCGTTGACTCGTACGAGATCGATCTCGACCTCTCCGGCGCGCAGGAGGGCGGCACCTACCGGTCCGTGACCACGGTGCGCTTCGACGTGGCCCGGAGCGGGGCCGAGTCCTTCATCGACCTGGTGGCGCCGGCCGTCCACGAGGTGACCCTGAACGGCGACGCGCTCGACGCGGCCGAGGTCTTCGCCGACTCCCGGATCGCGCTGCCCGGCCTCCTTGAGGGCCGCAACATCCTGCGCGTGGTCGCGGACTGCGCGTACACCAACACCGGTGAGGGCCTGCACCGGTTCGTCGACCCGGTCGACGACCAGGCCTACCTCTACACCCAGTTCGAGGTGCCGGACGCCCGTCGGGTGTTCGCGTCGTTCGAGCAGCCCGACCTCAAGGCGACCTTCCAGTTCACCGTGAAGGCGCCGGAGGGCTGGACGGTCGTGTCCAACTCCGCGACCCCGGAGCCCAAGGACAACGTCTGGGTCTTCGAGCCGACCCCGCGCATCTCGACGTACATCACGGCCCTGATCGTGGGCCCGTACCACTCCGTGCACAGCGTGTACGAGAAGGACGGCCAGTCGGTGCCGCTCGGCATCTACTGCCGGCCGTCGCTGGCCGAGTACCTGGACTCGGACGCCATCTTCGCGGTGACCCGGCAGGGCTTCGAGTGGTTCCAGGAGAAGTTCGACTACGACTACCCGTTCGCGAAGTACGACCAGCTGTTCGTGCCGGAGTTCAACGCGGGCGCGATGGAGAACGCGGGCGCGGTGACCATCCGCGACCAGTACGTGTTCCGCTCCAAGGTGACCGACGCGTCGTACGAGCTGCGCGCGGAGACCATCCTGCACGAGCTGGCCCACATGTGGTTCGGCGACCTGGTCACCATGGAGTGGTGGAACGACCTGTGGCTGAACGAGTCGTTCGCCACCTACACCTCCATCGCCTGCCAGGCGTACCACCCCGAGTCGAGGTGGCCGCACTCGTGGACCACGTTCGCCAACTCGATGAAGACCTGGGCGTACCGGCAGGACCAGCTGCCCTCCACGCACCCGATCATGGCCGAGATCGGTGACCTGGACGACGTCCTGGTCAACTTCGACGGCATCACCTACGCCAAGGGCGCCTCGGTCCTCAAGCAGCTCGTCGCCTACGTCGGCATGGACGAGTTCTTCACCGGGGTCCAGGCGTACTTCAAGCGGCACGCGTTCGGCAACACCCGCCTGAGCGACCTGCTGAGCGCGCTGGAGGAGACCTCCGGCCGTGATCTGAAGACCTGGTCGAAGAAGTGGCTGGAGACGGCGGGGATCAACGTCCTGCGCCCGGAGATCACCACCGACGCCGACGGGGTCGTCACCTCGTTCGGCATCCGCCAGCAGGCCCCGGCGCTCCCGGCCGGAGCCAAGGGCGAGCCGGTGCTGCGCCCGCACCGCGTCGCGGTCGGCCTGTACGACCTGAACGAGTCGGGCAGGCTGGTGCGCACCGAGCGCGTCGAGCTGGACGTGGACGGCGAGCTGACGCACGTCGAGGCGCTGGTGGGCCGCCGCCGCCCGGCCGTGGTGCTGCTCAACGACGACGACCTGTCCTACGCCAAGGTCCGGCTGGACGAGGAGTCGCTGGCCTTCGTCACCGAGCACCTCGGCGACTTCGAGGCGTCCCTGCCGCGGGCCCTGTGCTGGGCGTCCGCGTGGGACATGACCCGGGACGCCGAGCTGGCCACCCGGGACTACCTGTCGCTGGTGCTGTCCGGCATCGGCAAGGAGTCCGACATCGGTGTGGTGCAGTCGCTGCACCGCCAGGTGAAGCTGGCCATCGACCTGTACGCCGACCCGGCCGCCCGCGAGGCTCTGCTGACCCGGTGGACGGACGCCACGCTCGCCCACCTGCGCGCGGCCGAGGCGGGCGGCGACCACCAGCTGGCATGGGCGCGGGCCTTCGCGGCGACGGCCCGCACGCCGGAGCAGCTGGACCTGCTGGAGGGCCTGCTGGACGGCTCGCAGTCGGTCGAGGGCCTGGTCGTGGACACCGAGCTGCGCTGGGCGTTCGTCCAGCGGCTGGCGGCGGTCGGCCGGTTCGACGAGACGGAGATCGCGGGCGAGTACGCGCGCGACAGGACGGCCGCCGGTGAGCGGCACGCCGCGACCGCGCGGGCCGCGCGCCCGACCGCGGAGGCCAAGACGGAGGCCTGGGCGTCGGTCGTGGAGTCCGACAAGCTGCCCAACGCCGTGCAGGAGGCCGTCATCGCCGGCTTCGTGCAGACCGACCAGCGCGAGCTGCTCGCGGCCTACGCCGAGCGGTTCTTCGACTCGGTGAAGGGCGTGTGGGAGTCCCGCTCGCACGAGATGGCCCAGCAGATCGCGGTCGGCCTCTACCCGTCGCTCCAGGTCTCCCAGGACACCCTGGACCGTACGGACGCCTGGCTGGCCGCCGCCGACCCGAGCGCGGCGCTGCGGCGTCTGGTCTCGGAGTCCCGTTCGGGCGTCGAGCGGGCGCTGAAGGCGCAGGCCGCGGACGCGGCCGGCTGACGCAGGCAGGACGCCTCCGAGGGGCGGGTGACCGTATCGGTCGCCCGCCCCTCACGTCTGCCGGGGCACTCTCGGAGGCACACCCGCGCGACCCTCACGCGTCCTCGGCACACACCGGCCCGCCCGTCACACGCCCACGGCACACACCCGCCGGCCCGTCACACGCCCACGGCACACACCCGTCGGCCCGTCACACGCCCACGGCACACACCGGCCCGCCCGTCACACGCCCTCGGCACACACCCGTCGGGCGATGTCGAGCATCGTGCGCACGTGCAGGCCGGTCTGGGCGGAGACCGGCACCCAGCGGGGGCTGTAGGTCTTCTCCAGTTCCCGGCACCACTCGCGGACCAGGTCGCCGAGGGCGTCGGCGGTGCACGGGTCGGTGCGGGCCAGGGCGCGGCGCATCATGGCCGCCGCGCGCAGCGGGATGCGGCGGGCGGCGATGCCGAGCGTGGCGTAGTGGCCCCGGGACCCGGAGCGTTCCTCCGCGGCCCAGGTCGCGGCGACCGAGGGCGCCACGTCGACCAGTTCGAGGGCGGCGTCCCGCAGCGGGGCCAGCTCCTCGGGCACGTCGGGGGTGTCGGCGCGCCCGTCCAGTACGGCGGCCAGCTCGTCGTTGCGGGACAGCAGGACCTCGCCCACCCGGGCCACGGCCCGCTCGGGGTCGGCGGCCGGCCGCGGGTCGGCGACGGCGGCGACGCCCCAGGCGGGCGCCTCGATCAGCGTGGTGAGGGTGCCGTAGCGGCGCGGGTACAGCCAGGTGCTCTCGGCGACGAAGCCGCTCGGGTCGCGCTCGCTGCCCGCCCGGCCGGCGGGCAGCAGCAGCAGGCCCGGCCGGTCCGGCCGCCAGTCGGGGCCGTCGCAGGGGTGGTCATCGAGCGGCACGTCCAGCAGGGCGGCGCTGCGGCGGAAGGCCCGTCCGGCGCCGGGCACCCGGCGCGTCATCATCGCGAAGGCGCCGCCGAACTCGATGCCGTGCAGGGTGAACTGGGCGGCCGGGCGCAGCTCGTCGAGCAGCCGCACCAGCGTCGCCGACTCGGGCAGGGGCGGGCGGGTCTCGCCGAGGGCGGGCAGGGACTCCGGCTGGCGGGCGAACGCGGGCCGGTACAGCCGCAGATGGCACTCCTCCAGGGACGGCGCGGGCTCCTCGGGCTGCCAGCCCTCGTTCAGCCGGGCGCCGTCGGGGTCGAGGCAGAGCAGGAAGTGCCAGGCGCAGCCGAGCTGTTGAAGCAGCTGGGGCCGGCGCGCTAACACCGTGGCAAGGCGAAGCGCGGAGGCGCCGCCCACGGGCTCGTTGGCGTGCGCGCCCGCGACGGTGAGGACATGCCGGTCACCGCGACCGGCGGTCAGCAGCCACAGCGGGCGGCCGGCGCGGCTCGCTCCGGCCGCCCGCAGGCTGATCGCTTCGGGTACCGCGGCGGCCAGTGCGCGGGCCTGCCGCTCCAGGTCGACGACGGTGGGATACGACGAGGTCCGCACGCCGGGGCTCCGCTCAGGCACCCTGGGAGTTGCTGTCCCCCGTGGTCTCCTTCTTGTCCAGCGGGCGGATGACGATCTTCTCGGCCATGTGAGGCTCCCCTCCATCAACGCGCCTACGACACAACGGACTTGGCTGAAAAAAAGCCCCTACACGGGCTTCTTGCCAAGAGTCACGCGGGTGAACAACAGTGTCAAGGGCAGGCGTTCACGCTATTCCTGCACCATACGACCACGGGGGTGGTGACCGCGTGACATCCGAGACGGCGTCCTTACGACGGCCCCGCGTCAAGCCCGAGCACCGGCCCTACCGCACCGTCGAAGGCCATGTCCGGATCGGCGGTGTCGTGTACGGCATCGGGGCGGAGATCGCCGATCCGCACGGCTGGATCTGGCGGCTGATGGAGGCGATGGACGGCTCCCGGGACCCCTCCGGGGTGGTCGCCGAAGTGGTGGCCGGGCATCCCGGGGTGAGCGGGGACGACGTGCTCCAGGCGATGGCGGACCTGCGGGACGCCGGGTTCGTGGAGGACGCGGCCGCTCCGGTGCCGGTGTCCGACCGGGAGCGCGAGCGCTACAGCCGGGGTGTGCCGCTGCTGCGCTGGATGGACCTGGGGCCGCGGGCCAGCGCCTGGGAGGCTCAACTGGCGCTGAGCCGGGCCAGGGTGCTGCTGCTCGGCGTGGGCGGCACCGGCGGGCACGCGGCGCAGTGTCTGGTCGCCTCCGGCGTGGGGCATGTGCACTGCGTCGACCCGGACGTGGTGGAGCTGTCCAACCTCAACCGGCAGCCGCTGTTCCGCGAGGCGGACATCGGCCGGCCCAAGGTGGACGCGGCACTGTCCACCCTGCGGGCGCTGAACTCGGATGTGACGGTGACGGGCGAGCGCACCGAGGTGCGCGGGCCGGACGGGCTGCGCGCGCTGCTCGGCCGGGTGCGTCCCGACCTGTTGGTGCTGGCCGCCGACCGCCCCGCCGACCTGCGCCGCTGGGCCAACCGGGGCTGTCTCGCCCTGGGCCTGCCCTGGGTGGACGCCGGCTATCGCGGCCCGCTGGTGACGGCCGGGGTGTACGCCCCCGGGCGGGGCGCCTGCTGGGAGTGTCTGCGCGAGGGCGAGGCGGCCCGCCGTGACCTGAGGCTGGCGCCGGGCCAAGACGAGGAGGTGGCCTCGCCGCGGATGCCCTGGAACCCGGCCACCGCGGTCACCGCGGGTCTGTCCGGCGCCCTGCTCGCCCATGCCGCGCTGGCCCTGCTCACCGGTGTCCCCGCGCTCGACCCGGGTGTCCGCTTCGGCCTCAACCTGATGCTTCCCGGCGACCCGCTCGTCCAGCGCTTTCCCCGCCGCCCGGACTGTCCGGCCTGCGGCGGGGTGTGAGGAACGGGGAGTGAGGTGCCCGCGTGAGCCGGGTCCGGCTGCATGAACTGGCCGCGCGGGCCGACGGGTCGGAGTGGATCGTGGGGCGCATGGCCACCGGCCGCTTCGTCGCCCTGCCCGCCGTCGGCAAGCGCGCCCTGGAACTGCTCGGCGAGGGACTGGGCAGCGACGAGGCGGCACGGCGGCTGCTGGCGGAGACCGGACAGGACCTCGACGTCGCGGACTTCGTCGACGCGCTCGTCGAACTCGGCTTCGTGGCCGAGGTGGACGGACGCCCGGTGCCCGAGCCCGACCCGCCGAGGCCGACGCTGGCCCGGCTGCGGCCCCGCCATGTGCGCTTCACGCTCAGCCCGGTCCTGCCCGTGCTCGTCGGGCTCCTGGTCGCCGCCGCCCTGCTGGCCCGGCCCGACGTCGCCCTCGGCTACCGCACCCTGCTGTGGAGCGGCCACGGCAGCGCCGTCGTCGCGTTCGGGGCGGCCGCGGGCTGGGCGCTGCTGCTGCTCCACGAGTGCGCCCATCTGGTCACCGCGCGGGCGACCGGCGTACCCGCCCGGATACGGCTGGGCACCCGGCTGCAGTTCCTGGTGATGCAGACCGACATCAGCGGCATCGAACTGGCCCCGCGCCGCCACCGTCTGACGGCGTACCTGGCGGGCATCGCCACCAACCTCGCCGTCGCCGCGGCGGCCGCCCTCGCCGCGGGCGCGCTGCACGGCACCCCGCACCGCCTGCTGGCCGCCCTGACCGTCCTCGCGCTGCTGCCCCTCCCCTTCCAGCTGATGGTCTTCCTGCGCACGGACGTCTATTTCGTCCTCCAGGACCTGCTGCGCTGCCGCGACCTGCACGGCGACGGCAGGGCCTACGCCCGCCACGCCGCCCGGCGTCTGCTGGGCCGCACGGGCGCGGACCCCAGCCTCGGTCTCCCGGCGCACGAGCGCCGCGCGGTCCGCGTCTACGCCGTCGTCCTCGTCGTCGGCACCGCCCTGTGCCTGGCCTTCCTCGCCACCGTGACGCTGCCCGCGGACATCACCCTGCTCGCCCGCGCGGCCGACGCGCTCGTGCGGCCCGACGCCTCGACGGCACAACGCCTGGACGCCGCGGCGGTGGCCCTCGCCCTGGGCGGCGTCCACGTGCTGTGGGCACGGACGTGGTGGCGAAGCAGGCGCCGACCCCGCTGACGGCCGCGGCGTTACACCCCGGCCTGCGCCGAGGCGGTCCTGAAGACCGCCCAGACCGTCTTGCCGGGAGCGTGCACCGTGACTCCGAAGTCATCAGCGAGGGCCGACACGAGGAGCAGTCCCCGACCTCGGATGTCATCCACCTTCGCCTGGACCACTTCCGCGGAGCCGTCGCCACTGTCACGCACTTCGACGCGGATCAGCGGCCCATCGGCAACGAACGCCAGGGAGAACTCACGCCCCGGTGGGACACCGTGAAGCACCGCGTTGGTTGCGAGCTCCGAGACGCAGAGCCGCACTTCGTCCAGTCGATCGGCGCAACCCCATGCCACGAGGGTTTCGAGAGCGAAGGCGCGTGCGGCGCTCACGGAGCTGCGGGCCCGGGGGAAGCGTCGTTGCCGCGACAAAGGCATGGTGAACCACCGCCTTGTTCTTGTGGAGTACGATCGGGAAAACCTTACCACTGTTCGCGAAAGGTAGAGAGGTCACCCTCCCTTTTGGGGGCATCCTGTGCGATTCGCTTAATGTGTAAAGCGGCAAGGTCCGGAACACTCGTCAGGCAGGAGGCCACCGTGAGTGAGAGCGGGTGGGTCAGCAGCTCGTTGCCGTATCTGACGCCCCGGGTGAAGGGGCAGACCGACGCCTGGGGAGCCGAGGCCGCCGCGAAGGGCGGCCAGGGCGGTCAGCTGATCGTCTTCGCCGGTGAGGCGCCCGCTCCGGCCGAGGTGGCGGAACTGCTCGGCATCCCAGCGGGAGAACCGGTCGTGGTCCGCCGACGGGTCATCCAACTCGACGGTGTGCCGTCTGAGCTGACGGACACGTACTACCCCGTGGACATCGCCCGCGGCACCCGTCTCGCCGAGAAGGGCAGGATCCCGGGCGGGGCCGTCACCTACCTCGCCGAACTCGGGTATGTCGGTGTACGCGTACAGGAAGACGTCACCGCACGCATGCCCGGCCCCGCAGAGCGCGAGACCTTGCGCCTGGACCGGGACGAACCAGCCCTCCGGCTGAGCCGGCTCACGCTGGACGGTGACGACCGGCCCCTTCAGGTCGACATGATCGTCCTGCCGGCTCATCGGCAGCGTCTGCGTTACGAGATCCAGATCGGATGAGCATGCCCGTCACCGACACAGACACCTCGGACCGGCGGTCGCTCCACGAGCGCATCGCCGCCGACCTCCGGGACGAGATCATGAGCGGCGACCTGGCACCGGGCGCCCGTCTGCCCTCCACCGCTCAGCTCAAGGCACGGTTCGACGCCTCCAACGCCACCATCCAGAAGGCACTCCAGATCCTCAAGGACGAGCGGCTCGTCGTCGGCCGCGCCGGTGCGGGGGTCACCGTACGCGAGCACCGGCAGCAGACCGTGCGACCTGCCGCGTTCATGGCTCCGGCCGACGCGGGACAGCCGTATCGCTGGCTGAGCGAGGCCTCGAAACACGGGAACCTGGCGCACAGCACGCTTCTGGAGGTGGCGGAGGTCCGGCCACCTGCCGACGTGTGCGCGGCGCTGGGCCTCAGCGACGGCGAGACGGCCGTACTACGGCACCAGGTCCTCTCCATCGACGGCGAACCGGTCGAAGTCGTCAAGTCCTACTACCCGTTCGCTCTCGCCCGGGGAACCGCCATCGCGGACCGGCGCAAGATCAGGGGTGGCACCCCGGCCCTCCTGGCCGAACTCGGCTTCCCGCCGCGCCTGAGCGTGGACCGGGTCTCGGCCAGAGTCCCCACCCAGGAGCAGTACCAGGCCTTGAACCTGCCCAGCGACCTTCCCGTGCTCCGCACCCTGCGCGTCGTGTACACCGACGACCGGCGGCCCGTCGAAGCCACCGTCATGGTCAAGGCGGGACATCTCTACGAACTGCGCTACGAGTTCGCCCCTGACTGACCATGGAGCCGGCTTGTTCGCCGCCGCTCAGTGACACCGTCGTGCGCAGCGCGGCCAGGACGCGGGGCTGTGCGGGTGCCGCGCGTGCGCCTCGGCGTACCGCCGCCGTCACGTGGCGTGCGGGGTCGCGATGCCGGACCGGTCACGTCCGTCGAAACGTCTGCCCTCGTCCGCTCACCGCCCAGCTGCCCGGCGACCGTCGCGCCGAACGCCAGGGCCATGCCCGCCAGTTGGACCGGGCTCAGTGCCTGGCCGAGCGCGGCCCAGCCGATGACGGCCGCGGTCAGCGGGGAGAGCGGGCCGAGGAAGGTGACCTGGGTGGCGGTGAGTTGGCCGATGCCGCGGAACCACAGCCAGTACGACACCGCCGTGTTGCCGAGCGCGAGGTAGAGGTAGCCGCCGATCGCCGGGGCGTCCAGCGCGGGCGGGGCGCCCTCGACCAGCAGGGCGAGCGGGGCGATCAGCAGGCCGCCCGCGGTGAGCTGCCAGCCGGTCAGGGCGAGCGGGCCGACGCCCTCGGGGCGGCCCCACTTCTTGGTCAGGACCGTGCCGGTGGACATCGACGCGGTGGAGGCGACGGCCGCCAGCACCCCGACGAGGTCCAGCGCCCCGGCCGCCTTCAGCACGACCAGGCTGACGCCCAGCGCCGCGGCGACCCCGGCGAGGGCCGAGCGCGGCGTGGCCCGCTGCCCGAGCAGCAGCGCCGACAGGCCGACCACGAACAGCGGGCCCGCCGAGCCGACCACCGCCGCCATGCCGCCGGGCAGCCGGTACGCCGACAGGAACAGCAGCGGGAAGAACGCCCCGATGTTCAGCGCGCCCAGCACCGCCGCCTTCCACCACCAGGCGCCGCGCGGCAGGACCCGCGCGAGGGCCAGCAGGAGCAGCCCGGCGGGCAGGGCCCGCAGCAGGCCGGTGAACAGGGGGCGGTCGGCCGGGAGGAACTCGGTGGTGACGGCGTAGGTGGTGCCCCAGGAGACCGGGGCGAGCGCGGTGAGCAGGACGGTCGCGGACCGTTTCATGGCCGGGCCTTTCGTGAGGTCGGGGGTCCTTCTGACGCATCTCGGTCCCCTGGTGCTCCGGCGAGATGACTCGCCAGGAAGTGACTTGATAGAAAGTAGCTTAGCGCTAAGCAACTTTCCGTCAAGCCACTTTCTTGCAGCCGACCGAACGGAAGCGGATACTCCTGCCATGAACCCGAACCCCGAGCCCCAGGACCGCGAGGACCCCCAGGAGCGTCAGGACCGCCCGGAACGTCAGGATCGTCAGGACGCGGTCGACGCGATCATCGGTCAGTGGGCGGCCGTACGGCCCGACCTCGACACCACGCCGATGGAGGTCTTCGGCCGGATCTACCGGCTCGCGCGCGCGATGGGCGACCGGATGGAGAAGGCGTACGCCCGGTTCGGGATCTCACGCGGCGAGTTCGACGTCCTCGCGACCCTGCGCCGCTCCGGCGAGCCCTACACCCTCTCGCCGCGCCAGCTGTCCTCCACTCTCATGCTCACCACCGGCGGCATGACCGGCCGGCTGGACAAGCTGGAACGCGCGGGCCTGCTGCGCCGCTCCCCCGATCCGCACGACCGCCGCGGCCTCCAGGTCACCCTCTCCGACGAGGGTCTCGCCCTCATCGACGAGGCGGTCGGCGCCGGTCTCGACGTCCAGACCGAGGGCCTGTCCGAGCTCACCGAGGAGCAGTCCGCCCAACTGGCCGACCTGCTGCGCAGGCTGCTCGCGGGCACGTCCGAGCCGGGCCGCTAGGCGAAGCCGGGCGACCGGGGAGAGGGGACCGCATGGCGGACTGGGAGATGCGGCAGGCCACGGCGGAGGACGTCGAGCCGGTGGCGGAGCTGCGGGCCGCGGCCATGCGGCCGGACCTCGAACGACTCGGACGCTACGACGATCACCGCGTCCGGCAGCGCCTGCGCGACGCGTTCGAGCCCGCGCACACCTGGGTGATCGAGGTGGCCGGCACCTTGGCGGGCTGCGTCGCCCTGCGCCCGGCGGACGACGCCCACTGGCTGGAGCACTTCTACCTCGACCCCCTGACCGCGGCGCATCCCTGAGCGGGGCCGGCGAACACCGAGAACGCCGGTCCCTGCCGTGTACGACGGGAGCGGCGCCCTCGGGGAAGAGCTGGGTGCGGGCCGGTCAGGCGCGAGCCTTGGCCTTGGGCTTGGTGACCCGGTACGAGGACCGGTCGAGGACCATCACCAGACCGATGGTGACGGCGAACAGGGCGAGCGGGGCGAGCACGAACAGGCCCAGCGTCTCGATGACGCTCAGGCCCGTGCCGGGGTCGTCGCCGTCGTCGCGGGTCAGCGCGAGGGCGGGGGACGACATGAGCAGCATCATCAGCGTCGTACCGGCAGCCAGGGCGCCGGCGCGCAGGGCGTTCTTCTTGTCCACGGTGCCAAAGTAGCGAACGCCGGTTGGAGCCGCTCGCCCGGGGGTCCGTTATGGCGACGCGCCACGTCAGCGGGGTGCGCCCGGGGGTGTCAGATCTCCCGCCGTTCCGCCGCTTCACGACCCCCGGTTCCGCCCTCCCGCACCGCTCGCCACCAGCGGCTCCGCGCCGGCCCTGGATGAGTCATCTAGGGGCTGTCGGGCAGGTTCTGCGGGCCTGCCTCCCGCGTCCCCTCCCGCAGCAGGTCGGCCAGCGCCCGCAATCTGGCGGACGACGTCAGCTCCTCCAGGGTGACCGGACGGCCCTCGGCGTCGGCGACGGGGAGTCGCCAGTTCGGGTACTCGTCCCAGGTGCCGGGGAGGTTCTGGGGACGGCGGTCTCCGACCGCGTCCGGGAGCCAGGCGCCGACGAGGCGGGCGGGAGTGCGCAACAGGAAGCGATGGACGGCGAGAACCTCGGCCACCTCGGAGTCCACGGCCACCTCGGACTTCACAGCACCCTCGGAGTCCACCGCCCCCTCGGAGTCCACCGCCCCCTCCGACGCCACAGCCCCCTCGGACTCCACCGCCGCCTCGAACTCCACAGCACCCTCGGAGTCGACGACCCCCTCGGACTCCACGACCCCCTCCGCCCGCTCGGGTCCCTCGGAGCCCTCCGACTCCCCGGCGGAGACGCGAACGCCGTCCAGCAGGCCCAGCCGGTTGAGAAGGGCCAGCCACTCGGCGATGTCGGCGGCGGCCGAGGCGCGTTCCTCGGCGAGCGGGCGGGTCAGCAGGCCCAGCCGGTCGCGGAGTTCGACGTGGTCGCCGGTGAGCCGGGCCGCGGTGGGCGGGAGGTCGTGGGTGGTGGCCGTGGCCAGGCAGTCCGGGCGCCAGGCCTCGGGCGGCAGGGGCAGGCCGTCGCCGTCCCAGTCCCGTTCGAACCACAGCACCGACGTCCCCAGCACCCCGCGCTCGCGCAGCGCCTCCCGGACGCCGGGCTCGACCGTCCCCAGGTCCTCGCCGATGACGATCGCGCCCGCCCGCGAGGCCTCCAGCACGAGCACGGCGAGCATGGCCTCGGCGTCGTGGCGGACATAGGTGCCGTCGGTGGGCGGCAGGCCCTGCGGGACCCACCAGAGCCGGAACAGGCCCATGACATGGTCGATGCGCAGGGCTCCGGCGCTGCGGAACAGGGCCTGGAGCAGGGCCCGGTAGGGCGCGTATCCGGACTCGGCGAGCCGGTCCGGGCGCCAGGGCGGCAGGCCCCAGTCCTGGCCGCGGGCGTTGAAGGCGTCGGGCGGGGCGCCGACCGACATCCCGGCGGCGAAGTGGTCGCGCCCGGCCCAGGCGTCGGCGCCCCCGGGGTGCACACCGACGGCCAGGTCGTGGACGATCCCCACCGGCATCCCCGCCTCGCGCGCGGTGCGCTGCACGTCGACGAGCTGGGTGTCGGTGAGCCAGGCGAGCCAGGTGTGGAAGTCCACACGGTCCGTCAGCCCGGCCCGCGCGCGGGCGGTTTCGGCCGACCGGGGGTCCCGCAGCGCGTCGGGCCACTGCTGCACGTCACCGCCGTGCACCTCGGCGAGCGCGTTCCAGGTGGCGTGGTCCTCCAGGGCGCTCCCCTGCGCGGCGAGGAAGTCGTCGTAGGCCGCGCGCCGCCCGGGGCCGAGCGGTACCGCGCGGACGAGTTCCAGCGCCTCGCGCTTGAGTTCCCATACGGCGTCCCGGTCGATCAGCGCGCCCTTGTCGAGCACGGACTCCCTGAGCCGGGCGGCGCGTTCCAGGAGCCCGGCGACGCGCTCACGGTCCTCGACGTGGGCGAACTCGGGGATGTTCGCCACACGCAGATGCACGGGGTCGGGGAAGCGGCGGGAGGAGGGCCGGTAGGGGGAGGGGTCCGTGGGTGTGCCGGGCACCGCCGCGTGCAGCGGGTTGACCTGGACGAACCCGGCGCCGAGCACCCGCCCCGCCCACGCGGCCAGCTCCCCGAGGTCCCCGAGGTCGCCCATGCCCCAGGAGCGGTGGGAGAGCAGGGAGTAGAGCTGGACGAGGAAGCCGTACGACCGCCCGGCCGGGGTGGGCAGCCGGGCGGGGGCGACGATCAGGTGGGCCTCGGCGGTGCGTCCGCCGGGCGCGGTCGCGGTCAGCCGGTGCACTCCGGGGGGCAGTCCCTCGACGGCGGCGCGGGTCGCACCCTGCTCGGTCTCGACGTGCAGCCGTGTCCCCGGGGGCAGTGCGCCCAGCGCGGCCGGCTCGCTCCCCTGCCAGGCCACGACGGTGGGCGGCAGCAGGCGTGCGCCGAGCTCCCGTTCGCGGGCGGCGAGTGCGGCGCGGATCGCCCCGGGCGTGCTCGCGTCGACGCCGAGGGCGGCCAGGACGCGGGTGACGGCGACGGGCGAGGCCGTGACGGTGCGGTCGGGGGAGGGGCGGTAGGACGTGGCGACGCCGTGCAGCTCGGCGAGGCGGGCCAGGTCCGCGGTCGGGGGCCGGTCCGGGCGGGGTGCGGTCATCTACGGCCTCGTGGTGTCGGCGTCCGGGGCGGCGAGCGGCGGCTCGCTGGTGAGGGGTTCGGTGTACGGCAGCGGGGGTTCGCTGGTCAGCGGGGTCTGGGCGTAGGCGCTCTCGGCGGAGCACACGCGCGCGCACTCGGCGGCGGGCTCCGCCGGGCGTTTGGAGGGGGCCGGGATCATCGGACGGGTCGAGGTGACCATGGGGACTCCTTCATCCGGAACGGGACACGGGACGAGACGGCGGACACGGAACGGGACGGGGACACGGGACGGGACGGCGGACGCGGGACGGAACGGGACACGTGGCGGAACGGCTGACACGGAACGGCGGACACGGAACGGCGGACACGGGACGGGGACACAGGACAACAGAGCCCTACCCAGCGGGCACGGCGGCAGACGTATCGGAAGACGAATACCGCGTGTCACCACAATCTCCGTCGACTCCTCGCCCGGTCACGGAAGATTCTCTGGCGGGTCCCCGGCAATCCGGCGCTGAGGCCCCTGCGGGCCACCCCACACCCCACCCACGCCCCGACGGCCCCACCGGCACGTCCCCTGACACCCCGACGGCCCCACCGGCAGGTCTCCCGACACCCCGTCGACCCCACCGGCACGTCCCCCTGACGCCCCGAAGGCCGGACGGCCACGCTCCCCGTGACCTCCCGAAGGCCCCACAAGCCCCGCTCGACCGACTTCGTGAAGATTCCCGCCGGGCGACTATTCACTCAGTACATGTACTCAGTACATAATGATCTCCATGAGCACCCGCCACATCCTGCTCGGGCTGCTCGCCACAGGTCCCAGCCACGGCTACGACCTCAAGCGACGGCACGACGAACGCTTCCCGCAGGCCCGCCCGCTGGCCTACGGGCAGGTGTACACGACCCTCCAGCGCCTGGTCCGGGACGGCCTCGCCGAGATCGACGGCACCGACTCCGACGGCGGACCGGAGCGCACCCTGTACCGGGCCACCGAGGAGGGCGCCCGCGAGCTGACCCGCTGGGCGGCCGAGGTCACCCCGCCCGCGCCCTTCGTGGCGAACGAGATCTTCGCGAAGGTCGTCGTGGCGATCCTGGCGGCCGGCGACCCGGAGGCGTATCTGCGCGACCAGCGTGCCGCGCACATGGCCCGTATGCGCGAGCTCACGGCGGTCAAGACCGCCCGCGGAGCGGATCTGTCGACGGTCCTGTCGGCGGACTACGCCCTGACTCATCTCGACGCCGACCTGCGCTGGATGACCACCACCGGCGCCCGGCTCGCTTCCCTCACCGCGGAGGTAGACACCGTATGACCACCGACATGACCACCGACACGAGTCCGAGCCCGCTGCTCGCGGCCTGCGGCCTGGTCAAGACGCACGGCCGGACCCAGGCCCTGCGCGGCGCCTCGGTCCGGCTCGCGGCCGGGGAGATCCTCGCCGTCACCGGGCCGAGCGGCAGCGGCAAGTCCACGCTGCTGCACTGCCTCGCGGGGATCGTGCGCCCGGACGAGGGCGAGGTGACGTACGGCGGTGAGCGCGTCGACCGCCTGTCCGAGGCGCGGCTGAGCGAGCTGCGGCGCACGGAGTTCGGGGTGGTTTTCCAGTTCGGGCAGACTAGGTTTCAATGTTAGTATCAAGCCGAGCTTGCAGCTCCCTGACGTGCGGATAGCGTGGCCAGGTTGCTTCGAAAGCGAGGTTCAGACATGGCTAGGCGCACCACTCCGAAAGTTAGTATCGCCGCGACTGAGTTTCTGGCGCTGCGGGCCCGTAGGTCGAGCAGCAAGACGGCGCTCTATGACTTTCGGAGCCTGCTTCGCCGGTTCGCGCAACGAGTCAACGACTGTCAGGTTGCCTCGCTCGTGCCCGACAACCTTGAAGACTTCTTCTACGGCCCTGGAGCCAGCCTCAGCCTGACGTGCCAGGGCGGGACCCTCCGCGCGCACAAGGGGCGGCTCAAGCAGTTTCTCGCCTTCTGCCACCGGAAGGGGTGGCACGCGCTCACCCCCGAAGCGCTACTTGATGGCATCAACCCGCGCGGCGCCCTGAACCGCAACCGCTACCGCATGACTCGCCCCGAGCTGCGCCGACTTCTCGAATGCGCAACAGACCCGCGAGACAGGGCGCTGATCGCCTTCGTGGCGAACACGGGGGTGCGGATCAGCGAAGCGCTTGCCATGACTGTGCAAGACGTCAGCTTCTCGAAGGTCGAGCTGCACGTTCACCTGCCCAAGACTCAGGAAGAGGTGCCGCTCCCCATGTCTGCTGATCTCGAAGCCGAGCTACGGGTGTGGCTCTCGGCGTACACGGAAGCCGTGGGGCAGCTTGAGAAGGAGTACCGCCTGTTCCCCGCGTACCGCAGGGGCCGATTCGTCGACGGCGCAGGAAGCAGGGTCCGCCACTTCAACCCGACTGCCAGGATCAGCAACCCGCGCATGGTACTTCAACCGGTGGCGGATGCGGCTGGCCTTGAGCTTGAGCCTGGCGACGGGTGGCACACGCTACGGCGCAGCTTCGGCCGGATCATCTACGAAGACGCGCGACGGCATGGGCACGACGACGCTCTGCGCATCACGCAAGCGGCACTGAATCACTCCAAGGTTGAGACGACGGAGCGCTACCTCGGGCTCGACATCGAGAGGCAGCGGTACGCCGACATGATGCGGGGGAAGCCGTTCCTTACCCTTGGAGAGGGGACAGCAGGCAACATCATCTCTCTGAGGGATCGAAGGGCGGACAATGGTTAGGGCGCAAGTCGAGGTGGCTCGTTGCGACGAGTGCGGGACGACCGAGGGTGTCGTCTCGGTCGTTGTGAGCATCGACGGCAGCACAACCGAGACTGATCTCTGCAATGAGCATGCCGCCCCGGCGCGAAAGATTGCTGAGATGGGGCGACCGGCCGAGCAGGGGGCGCAGCGTCGGAAGCGAGCGGCCCTGAGGAAGGCTGCTCACGCTGTCGTTGCGATTGAGGACCTTCCGGAGTTCAGCGGCCAGTGAGCGCGTGTAAACGGCCCCGCACCCATGAGGGTGCGGGGCCGTTGTCGTTCACCGCATGCTGTCGAGCCACTGCCGTTCCTGCTGCCGACGCTGTCTCCAGCCATACGGGATGCCGAGGTACGTCAGCGAAGGCGAGCGCAGGATTCCCGCGCGGTGAAGAAGTCTGCGAAGCCTCAAGGCTCCCCCTTACGTCCAGTACACGCCGCGACGCTTCGCTTCGTCGTCGACCTTCTCGCTCGCGGTAGACAGGGCGTCGCGCTTCGCGCGGTCGTACCCGTACTCGCGCTCAAGCTCGCCGTGCCGGTCTTTGTCTCTCCAGCAGTCGAGCGCATCTGAGATCACGCGAACCTCGGCATCTGTGAGGTCCGCTTGCGGCATGACTTCGCTCAGCACGCGCCGGCGAATGTCCTCATACGCGTCAGCCACTACTGCGGCGTACTGGTTCTGGGAAAGCTTCATGCCCCGTAGCGCATACGCTCGGCGCGTCAGAGACACCGGTACGTCGTCAGGATGTTTCACCACAGCCCCCCGTCGAGGCGCTCGACGTTCTCTCTGTGCACGTCCCGATCGATCGGCATAATCGCCCCTCGAAACGTGGGCCCGATCTTCACAAGCACGGGCTCTTTCGCGTCGAACACGCATAGGTCCATGGCGCGTTCAAGGTTCTCGTTCGATGCCCCCTTGACCTTCGCGACCTTGACCTTCGAGAAGTACGCCAGAAGGGCCGGATCGAACGCGATGAGTTCGGGGAGTGCCGGCGCACTGCGCTCCATCCGCTGAAGCAGGGTGTCGACCATGCCCCAAAGGGCCGTATCAGCGTTGGCGCCCTGGTCGTGGGCGACCGTAGGCGTGTCGTTGTTCGCGGGCTTGAAGACCAGGCCGTCACCGGCCTTGATCTCGACTCGCCCGTATCCCTTCTTGTCCTTTCGGCCCCCGCTGTCGAGATCCGACAGCGCAGCTCGGTCAATGTGCAGCGTCACACCCTCGGGGGGTCCGTCGTAGGTGTCGAGCGGGCACTGATCCTGCCCGATGGCGTATCCGTCCGTTCCCGTCGCGCGGAACCCTGTGGGGCCGAGATGTATCCGGGTCGTCTTGACGGTCGATCGTGCGGGCGAGAAGCAGAGGGCGTTGAAACAAACTCTCGCCATGTCATCGCTAAGCAGCGAGGCTATCGCGGCGCTCATACTCCCCTTCCATGAGTGCGAGCAAGTAGCCGTACGCGGCTCGGGCCTGCTGAGGAACGGCACCGTCACCGATGGCCTTGAGTTGGTCGCCTCGGGACACTCCGTCAACGGCCGTGATCCAGCCGGAAGGTAGACCCATCATCCATTCGGCGAAGGGCGCAGCGAGGCGAAGTCCGCCACGGGGCCCGTACTCGACAGGAACGGGCGCGGGGGCGTTCATCAGCAGCTCCCACCTGCCTACAGCAGGGCCGAACGCGTTCCACCATTCCGAAGGCGAGTGTGCTCGGCGCAGGCTCCATCTCGGGTCGTTCGGCTCGACCGCGAGCAGGTAGCAGACTTCGTCTTCGAGAGTCGGTCCGTGTCCCCCGGCCTTTCTCTTGTCGGGGTGCTGCGGAGCGCCATTCCTGCCCAGGTTGGCTGTCGGTGTCTTGAGGAGCTTCTCACCCTTCTCTCTGGGGAAGAGTCGAGCTACTGCGGTGACCAAATCGTCGCCCCCGGCTCCGGGACGCGCAGCCTTCGCGTAGTCGGGTCCGCGTTTGCTATCAGCGGCTGTAGGGGTCGGCAGGAGTGGCGACACAGAACCATCGGTCACGATGGTGGGGTGCCCCAACGCTGGACGCTCGGTAACTTGTCCATTCCGCATCGTACCCGCCCGCGGCCAGGTCCCCGAGTACGACGTCAAGGCCGCGGCTTCGGATTGCTCCGACGTTTTCCAGGAAAACGTACCTCGGTCGAAGTGTGCGAATGGCTTCGGCAACGTGCTTCCAGACCCCTGACCGCTCACCCTTAATCCCTACTCGCTTACCCGCGTTGCTGATGTCCTGGCAGGGGAAACCTGCTGTCAGAATGTCGACCTGCCCGATTAGGGGCGTCCAGTCGACTGACGAGATGTCCCCGAAGTTGGGAACTCCGGGGAAGCGTGCGCTCAGGATGAGCGACTTCGAGGGGTCGCTGTCAGCCACCCAATAGACGTGCCCGCCTGTCAGCTTCGACACAGCCATTCCGAGCCCCCCGTATCCCGCGCACAGCTCCAGGATTCGAGGGGCAAGGATGATTTTGTTACTCACAGTCCATCCCCGCAGGCTCTTCGCTCTCGAAGAGATCTCTCATGATCCGCTCGTGTTCCTCGCGGTCGAGCGAACCGAGGTCAATCACTTCCGCCATGACATCCCCTCGCTATCGCTTGTGCTTGCCCTTGCTCCGCGAGGAATTTGAGAGATCCTCTATAGCGAGGAAGATGAATCCGACCAGGGCGAAGAGTCCACACCCGAGCAGAATCCAGCGCTGCACTTCCCAGACTGCTTCCACGGCTATCCCCCCTTTCCGATGCTCGCGAAGGCGGCGAGAGCGGCCGTGATAGCGATTCCGAAGAAGAAGCCGCTCATCCATATGGCGAGCAACTAGCGTCCCCAGCGCACGGCAGCCAGCGCGACCAGGGCGAGCGCAGTGAAGGTGTAAAACTCGACGGGCGAGGAGTGGTAGACGAGCATCCGTCAGGCTCCCTTATCGGTCTTGCCGTAGGTCACGGCGTAGTCGTAATCGGCGTAGGCGTTGCGGATGCGGTAGGCAATTTTCGACAGCTCGCGCTTCCCCTTGAGCTGAGCCTTTTCGAGCTGCCAGACAGCAGCCGTGTAGTGCGGGTGGCTCTTGAAAGGGGCCATCATTTCGAGAGCCTTAGCGAGCGTCACCCCGGCGCCCTCTCTCAGCCGTTCTTCTGGGAAGCCGCAGCAATCTTCGCCATGGCCGCAGCAGTGGCCTTCACCTTCTTGTCCTCGGCCGGCGAAGTGGTCGAGTAGCGCAGAGTCGCCCCGTTGATGGAGATTCCGACCCCGGCCTTAAAAGAGGGGTTCCCGTCCTCGGGGCCGTTCTTCACGTAGTTGTTCGCCGAGGTCACGACTCGCGGAGAGAGGAACATCGAGACTCCATTTCGAATGACAGCTTCGATCCGTTTAAACGGCCCCCCTCGCAGGGGGCCGAGTGCTGCCGGTCGGGCTCTAGGTGACCCCTTCGGCGACGTTTCGAAACATAGCTTCGCTGCCATGGCGGTTACAAGAAGCCGCAGCTCAGAGGGCACGGCGTTACGCCGCGGCTGCCGTTACACGTCTAGTGGGGGTAAGGGGGTCGGGCTGAGTGAGCGGAGCGAGCGAAGACCGGGGGGATCGGGGGGCAGACAGCTACAGCTATAGCTACAGACTTCGGCCTAGGCCGAAGAGCTATCAGCGAACGAGCGACAGCGAGAGAGCTGAGAACAGATAGAACGGCAGCGCTCTCGCGCTGCCTCTATTACAGGTCTTCCCTCTATGAACACAGCGCGACAGCGCTGCACAATCCAGAGGGGCACCCCTCCGAAAGGGGGTGCACCCCTATGCCGTACTCAATGTGTCAGCACTGCCGAAAGCTAAGACCCCTCGGCACTGCATGCCCATGCCGGGCAGTAGCACCACGCAGACACAAGAGCAAGAACACCAGAGTCAAAGGCAAGTACGACGCACAGTGGAGAAAGGTAAGAGCGCAAGCCATTGCGCTTCACCCCTTCTGCCTCAAGTGCGGAAGCACCCAAGACTTGACCGGCGACCACATCCGCCCACTCAATCAGGGCGGAACCAACACGCTCGATAACGTTCAAGTTCTTTGCCGCTCATGCAACAGCAGCCGAGAACAGACCATAAGAAGGGCCCGCCGGGCCTCCCCGTAAGAGACACTCGTCTCTTTCGGGCCGTCCGGTTGCAGCAAGCCACTCCAGCGGCGCCCCCGAGGCGCCCGAAACGGCTTGCACCCCTCCACCGGCACGACAGCAGATCAATCACTAAGACACCGCTGCCTGATCCTGCCGGAATCTTGGAGGGGAAGGGGGATCTGAAACTTTTTCCGCTTTCTTTGGCACCCACATGTCTTTCCGCTTTTGCGAACGCGCGGGGGTTAGCCGGAACTGGTGGGAGCGTGCTACAGCCAAGGCCGAACGACCGGAGGGAGGAGAAACCCTATGCCCGGACCGCCGAGGACGCCTACGAAGCTCGACAAGCTTCGTGGCAACCCGTCGAAGAAGAAGCTGAACGAAGGCGAGCCTGAGCCGGCCACGGGGCAACTCGCCCCGCCCGGCGACTTCGAAGGGGAAGCTCTCGCTGAGTGGAACCGCGTAGTGCCCGAGCTGCTTCGCCTCGGTCTCGCCACGGTCGTTGACCGGGCTTACCTCATTGCCTACTGCTCGGCGTGGGCTTCCTTCGAGGAAGCGCGGCTTGTGCTCGCTGAGCGCGGCCCCCTGGTCGAAGGTCGCGACGGGAACCAAGTCAAGAACCCTGCCGCTCAGATCATGCGCGACAGCGCAGACATGATGATCAAGTTCGGCTCTCGCTTCGGCTTGTCGCCGAGCGACCGCACGCGGCTGTCTGTGGCTCCGAAGGAGCCCGAAGGGCCCGATGCTCAGGTTCTCTCTCTGCTGAGCTGAGAGCCGTCATTCTGCCCCGCCTCGGGGCCGCAGGGGTTGAGCGCCGGAAGGCGTTTGGGTGGCGCCAACTGCCGCGCTCCCCCTGCTCATTCGTCTACCGGGAGAAACGCCATGCCTTCGTATCCTGACCCGACCATCACCGTTCGCGCCGAAGTGCTCGACGATTACGCAGTTGAGTTCCGCGTGACCGGCGACCTTGGCCGGTGCACGCCTGCTATCGACGACGCGTTTCGCGCCCTGCGGGATGCCTGTGCGACAGCAGTAGCCGAGCGCACGGGACGGCCTGAGGACGTCGTCTCTTCGGCCGTGGTGGACACGCTGACGGTCGCACGCGAGACCGTGACCCTGTAGCCGTGGCTGAGGCGAGGAAGCGCCGCAGGCGCAAGCGGTCGCCCGGTTGGCTGTCGCGTCGGGAGTACGCCCTCAAGCTGCGCTGTGAGCGTTGGGGCGTGCCCTACACGAAGGTCAGCCGTGCGGCGGTCTTCCGGCGTGACGGGTACGTGTGCCAGCTCTGCTCGGAGCCCATCGACCGCGCCCTTCGCTACCCGAATCCGCGGAGTGCCTCACTCGATCACGTGGTGCCGCTCTCGCACGGCCCCGGAACTCCCGGACACGTTCTGTCGAATTGCCAGACGGCACACTTCGGCTGCAACGCATCGAAGGGAAATCGCGTGTAGCGACTTCCGCTCTATTACACGTCTTCTCTTTGTGAAAGCACAGAGGGGCGAGGGGGCGGGAATGAGCGAGCTTATCCTTTCCCCCTTCGGGCCGATCGATCCGAGAGAAGGCTTCTTTCGCTACGACGAGAAGAGGGCGACTCACGCGGTCAACTTCATTGAGAAGCTCATCGTGCATACAAAGGGGCGCCACGCTGGCGCCCCTTTTATTCTCGACGAGTGGCAGAAGAACGAGATCGTTCGCCCACTCTTCGGAACGATGATGTGGGACGACCAGTACGAAGAGTACGTTCGTCAGTACCGGATTGCGTGGCTCGAAATGGCGCGCAAGAACGGGAAGAGCGAACTGCTTTCCGCGTTCGCGCTGCTGGGTCTTGTTGGAGACTTTGAGGAATCCGCCGAAGTCTATTCGGTCGCAGTTGACCGAGATCAGGCCGGTCTCGTCTACAACACAGCGAAGCGCATGGTCGAGCTGAGTCCGATCCTGTCGAACCGGCTTGAGATCATCGACTCGAAGAAGCGCATCATCGACCGGAAGACCAATAGCTTCTATCAGGTCTTGCCCGGTGACGCTGCGGGTGCACTCGGCACCAACCCGAGCATGGTCCTGTTCGATGAGGTTCTTACTCAGAGGGACCGGCATCTCTGGGACAGCATGAGGCAGGGTTTCGGTACTCGCCGACAGCCGATCATGATCGCGGCGACTACGGCCGCGTATCGCACGGCGGCTTTCGCCCTTGAAGAGCATGAGCATTCGCTTCGCGTTCGTGAGAATCAGAATCTCGATCCGGCGCGTTTTGTCTTCGCTCGGAACGTTCCGGATGACTGGGACTGGACGAATGAGGGTGAGCCCCCTTCGGCCAAGCATCCGAAGGGAACGGGTTGGTATCTCGCTAACCCTGCTCTCGGCAGCTTCCTGAACATCAACAACTTGAGGGCCGAGGCTGACGAAGCCAAGGAGAAGCCCACGGCACAGAACGCCTTCCGGGTGTTCCGCCTCAACCAGTGGGTCTCTCAGGCGAACCGGTGGCTCGACATGCGCCTCTGGGATGAGAACGGGGCGAGCGTCAAGGTCGACCGGGAGAAGCTCAAGGGGCGTCCCTGCTACGCGGGCATCGACCTTGCTGCGACTGGTGACTTCAACGCGTGGGTCTTGCTCTTTCCTGGGAGCCCGGACGATGCCGAAGCCGAGGGGTGGACGGTTCTTGCGCACTTCTTCGTGCCCCGGCCGGCCGTCGACAGACGCTCGAAGATGAAGACGTCGTTCGAGGTCTGGGAGCGTGAAGAGGTTCTGACGGTCACGGAGGGGCCGACTACAGATTTCAAGGCGATCTTCCGGCACATCGCTCGCGACGCCGAGGATTTCCGAATCCGGTATCTCGGCTATGACCCGTGGAATGCAACGCAGCTCATCAACGAACTTGAAGAGCATGGCCTTACGGCGGTCAAGGTGCCGCAGAGCGCGGCTCGCCTGAACGATCCGTGTAAGGCGATTGAGAGCGCGCTCGCTGCTCGCGAGCTGCGGCACGGCGGGCATCCGGTGCTTCGCTGGATGGCCGATAACGTCGAACTGGACGTCACCAACGACGGATTGGTGAAGCCGAGCAAAGCGAAGTCGGGCGAGAAAATCGACGGCATAGCGGCTATCGCGAACGCCTTCTTCCTCACGGCTCTTCCAGAAGAGGAAGAGGCCCACGTCACGTTCATCAACTTCAACGAGACGTATTCGGATACGGAGCTTGAGGCTCTGCTCACTCCTGCCTCTCGGCAGGCTGACCGGGAAGCGTATTTCTTCCCGGATGACGACGACTAGGGGACGCAATGAAGTGGCTTGCCACGGCAAGCCGCTCACTCCTGTCTGCCGTTACCCACCACACGCCGACCGCCTTCCAGGCGGGCAGCTTGGGCTTTACTGCTCTCGCTGCTTACGACGTCGCGCGCCCCCTCGGGCATCTCGCGGTCGCTCTCGGCCTCGGGCTCATCGGGTATGCGGCGGACGGGGGTAAGCGGTGAGCCTGTTTACACGCATCCGTGAGCGCCGCTCGCTCGGGCTTACGTCGCCGCGTAGCACGTGGGAAGACGAATTCTCCGGACTCGCTCGGCGCACCTTCTCGGGTAAGCGCGTGAGCCGGGACGGCTCGCTACAGATGATCTCGGTCTATGCGTGCCAATCGTTGATCGCGGACGGTATCGCGTCGCTTCCCGTCGACCACTTCTCGAAGGTGACCGGCAAGAAGACCATGCTCGACGGCGCGAAGTCGCCGCGCTGGATCAGACAGCCGAATCCCTTCCAGACGGCTTACGCCTTCTGGCACCGCGTGATCGTTTCGCTTCTCAGCGACGGGAACGCCTTCCTCGCAATCATCCGCAACGACGCCGGGGTGATTCAGGCTCTCTACTGCCTGCACCCGCAAGACGTGCAGATCGAAGAGGGGCCAGCAGGCGACGACCAGTATCGAGTGACCGGCGTGCCCGAGCTGCTCGGCCGAGGTTCCATCCTGCATATACCGGCGTTCACGGTACCCGGTTGCAGTCGCGGCCTGTCGCCGCTCGACATGGCGCGCGAGGCTATCGGCCTCGGCATGACAGCCGAAGAGTTCGGCGCCCGGTTCTTCTCGCAGGGAACCACGATGGCAGGCGTCATCGAGCATCCGGGAACGCCGCGACCGGACGAAGCGAGACTTCTCCGCTCGATGTTCAAGAAGACGCACGCGGGCATCAACAACAGCCACACGGTTGGTGTGTTGACCGGTGGCGCGAGCTTCAAGCCAATCTCGATCACGCCCGAGCAGGCTCAATTTCTGGAGACGCGACGTTTCCAGAAGACCGAGATCGCCCTTCTCTACCGAGTGCCGGCCTACCTTGTCGACAGCTCTGTGACTAGCACGTGGGGCAGCGGAATTGAGGAACAGAACCGCTTCTTCGTGGATCAGACCTTGATGCCGTGGATCGTGCGTATTGAGCAGGCAGTGAGCACTTTCCTGCTGCCCGGACAGCAGTTCATCAAGTTCAATCTCGACGCGCGGCTTCGCTCGAAGACGAAGGACAGATACGAGTCGTATCGCACTGCGCTGACGAATGGCTTCATGACTGCCGACGAGATTCGCGCGCTTGAGGATATGGAGCCGCTCCCGAAGAAGAACGGGCAGCACTTCTATATGCCGTTGAACCTCGCCATCGTCGGCGAGGAGAAGGCCCCTGCCCCTGCCCCGGAAGCTCCGGTGGTGCCGGATGAACAACCGTCCGAAGCACCCGATGACACTCCGCCGGACAGCGACCAGGGCGAGCAGGAGACAACCGAATGAGCATGGAACGACGTACGGTCTCGACCGAGTTCGAGGTTCGCAGCGAAGGCCAGAAGTTCACCTTCTACGGCTACGCGCTCCGGTGGGGACGCAAGTCGCAGAACCTCGGGGGCTTCCGCGAGCAGGTCGCCGACAAGGCGACTACCGAGACGATCGAGCAGGACGACATTCGCGCCCTGTTCAATCACGACTCGAACCTGATTCTCGGTCGGAACATGAGCGGGACCCTTCGACTGTCGGAGGACAGCGAGGGACTCCACTACGAAGCTGATATGCCCGACACGACTTATGCGCGTGATCTCGCCGTGTCTATGGAGCGCGGTGACGTCACACAGTCGAGCTTCGGTTTCCGCACTATCGACGATGCATGGGGCATCGACGAAGACGACTTTCCCCTTCGAACCCTTCGGAAGATCAGTCTCTTCGATGTCTCACCCGTGACGTACCCGGCCTACACGGATTCAACATCCGGGGTCAACGAACGGGCACTTCGTTCGCTCGCGAGTGATCGCGGGCTTTCTGTGGCGCGGCTGGATTCGCCCGAGGCGATCCGGGCCGCAATTCGCGGTGAGGTTGATGTTCCGGCGCTGAGCGAAGCGCGGACCTTCCTCCCCGTGTATGAGCTTCCGACCGATCCGGTCGCGGCTCTCGCGGCTCTCTGATTCGCCGCAACGAATCCTCAACTCTCTTAAGGAAACTCATGGATTACCGTGCTGCGGCGAAGGCCGCGCTTGAGAAGCGCGCGAATCTCGTCACCGAGATGCGCTCCGTGAACGATGACGCGGCCCTGTCGGACGCCGAGAAGCGCGAGCGCATTGAGCGGCTGGACGCCGACATCAACGGCCTTGAGGCCGAGGCTCGCGAGGCTATCGAGCGTGGCGAGCGTGAGGCCGAGGTTCGCTCGCTCACGGCTCGCGCTGAGGGCCTGTTCGCGCCGAACGGCAACCGCCAGGAGCAGCGCGGCCACGGTGAGAGTCTGGACGAGCAGTTCCGCGCTGTCGCCCGGGGCGAGTCCCGCGGATTCGAGATCGAGTCGGACGGCTCCGAGCTGCGCACCGCGACGACCGGCAGCGCCGCGAACGCGGGCACGACCGTCGCGAGCACCTTCGTGCGTGAGGTGATGCAGGCTCTTCGCGAGTCGAGCCCGTTCATGCAGGCGGGTGTTCGCGTCGTTACCACGCAGTCCGGCGAAAAGATGGAGTGGCCCGTCAAGAACGGCCGCCTCATCGCGTCGAAGGTCGCCGAGGGCGCGACCTACCCGAAGAGCGACATGAGCTTCACCCGGTGGGAGATCGACTCTCACAAGGTGGGTGTGATCGCTGAGGCGACGAACGAGATGCTCGACGACAGCGCACTTCCGCTCGCGTCTCTCATCGCCGAGGACATGGGCGAGGCTATCGCCGACTCGACGTGCGCGGCGTTCCTGAAGGGGACCGGTACCGGTGAGGCGAACGGCCTGCTTCCGGCGATCACCCTGAACGCGGGCACCCTGTCGCTCGCGTCGACCGGCACGACCGCGACTGACAAGGTGGTCGAGCTTCAGCACGCGATCATCTCGAAGTACCGGCGCAACGCCTACTTCTACACCAGCGATGCGGGTGTTCTGTTCCTGCGGAAGCTCAAGGATGCTGACGGCCGCTATCTGTGGCAGCCGGCCACCACGGCGGGCACTCCTGACACCTTCCTCGGGAAGCCGATCACGACCGATCCGAACATGGAGTGGGCGACCACGAAGGTGGGACTCGTCTACGGCGACTTCTCGAAGTACCTGGTTCGCTTCGTGCGGTCGGTGCAGATCACGCGTTCGGATGAGTACGGCTACGACCGCGACGTTGTCGCATGGAAGGCAAGGCTCCGTTACGACGGCGGCGTGACCGACGGCGCGGCCTTCGCGAAGCTCACGCTCGGCGCGTAACGACAGCTCTGAAAGTGTCATTCGAAACGGCCCCCGCTTCGGCGGGGGCCGTTCGTGTATCCCAACTAAGGAGTCTCAGCATGCGAGTTCGCATGATCCGCTACTTCCCTGGCATGTGTGACGCGAAGCCGCTGCCGCGCATCGGCGAAGAGATCGATCTCAGTGAAGACAGCGCGGCTGGCCTGATCCGCATCAAGGTCGCCGAGCCGGTCGACGGCGACGAACAGGAGCAGGGCGAGCCCGAGCCGCCCGCCGAGCCTGCGCAGAAGCGCGGCCCCGGTCGCCCCCGGAAGACCGAGAGCGAGTAGCCGTGCGCTTTCTGAGCGGCAGGGGCGTTCGGCTTGAGTACACGTTCCTGGACGATGAGACCCCGCTTGACGTCCCTGCCGTTTCGGTGACCGTACGGGACAGCGCGGGAGAGACCGTTTACACGGGCTCGGCAGCGCAGAGCGGCGACGCGTGGGGGGTGACGCTGCCCCCGCTTCCGCTCGGCACCTACGCGGTCGAGTGGAAGGGCGGCGACGTCGCAACCGACCGCAGCATGTTCGAAGTGGTGGGGGCTTTTCTCTTCACTGTGCCCGAGGCAAGAGCCTCGGACGTCGACCTAGCGGACTCCGGACGCTTCCCCGCTGCCGATGTCCGGCACTACCGCGAAGTTGTAGAGCGTGAGTTCGAGACGATTACCGGGCGGTCTTTCGTGCCGCGCGTACGGCGCGTCACGGTTACCGGCGACGGCTCTTCATCGATTTTTACAGGTCTTCTAGATGTGATCGGACTGGTTGACGTGACCGGCCCGAGCGGCTCGCTCGATGCTTCCGGCTGGACGATTACGGATGCCGGATTCCTTCAAGCGCCGTACGAGCTGACGGAAGGCGTCCGATACTCCCTCGCGGTCGAGTACGGGCTTCCGGCCGGCCTTGAGGACGTGAAGCGTGCGGGCTTGATCCGGCTTCGCTCTCTGCTCACTGCCGAGAACTCCGGCATTCCCGATCGGGCTATCTCGTTCGTTGCTGCCGAGGGAGGGAACTTCTCGCTCGCCACGGCGGGGCGCAACGGCTACGAGACCGGCATTCCCGATGTTGACGCGACGCTCACGCGGTACCGCTACAGGATTCTTAACGACGTGCTCGGGGTGGCCTAGTGGCGACGAACGCCTTCGCGGTGAAGACCGCGCTTCGGGACATGGCGAAGTCCCTCCCCGAGCTTTCGGGCTATCAGGTCACCTACGGCTTCCCGGTGCGCAGCCCCCAGAAGCGTTGGGTCTTCATCGGCGAAGTCGTCTGGGAAGACAGCCAATGGGCGACGAATCGCAGCAGGGAAGAGGTTTTCTCGGTTGCTGCGGTCATCAACTGTCAGATATCGGGGGCGACGTCCGAGGACGTCGAGCGCGAGCTTCAGAGGATGGCCGAGGGAATCGAGAACGGCCTTAAGGCCAATCCTTCTCTCGGCATCGACACCGTTGCGACTACCGACTTCGTTCCGAAGAAGCTTGTCAGCTTTCCTTCTGACCAGACGTACGAGGGGCAGCTTGAATGCCTGCTTCGCGTGAAAGCGAGACTGTGACTTGAAGACCGTTATCTATGAGGGGCCTTACTCGGCGGTCGAGGTTCCCTCCCTTGGACTTACCGCCGTACGGGGCGAGCCGGTCGAGGTTGAGGCCGAGGCTGTCGAATCCCTCATTCGTCAGGGATGGCGAGAGGTTAAGGCTACGAAGGGGCAGGCTAAGTAATGGCTACGGTTCACGATCAGTATTTCGGCGTCGCCGATGAGGTGACGTACGGGACCGGCGTTGCCCCGACGAAGTTCTATGAGTTCCAGTCGGAAGGCGTTCAGGGGAACTATGAGCGCATCAACTCGGAAGCCGTTCGGGCTGGCACGAAGACGCTGCGCTCGGACCGCTTCGCCACGTCTGCGAAGGGCGCCGAGGGCGACTTGAAGCTTGAAGTGGTGTCGGGCGGCTTCGACTTCTGGCTTAAGCACATGCTCGGCGCTGTCTCGGCCGGCGCCCCCTCGGGCGGCCTCACCACCTACACGGCGACCGTTGGGCAGCTCGACGGCAAGAGCTTCACGGCGCAGGTGGGCCGTGTCGACAACACGGGCGCTCTGACCCCCTTCACGTACGAGGGAGGAAAGGTCAAAGAGTGGGAGATCTCCAACGCGGTTGATGAGCTTGTGACGCTGTCGCTCACGCTCGACTTCGGCAAGGAAACCATCGGCGCCGGATCAGGCGCATACGCGGTCTCGACTCCGACCTACGTCGCGAACACGAAGCTACTCGCGTTCAACGGTGGCTCGGTCAAGGTCGGCGGAACCGACTTCCCCGTTTCGGACTTCTCGCTGAAGGCTGACAACGGTCTGAACGTTGAACGGTACTTCATTCGTGCGGGGGCGAAGGGCGAGCAGCGGGAAGAGGGCCTTCGGTCGTACGAGTGGTCGCTTAAGGGCGAGTTCGCCGGAACGACCCACATCAACCGTGTCGCGGCTGCGGTCGCCTCGGGCGCGCTCGCGTCCATTGAGGCTTCCTGGTCGGGCCCGGACGGCTCACAGCTCAAGGTCGAGCTTCCCTTTGGTCGCTTCGACGAAGGCCCGGTGACGGTCGGCGGCTTCGAGCTTGTCGAGCAGGAACTGTCCGGTGTCGGGCTGACGGACGGCGCGGCTTCAGCGGTGACGATCACCTACAAGGCCGTCTCTTAAGCGGTCTGAAACTACCATTCGAGGCGATTCGAAGTGAGTTGAGCGATGCCTCAAGATGGATACCTGACGAATGTTGAGGGGCTCGCTCAATTCGCTCGCGCTCTCCGTCGTGTCGGCGGGGGCGAGATGACGACCGAAATGAAGCGGCTGAACTTCGAAATCGCTGACAAGCTCGCTGAAGCGACGAAGGCGACTGCTGCCGCAGGTAACCGGCAACAGAAGTCAGCCGCTCAATCTCTCCGGGCAACGAAGACCGCGAACTATGCGGCTCTTCGGCTCGGCAGCAAGCGAAAGCCTTACGCACTCGGCGCCGAGTTCGGCGCGAAGAAGCGGACCCATAAGGGCAATGTCATTGCCGGTTTTGGTCCGTGGCGTGGAAACCAGTGGGGCGGCTGGGAAGGTGGCCCCGGTTACTTCCTACACCCAACGATTCGCAGCGTGGGCCCCGTCCTTCTGCGCGAATACTACGACGAAATCGAGCGCATCGCTCGGGAGGCATTCCAATGACTGACGCTATCTCTCTGCGTATCGACCCTGACAACTTGACGATCGGCGACCTTGAAGATTTCGAGGATGTCGTAGGACAGCCGATCTATCAGGCCCTTTCCCCGCGCCCGGTCGTTGTCGACGGGAAGCGGGTGCTCGACGAGAAGGGCCGTCCCGAGCTTGAGACGCAGGTTTCGACGAAGGCTCTCAAGGCTCTCATCTGGATTTCTCAGCGCGCGATCAACCCTGACTTCACCCTCGCGGATGCCCGCAACGTCAAGGTCGGCGAACTTCAGATCGTCGCCTCGGAGGGGGACCCGCAGGGAAACGGCGAAGGGCAGAACGGCTAAGGGAGCGAGCCGCCTTCTGCCACTTCTACCGCATGTCCCCTGCCGAGGTCCGGCGCCTTTCCAGCGCCGAATACGGGGCCTTCTGTAAGTACATGAGCGAGTATCACGCGGCCAAGGGGGGCCCCGGCAATGGCTGGTGATTCCAGGACACTTCGCGTTGTCGTCGTCGGCAACGCGCGTTCCGCAGAGCAGTCGCTTGACCGGCTCGGGGATTCCGCGGACGGCGCTCGCCGTGACGTCGAGCATCTCGGCGACGCGCTGAACGATGCAGGCGACAACACAACGTCGCTCGGCGACGGAGCAGGCGAGGCCGGCGGGCGCCTCGGCGCCATGAGCGACATGCTTCCCGGCCTTCGGGACGGACTCCTCGGACTCGGCGCGGCCATCGTCGCCGCTCTCCCGCTGGCCGCAATCGTCGGCTTCGAGAAGGGCCTTGAGCGCATCGGCGAGAAGGCCAAGCTGTCCGCCCAGCTCGGCGTGACGGGTCCGGAGGCCGAGCGGGCGGGCAAGCTCGCGGGCGACCTATACGCAGCGGGTTGGGGCGAGTCTTTCGCGGCTGCTGGCGAAGCCGTCAAGCGCGTCACTCAAGACATTCAGATCGATCTCAACTCGGCGGACTTCAAGCCGATTGCGTCGAAGGTTATGGCGCTGAGCGACACGTTCGACCTTGAGCTTGGGGGCACAACTCGCGCTGTCTCGCAGATGCTCCGGACCGGTCTCGCGAAGGACGCTGACGAAGCTCTCGACATCATCGCGGCGGGAATGACCAACGGCGTCGACAAGTCGGAAGACTTTCTCGACACGCTGAATGAGTACGGCACTCAGTTCAGGAAGCTCGGGCTTGACGGCACTACCGCCACCGGCCTTCTCTCGCAGGGCCTTAAGGGCGGTGCGCGGGATGCCGATTTGGTCGCGGATGCTTTCAAGGAGTTCTCGCTTCGCGCGATTGACGGTTCTACGGCTTCCGCTGACGGTTACAAGCTGCTCGGCCTTGAGGCCGACAAGCTGACTGCGCAGATAGCCAAGGGTGGGCCCGAGGCTTCGAAGGGTCTGCAAACCGTTCTCGACCGCCTCAAGTCGATTGAAGATCCGGTCAAGCGCAATGCGGCGGGTGTCGCCCTTTTCGGAACGCAGTTCGAGGATTTGGGCGATGCGATATACGCGCTCGATCCGAAGACGGCTGTGAAGGGTCTGGGTGACGTCAAGGGCGCGGCTCAGGAAATGGCCGACACGATGAGCAACAACGCCGCTCACAAGGTGGAGGCGTTTAAACGGCGCATCGGGAACGCCTTCACGGAAGGCTTCGCGTCGCTCATCACCAGTGCGCAGGGCATCGGCGGGCAACTGTCTGGGGCACTGTCGGGAGCCGGATCGGCCCTTGAGCCCGTTCTCGCTCCGATCCGGCAGGGAATATCCGGGCTGCTCGACGCCGTGAGGCCCGCTCTCTCGGACTTCGCGAGCTTCTTCCGGGGCACGGTCGTGCCACTCTTCCGCGAGCTGTGGACGCAGGCTCAGCCTGTCCTCGCGCAGCTCGGTACGAGCATCGGCACCTGGCTCGGGTACGCGAAGACCATCTTCGAGGGATTCGTTTCCGGGGTGAAATTCCTGTGGGGCATCTTCGGCGGCTTCATCATCTCGACAATCAAGAACGTCTTCGACGGCGCCATGCAGTTCATTTCTGGCGCTCTTCAGACGATCGAGGGAATCTTTCAGATCTTCTCCGGGATCTTCACGGGCGATTGGTCGAAGGCTTGGGAAGGCGTGAAGAACGCCTTCGGCGGCATTTGGAAGATGATTGTCGGCGCCTTCAAGGTCTACATCTATGGCTCGATCGTCGGCATTCTCCGGGGCGGCGTGGTCCGGCTCGCTGCTCTCTGGAAGGGCGGGCTCAACGGGATCAAGGCGTTCTTCGTCGGCATTTGGAACGGCATCCGAGCGTTCTTCTCGGGCAAGATCCGGCAACTGACCGTCGCGGCATCCAATGGCGCTTCGGGCATCAAGCAGTTCTTCATCACGCACTTCCAGTCTCTTGCGTCCGGAGTGCGCGACAAGATCACTGTCTTGTATGGGTACATCAAGGCGATTCCCGGAAGGGTGAAGGGGTTTTTCAAGGATCTTCCGGGCGCTTTGAAGCAGATCGGCTTGAACATCATTGAGGGCCTGATCAATGGCATCCGCAGTTCCTGGCACAAGGTGACCGCAGTCGTTGACGGCCTGGTGGACAAGATTCCCGGCCCGATCAGGAGTGCCCTCGGAATTCACTCGCCTTCACGCGTAATGGCGGATATCGGCAAGTGGATTACGGCCGGTCTCGTCAAGGGCATGCTCGGCGGCTCGAAGTCGGTGGAGGCCACTTCGAAGAAGCTGCATGAGCTTGTGACGAAGGCTTTCAAGGTGGGCAAGATCTCGAAGGGGAAGAGCAACAGCCTTCACGCGTACATCTCGAACCAGAACAAGACGCTGTTCCGGCTGTCGAAGGATCGGGAGAAGATACAGAAGGCTATCAGCGCTGCGAACCTGAAGCTCGCGGACCTGAAGAAGGCAAAGCTCGAAATATCTTCGTCCGTCGCCGGTAAGGCGAAGGATTACGGGTCTTTCATGAGTGCCTTCGACTCTTCGGAGTTCGGCGACAACTCGGCGAGTGCGATCGTTGCCCGGCTGAAGAGCAAGCTGCAAGGGATCATCGACTTCCGGCGCAACTTGCAGACCCTCGCGAAGCGGGGCCTCGGTCGCGGCATCATCAACCAGATTGCACAGGCCGGCCCCGAAGAGGGCGGGCAGATGGCTCAGGCTCTGCTCAATGCTGGTGGCACCGAGATCAAGCAACTGAACTCGACCTACAGCGCCATCAACACCGAGTCGAGCAAGCTCGGCAGCTTCGTAGCGTCCAACTACTACGACGCCGGAATTCAGTCCGTGAACGGCCTTCTGCGGGGCCTGAAGGCGCAGGAGAAGACCCTTACCAAGCAGATCGAGAACTTGGCCGAGGCCATGGTCAAGGCTCTGAAGAAGAAGCTTGGTATCCACTCCCCCTCGCGCATCTTCAAGAGGCTCGGCGGTTTCACGGCTGACGGGTACGCCCTCGGCGTTCGTGGTGGTGCTGACGGCGTTCAGGCGGCGGTCGACGAACTCGCGGCTATCCGCCCGAGTGCGGGTTCCGTGGCGGGGCCGGCGGTGCGCGCGGCTTCGCGGTCGAGCTACTTGAGCGCTGGCGTTCGCGACGTGATCGTGAACGTGGGAGGCAACGTCACTTCTGAGCGTGATCTCGCGAAGGCCATTGCAACGACTGTTCGCGATGAGCTTGTGCGCAACGGCAAGCGGAATGGTGGGAGGATTTTCTAATGGCTGACGGTCCGCCGATCACGGTAGAGGTCGCCTTCGACGGCGGGCCGAATGCCGACACGTATACGTGGACGGATGTGACTCCTTGGGTTTCCGGTTTCGGTATCAAGCGGGGACGTAACTCCGAGCTTGACCGTATCGAAGCCGGGACCCTGTCCCTTGCTCTCGACAACTCGGATGGCCGTTTCACGCCCATGCGTAACGCGAGTGTCGAGCTGCTTCCTCCGAACGTAACGACTGGCTCTGACACTCTCGGCACGACTGCGGGCTTCAACGGCATCGTCGTGTCGAATACGAGCAGCAACACGCACAGTGGCGCTCGGGCTATTCAGTCTGTCGGCTCAACCCTGTCGTCGGGAACGGCGGTCGTTTACACGGACCGGATTCCGGTCCGGCCCGGCAACAAGTATCAGGGTTCCTTCTGGGTCCGGAACGCCGTTGACGCTGTCACAGCGCTTCCGGGGCGGTGCGTCATACGGTGGCGCGACGCTGCGGGCAACTTCATCTCGGACTCGATCGGGACCGCGTGGACGGGGGTTCCAACGTCCTGGTCGCAACTCTCGGCCACGGGGGTTGCTCCCCCGAACGCGGCCTTCGGCATTCTGATTCTGGAGAACACGTCTGCGGCGACAGGGGCTTGGTCCATATGGTCTGACGACTTCTCGCTTGCCGAGGTGTCGCCCTACTGGCCGAACGTGCTGCCCCGTCGGCGCGTTCGGGTACGCACGGCAAACCTGCTGCCGAAGGACGTTTCTACAGGCGGAGACATCTCTCGTAGCGCGGACATGTTCACGGGTGGCCAGAGTGGCGTGTCTGCGGCCTTCGAGCTGACGCCGAAGAGCGGGACCGGATCGATCCGCGTGAATCTGGCCAGCAACGGTGCAGCCGACTTCGCTTCGTCTGTCTACTGCGGCTTCGTGAAGACGATTGCTGATGATCGTCGCTGGTGGTCGACGACGAAGCTTGTGCCGACCGGACTCGCGAAGGTGGTCGGCGGGGCCGTTTACACGGCCTCCGGACAGCTGAGGCTCGGCGCCGGTTCGGGCGCCCTCGGGGTGAAGTGCCGCATCCGTTGGTACACGGCCGCGAGTGCCCTGATCAGTACGAGCGCGGCGACCGCCGCGGTCGCGCTCAATGCTGGTGGCTGGTCGTCGTTTGCTGTCACGGCCACGGCCCCTTCTGCTGCCGCGTGGGCCGGTATCGAAATCGGCTCTTCAGGCGGTGACGGTGGCGCATGGTTCCTCGCTGACGAACTCCAGCTTGAAGCCGGGACCGCGGTGACCCCGTGCACTCCAGGCGGAAGCATCTTCTCCGGCTTCATCGAGAAGTGGCCCGTCAAGGTCGATTCGATGTCATCGAGCATCGAGCTTCCAGCGACAGACGCGTTCCTTGTCTTGGGTGAGGCTGAACTCCGCTCGCCGTATCAACAGGCGGCGCTAGCGAGTCAGCCTGTCGGCTACTGGACGCTCGGCGACGCGTCCGGCGCTGCGCGAGTCGAGAACCTCGCTGACGACACGAAGCCCGCCGCTGTGCGGGCGTCGAAGTACGGTTCCGGCACGCCGCAGTTCGGCGCCGCTTCCCTGGTGCTGCGGGACAGTGAAACGACGTCCTACAACCTGGCGAACGTTGCGAGCGACAAGGGCAGCGTCATCGACCTGAACGACCTTGGTCGGCGCAAGTACGCGCTCGGCACGGAACTCACGGTTGCCTTCTGGACGCTTCCGACCCGCCCGGCCGCAGGCAACATGGTCACGCTCTTCGCCGCGTGGGATGACGCTGCTCGACGACTCATCTCGTTCAGGCTCACCTCGGACGGCTATCTGCAAGTTGAGACCGGCTTTGCTGACGGAAGCTCGACCTATCTCGACACGGTAGACCTCGACGTGAAGCTGTCGACGTCGAAGGCTTCCTTCATCGTCGCCTATGTCCAGAACGGCGAGACGATGCTGTACGTCAACGGCTCAAGCGTGGGCTACAGCCTCAATCACGGTCCCGCACCCACGACCACAGACCTGCGAGACATGCGCTGGTCGTCGGTCGCGGGACAGCAGGCGGGCAGCATCTATAAGGAGTACGCGAACGGCCGCTTCGGTCACGTCGCCCTCTGGGACAGGCGCCTTAACGCATCGGAGATCACCGAGCTGTGGGCTGTCGGCGACAACGGCGGGGCCGTGTTCAGCGAGTCCGAAGCTGCTCGGGTGCTGCGCATAGCGCGTTACGGCAGCTTCGCGGGAGAAGTGGTTACGGATGCGGGCATGAGCACGGTGCTCAGTCCGTCATGGTCCGAGGGGTCGACGGCGCTCGAAGAGGTGCAGCTCGCGGCGGCTGACGGCGGCGGATACGCCTTCATGGACGGCGACGGCCGGCTTACGTTCCACAACCGGGCTCGGCGACAGTCGGCGCCCCTGCGCTATGTCCTGTCGGACACGGCGGGAACGCCGTTCGAGCCGGGCCTTGAGTTCGACATGGACGGCGACCAGGTGGTGAACGAGGTTGCCTACAAGAGGCCCGAGGGCGTCGAGTCGACGCTGAGAGATAACACGTCTATAAGTACGTACGGGCGAAAGTCGCGGTCGATAGAGCTTCGCGTGACTGATGATTCAGCCGTTGTCGATGCCGCTTACGCGATGCTGTCGTCATACGCGAATCCGATCGTTCGATGCGATCAGGTGGTTATCAAGCCTACGGCTACGCCTGCGCTCTTCTCGGTCATGCTCGGAATCGAGATCGGCGATCGAATCACTCTGGCCGATCTTCCGAACGCTGCCCCGGCTTCCTCTTTCAACTTCTACGTAGAAGCCATTGACATTCAGGTCGACGCGAACGGCACCGCACCCATTTGGGTTGCGACGCTCTCGCTCTCGCCTGCTTCGGCTACGGACGTCTTTGTCTTGGGCGATTCGCCGCTTGACGGCAGCTTCGGACTCGCCTACTAGCAACGCACGGCAGGGGCCCCCAGAGGGGGTCCCTTTAGCTGTCTGACTTCAAGGATTCCCCTTATGGCAACTGTGCCTTCGCTTGATACGTGGGTCGCTAAGGAGACGCCGACCGCGAACAAGATGAACAAGAACGTCCGCGACGCGTCGAACTTCCTGCTGAACACCCCCTTCGCGTGGGGCTACCGAAACGCGGTGCTCTCGCTGACTGACGGCGTGTGGACTGACGTGACGTTCGACGCCGAGAAGGCGGACAACGATGCGATGTTCTCGACGTCTACCGGCTTCACGGTCGTTACGCCCGGCTGGTACTCGGTCCGGGCAGGGTCCCGCTTCGGCACAAGCGGGACCGGGTACCGCGCATTGCGGCTTAAGCAGAACGGCAACGACATCGATGTTGTTTACGGTCCGGGACTTGCCAGCGCCAACGTGACGTTGCGCGCCGAGACCGAGGTGTATTGCAACGCGGGCGACACCTTCACTCTCGCTGTGATGACGTCCGGAGTCGCAGTCGCAGTCATCGTTGGGCAGCCTTTCTACACCTTTCTTCGCGCCCGATGGATGGCCGCGTAATGGACATCATGGCTATCGCTGGTTGGGTGTTCGGCGCTCTCGCGGGTATCGGCGCTCTCGCTGCTGCCTTCGTCAAGGTGAAGTCGAACGTCGACAACGCCACGGCGGAGATTTGGCGGGGCGAGGCAGAAGCGCAGAAGGCAAGAGCGGACCGGCTAGAAGCCGAGTTTGGCGAGCTGTCTGCTCGCGTTACACGTCTTGAGCAGGAGAGAGAGCTTCTGCTGTCCATGGCCACGGGTCAGACAGCGATTGTCGAACTGCGCACGGCTATGACCGCGCAGCTCGACGAGATCAAAAGCCTTCTGACGTCCGCCCTTTGAGAGGTTTCCGCATGAAGACCACCCTTGCTCGCTGGTTCGGCCCCGGTCGCACCGCTCCCATTCGCGTCATCGTCATTCACGACATGGAGGCACCCGAGGGGCCGAACACTGCCGAGAACGTCGCCGCGTACTTCGCCAACCTGCCCGCGACGAATAAGGCTTCGGCTCACGTGTGTGTGGACAACAACTCGGCCGTGCGCTGCGTCGCCGACGGTGACCGCGCCTGGCACGCGCCGGGCGCCAACGGCGACGGCCTCGGCCTTGAGCTTGCCGGGTATGCGCGTCAGACGCGCGCTGAGTGGCTCGACGACTACTCCAAGGGGGTCATCGAGCAGGCTGCGCAGGTGGCTGCGGATTGGTGCAGGAAGCACAACATCCCCGCGAAGAAGCTGACGGTTGCCGAGCTGAAGGCGGGGAAGCGGGGCATCGTCGGTCACGTCGACGTGTCGCAGGCATACGGGCAGACCAACCACTACGACCCCGGTCCGGCGTTCCCGTGGGACTACTTCCTTGACCGCGTGAACGCGCGGCTCGCGAAGCCCGATGCGCCGGCCGGTGACCTCAACCCCCCGCGCGTGATCACTCGCCCCGCGAAAGTGGTGAGCCTCGCTCACATCGTCCGTGGCACTCTGCGCGACCCTGGCCTTCCGCAGGGCGTAGCCACCTACAAGGCCGAGGGTCTGACGGTTGAGTCGGCGCTTCACGCCGAGGGCCTGCTTGCTGCGCGGTACGTAGACGGCTCGCTCGGTACGGCCTTCCGGGCGGCTTACACCGAGTGGCAGGTGAGGTGCGGCTACCCGCGCCACTCGCAAGCTGCTGACGGCATCCCCGGTCCCGCCACTCTTAGGAAGCTCGCGAAGAAGCGCGGCTTCAAGGTCACGAAGTAAGGAGTCCGCCCCGTGAAGTTCCTCCGGAAGCATCCTGCGCGCGTGTACGCGTTCGTCACTGCCGGTCTCGGCCTTCTGGTCGCCTATGGCGTAGACGTGCCCGAGACGCCGATTCTCGGCGTACTGACGGCCACTCTCGCGCTGATCTCTGGTGAGGTTGTGCAGCGCACAGAGGACGCGAAGACCGTGCAGGCGTTCGCAACTCCCGTCGAGTCTCACGTCGAGCTTGTCGGCAAGTAACCTCCGAAGCCCCCGACCCTCTTGGGTCGGGGGCCTTTCGGCGTTTCCAGGCCGTTTACACGCTCCCCCGGCGGCGCTGACGTGCCGCTACTCTCGATATATGGCTGAGCACCTGGGCGACAGGATGAAGCGGCTTCGCCGCGTGGCTGGACTGACGCAAGAGGCTCTCGCGGAGAAGGCGAGATTGTCCGTCGACACTGTGAAGAAGCTCGAACAGAAGCAGCGGCACTCTGCCGCTCTGCCCACGCTGCATGCCCTGTCCAGCGCCCTCGGAGTCGAGCTAACGAGCCTGCTCGGCGACCCGCCCGGAGTGCCGTCGACCGGCGAAGCGGACCCCCCACAGTTGGTTGCGCTGCGCCGCGCGGTCTCTCCGCCCCTGTTCCTTCCTCCCCCGGAGCCGACCGGCGCCGAGCGGCTCACACTGCCGGTGCTCCGTAAGGAGATCTCGGCGGCTTGGACGCTGTATCACGATGCGGAGTTCTCGGCCCTGCTCGACGTGCTGCCCGGCATCGTCAACGATGCTCGGTTCGCCGCTTCGGTCGGTACTGCCGACCAACGGGCTGACGGAGAAGCCGCGTTGGGCAAGGCGTTGCAGTTGGCCGGCCACCTCGCTATCAGGCTCGGCAAGCTCGATCTCGCCCTGTCTGCGCTCGAACGGGCCATGAACGCGGCAAGCGCGTCTTCCGATCCGCTGCTGAGCGCCATGATCACAAACAGCGTGGCTTGGAACTACCAGAGGCAAAACCGGCTCGGCGACGCCGAACACGTGGCCGTGTACGCAGCGGACCGCATCGAGCACGAGAACAGTTCGACGGCCGAGGGCGTGCGCGTGTGGGGCGGCTTGGTCATGTCTGCGGCGACGAGTGCGGCGCGGCGCGGCGACTATGACAGGGCGTCGGACATGATGAAGACAGCGGAAGACGCGACGAAGCGGCTTGCGACGTTGCCCCCGCCTGTCGACGGCAAGATGGTAAGCGTGTTCAGCCGCTCCTCTGTGCGCATTGAGCGCGTGCGTCTCGCGGTCCAGCATGCGCGCCCGGAAGAGGCCCTTGATCTAGCGAAGGGCATGCGGCTCAGCGCGGACACTCCTCCGTCGTGGCGTACGTGGCTGCTGCTCGACGTAGCCCGCGCACACACGGACCTCGGCAACGCCGAGGGGGCCGTGAAGGCTCTCACGCGGCTCAAAGAGATCGCACCCGGATGGATGCGGCACCACACCCTCGCTGTGGCGATAGTGACCGATCTGTGGGCGGGCCCAGCGCGACCGGTTGGCCTGCGGAAGCTTGCAGAGTTCTTGGGCGTGATCAGCTAAGGCCCGAAAAGGGGGACAGGGCGCCCCTGTTCTCTCTGCTGTCTCGGCGGCAGGCTCGAATCTCCGCCGAGTGTCAGCGAGGGGAAACGTCATGCCCGAGGTATCCATGCGTACGGCCTTAGAGCCGGTGGGCGTTCAGGGGTGCATGGCTTGCGCCGCTTTCGTCAACTCCCGCGAGGCGGCTCGCGAGGCGCGCGACGCGCGAGCGGTCGCGACCGCCAACGAGCAGATTTCCAAGCATCCCCATAGCGCGGTAGGGGCGGGGAGGAAGCTTCCCGTCACGTCCGTGTGGGGGTTGCTGCCGTGAGGCCGCACGTCCATCACGAGAAGGCGGTAGAGGTTCCGTTGGATGCGTGGCTGTATGAAGCCACCCCTCGCGAGGGTTGCCAAGCATGTGCTGAGGCTTCCGCCGAGTTGGCGGAAGCGGAAAAGACTGGGAATGCAGCCGCGCGTTTCGAAGCGGCTCGGAGGATTCGCCTCTGTACGCATGCGGTCTCGGCTTGAGCATGGCGCCGAGTCGCCACCACGTACCCCGCGCAGGGCGTCGAAGCTACGACGAAGGCCCCCCAACGCTCATTGAGTGGCTGGTGAGCGTCTCGGATATCTGCGGTCTCTGCGCCGACCATCGGACGATTCCGTGCGTCGACTGCTTCGGGTTCGACGGATGCTCGACATGCAAGCGAAGGACATGGCTCCCGTGCCCGCAGTGTTCAGACGGGGACCGGTGGCCGTAGTGAAGGGAAGCGGTTTTGTCGGTGCAGGAACTGTTGAGGTTAACCGCCTATGTGGGGGGGGACGTTGACTCTGGTATGTGTGCAACGTGCGCACATCTGCGGAAGCGGGTGAAGCAGGTGAACCGCGGTGGGGGGTGCGAAGCCGCCAACGAGGTGGTGCAAGCCATGCGCACGCACATGGTTTTTGCGCACCCGGAAGACTCGCGCCGGCCCATGCCAGATCTACCCATGAGGGGCCCACGGGTCGTGTAACCACAAGCCCCCCGTCCGGTGATTCCTGGAAGCTCTCGCCGGGCGGGGCCCGGCCCCTGCTGCCTGTGCGCCGTCAGGCGGCAGGGGCCACCCAACGCAGACGGCCCCCGCTTCGGCGGGGGCCGTCTGCTGTCGAGTTACTTGCAGAATGACGCCTTGACGGCTTCGCCGATCCTCGCGCCCTGGTCGTTCGTCAGCGCGCCCACGTCACCGCCTTCGAAGCGAGCCTTCGCGTTCGCGGCCACGGTGCCGCTGTCTTTGCCCTGCTGCATGTCGAGACAGACGTTCCGAGCGTTGGTGACCGCCTTCTCTTCGTCCGCCCCGAGGGCGGGGTTCACGGCACGCAGGGCGCGAAGGAGTGCGGCTTTCTGCGCTTCGTCGGGCGACGGGATGCCGGCCGGTCGGGAAGGTGTCGTCTTCGGTGCTGCTGCGCTCTTGCTCGCGCTCGCGGAAGTCTTCGGCTTCGCCTCGGGCTTGTCGCTGTCGTCGCCATTGCCGCACGCGGTGAGCGCAGCGAGACCGAGAACGGCGGTCGTGATAGCGGTGATTGGCCGCATGGTGCCCCCCATGGGATCGATCGGAAGGTGATCGTACACGGCGTTTCGAAACGTGTTTAAACGCAGTAAGGCCCCCGCCGAAGCGGGGGCCTTTCGTCTGCCTCAGTGGGTCAAGGGTTGAATGTCCTCGGGCATCATGTTCAGCGTGTAGCCACGAACGGGGTAGGCGACCGAGCCGGGTTGAACCTTGATCCGGCCGTTGTCGAGCAGCTCGACAACTTCGGCTTGAGGCAGGTGCACCCCGAACGTCTCGGACAGCTCGCGCCCCTTCTCTCGAAGGATCTCGACCATCTGACCGGGCCGGTAGCCGCGGGCTCGGCACCGGTCACACACGCATCCGGCGTCGTGCATGGCGGTGCACTCGTTGCTAGTGGGCGACTGTCCGGCGTCGAGTTCCGTGCCGCAGAAGCGGCAGAGGGAGACGTTCTCTTCGTAGAGGAAGAGCCACCGGTGGGTTCCCTTGCGGAGGGTGACGCTCATGTTGCTTCCCTTCATTCGGCCCCTTCCGGGGCCGCTCTCTCGCTGACATGAGAAAGCTATCATTCGAAGTCGTTTAAACGCAATGCCGAATGACAGGTTGCGAGCACGAAGAAGCCCCCCGCCGAAGCAGGGGGCTGCGTTGCGTCAGTCCGCAGGCTGAACGTTGACCTTAATCACGCGGAAGTCGTTGAAATCGGGGAGTAGCCCAGCATCGATCAGACCTCGGGTAACAAAAGGGGGCCCAGTCCCCGGCCCTGCTCGCTCGCTGATCGCCTACTCGTCGTCGCCCTGGTCGTCGTTGAGCCCCTGCTCGGCGAGCCACTCTCCGCGCTCCCACACGTCGACTCGCACGATGCGGATGTGGCGGCTTCCGAACCACGCAGAGACGAAGGCCGCTCGAACCTCCCCTTCGGCGATTCCCGCCGCGCGCGTCGGGCGGTCGACTCCCGTGATGCTGAGCGTGAACTCGCTTCGGCTCGGCCAGAACTGCGCCGTGGCGCCGAGGTGAAGGAGCCGCCCCGTGACGGCGTCGAGGGCCTGCCGGCATTCGTTTGCCGAGAGGTTCACGCCTTCGTGCCTCACTCGCACGACAGCCTGATACTGCACCGTTTAAACGCCCCTTCTGAACGGTGGCGGAGGCCGGTCTCCCGGCCCCCGCGTTGGATGTTAGATGCCGATTCCGAAGCGTCGAGCTACGGCTTCGTTGTTCTTCTGCCCTCGACCCCCGACGTTTCGGCTGATCCACTCCGCCGGTTGCGTCTTGTCCTCGGGGAAGCACAGCCATCCGTGCGTTCGCCGCTCGACCCTGTAGCCCGTTGCGCCGATTGCCTCAGCGAGGCTTTGAGGATCCGTCTTCTGCTTCCTCGGCTTTGCCACTTCCGCATTCCCTAGCTCGCCTCTCGCTGACAAGGCTCACGTTACTAGGTTTCGAAACTGTGCGTCAATGACAGTTTCGAAGCTTAGAAATCGGCATCAGCGAGAGCGGCGCGCACCCGCTCACGTCCGGCCCGGTTGTCGATGACGACAGCAGCAGGGGCACGGGTAGCAGCGAGGGGCTCGGCAGGCTTGCAGTCGCGGCAGTAGCCCATAGGGGCCCCTTCGGGGAGCCATCGGCCGCAGTCGACACACTCGACCCGCTCACGCACGCCACGGGGCGCAGAGGGGCCGTCAGGGGCGGTGTAGCGCCACTCGGGGAGCATGGCGGTGAGGCGGTGCTTCAGCAGCGCGCGGGGCGACTTCACGTGTTCGGGAAGACCGGCGACCAGCGCGGTACGCACTTCGAGATCTGTGAGTCCGCGAGCGAACCACTCGACGACCAGGGGGGCCACGTCCAGAGCGTGAGCCGCGCTCACCTCAAGGCGAGCTTCGGAGAGTCCGAGGCGCCGCAGCAGGGACAGCGCGCGGTCGAGCTGCTCGCTCTGCTTCTCGTCTCGCTTCGGGGAATCTCCCTCCCTTCCCTGCCGCTGCTCGGCCGGACCCTGCTCAGCCTTCTTCGCGACGGGGGTAGGGGGAAGTTCTTTCCTGAGTTCCTTTCCCCCTACGGGGGGAGCGCCGACGGCCCGGCCCTTCGGCTCACCGACCGTCGGGAACCTGTCATTCGGAAGCTCGGCGGGAGCCTCGGTCATCGGGACGTCCGAGACGTGCAGCACGGTCGACCAGAGGCCACCCTCAAGCTGCCGACGGACGCGCCGGACATAGCCAAGCGTCTCAAGCTGCCCCATGGCCTTGCGCACGCGCTCGCGGCCTTCCTCAACCTCGACGCAGACCCTCTCTACCGTCACCTTCGCGCCGTCCGGCAGGCTGAGCAGGTGCCCGAGCAGGCCGCGAGCCGTCAGGCTCAGCTTCTTGTGGCGAAGGATCGTGTTCGGCATGACAGTGAAGTCGCGGTCATGCTGGGTGCGGTGCACTCGCATCGGGGGGCCTACCTGTTCTCTCGCTGACAGGCGCCAACCTAAACTATGTTTCGAAGTCAAGCAAGCTCAGTTTCGAAGCACGAAGAAGCCCCCCGCCGAAGCGGGGGGCTTAAGGGAGTGCGGCAGGGGTTACGCGTGAGCCCGCTCGAAGGCCGCGTAGACACTCTGAGGCATGCGCCCCGTGTCCTTGACGTTGAAGCCGCTCGCTCGGGCCCACATGCGCACGGCAGCGTGCTCGCTCGCCGGTCGCGGCTTCTCCGCTTCGAACGTAGCGCTCACGAGCGGAAGGGCCGTCTGGGTCGTCGGGGGCTCCCACGCGGGCCACGGCTCGACGGACAGCGGCTCTTCGCCCTCTTCGTCGTCGAGCAGTTCGACCAGGGCGACCGGCTCGGCCGTGCGCTTCTTCCGCAGTTGCGTGAAGAGGTGGACAGCGAAGCCGAGGGCGACCGAGGGCACGCCCCTCACGACCGGGCCGAGCAGGGTGTCAGGCATCGAGTTGACCCACAGCGAGTAGCCGAAGAAGGCGACCGCGAGAAGCCACGGGTAAGCCGTCGCGGTCCACCCCCTGTCGCGCAACCGGTAAGCCGTCCACGTGGCAATCGTTACGAAGCCTTCGACAATGAGCGGGTAGCCGTAGGACAGCATGGGGGACATGCCGGCCGAGACGGCGGCCTTGTAGAGAGCTTCATAACTCAGGGCGAAGCCGATTCCGCCGATTCCGACGATGACGCTCGCGGCTGCATGGTCGCTGCGCTCCATAGCCATTCTGTTTCCCCTTCGTTCGGCCCCTTCCGGGGCCGCTCTCTCGCTGACGGCAGGGAATCTATCACTCGAAAGTCCCAGCATTCAATGTCAGGTTGGGGAAACGAGAGAAGGCCCCCGCCGAAGCGGGGGCCCCAAAGCCGCTTACGCGACTGCGAGCTTCTCGCGCAGCGACCGAACCTCCCCCTCCCAGTAGGCAAGCTCTCGGGTCTGCTCGTCGCGCACGGCCCACATGCGGCAAATCTCGTAGTTGACGAGAGCCCCCCGAATCTCTTCCACGTAAAGCTCGGCAACGCGAAGGTCACGGACGATGCGGTTACGGTCCATGCTGTTCATTCTGTTTCCCCTTCGTTCGGCCCCCTCCGGGGCCGCTCTCTCGCTGACAAGGAGAAACTATCATTCGAAGTTGGAGTGGCGCAACGTTTAAACGCAGTAAGGCCCCCGCCGAAGCGGGGGCCTTTGCCGAGCCTTACGCGGCAATCTCCATCTCTCCCCCGAAGGGACAGCGGGGGGTTCCCATGGCGAGCCACTTCTGAGTAGTGCGGACCGTGTACCCACCGCATTCGCAGTCTTCCGAGCAGACCACCTTGAGCATCCTGGTGCCCTGCTTCTTCGGGCCGGAAGAGACCGGCGCTTCGGTCTCGCCCTCACCCTCGGTTTCGTCCCGGTCGTCGCCCTCGGGGGCTTCCTCCTTGGGCTTCGGGAGGGAGATCGGGGCGCCCATCGGGTACAGCGCCGAGTGCGGGTAGGCGCCGAGCTGCTCGGCGATGCTGCGGAGCTTCTTCGCAAGCTCGGGACCGGCGTAGGTGGCGGTCATCTGCCCCGTGAGGCCGAGGGCCTTCGCGACCTTCGCGAAGCGGCCCTTGTGGCCGTTCACGTTGTCGTCGGCAGCGTGCACAAGCTCATGCACGACGGTCGCCAGTACGTCTACGACGTCGGTGATTTCGGGGCTGATGAAGATGTGATTCACGCGGTCGACGGTCGCCGACTTCGACCAGCACTCTCCGAGAATCTTCTTACTTTCGGCCTTCGCGCCGTAGCCGAAGCCGACCGAGATCTGAACTCGCGCGGGAATCGGCAGACCGAGAGCCACGAAGTCAGGACGCAGAAGGTTGATGGCCGCGTGAAGCCACTGCTCGCGCGTCGTGACCGGGGCAGGCTTCTCTTCGTCCTGGTCCGCCTTCTTCTCGCCGATCAGGTACGCCTCGGCCTCTTCCGGGGCGAAGAACGATTCCTCCTGCGGCGCCTCGGCGGGAGCCTCGGGCTTCGGCTCGACCTTCGGGGCGGGCTTGCGGCGGGGCGCCTTCGCGGCGAAGAACTCCGTGCCGGTCCGAATCTTGTCGACCTGCTCGCCGGTCTCGGCGTCGATAACCATGATCACGCCACGGGGCAGGAATTCGAGCGTGACGCGAACGGGGGCCTTGAGGGGGCTCTTCCGCGAGCCGCGACCGCCCCACATCAGTTCGCCCTTCTTCGTGGCGAGCTTCACGGCCTGAGCGGGCTTCATCTTCTCCATTGCGCTTCCCCTTTACTGGCCGGCCGTTCGGCCGGTTTCTCGCTGACAGGGAAGACAGTAGGCCGTTTAAACGGTGTTGTCAAACCTAGTTTCAAACACAGTTTGAAGGTGCGTTTACACGCGCTCGGCGGGTAGGGTGAAGCTGTCTCGGCGGGTGACGCAGCGTCCACCGTGGCAGGCCGGACAGCTTGTGCTGTCCGGCCCCTCAAACGCAGAACGGCCCCCGCCGAAGCGGGGGCCGTCTTGAGCGGCAACCTTCAAACGTGTCAGCGAGAGAAGGGGAAGCCGTTCCGTTCGGAGGGTATCAGGGAACGGGGCCCGGCTCGACAGGCTCGGCCCCCTGCTGCTTCCACGGAAGCTCGCTCTCGGGCGTTCCCTGCTCGACACGGTGAAGAAGCTCCCAGCCATCCGCCGTGCGCCGGTAGATCTCGCCCCCGCGCACGCTCCGAGAGGATCGGCGGGTTTCGGCGTTGTAGATCCACTCGCTGTAGGTGACTGCCTGCTTCGCACGCCCGATGTTCCCGTGATATTTCAGCTCAGGCGCTCTGCTCGGGACGATGCTCGCGTACGGCTCGCCCTTGAGCTTGTCGCGGTACGCGGCGCAACGCCGTTCCATCGGCGACTCGGTCACTCGGCCCCCTCAGTCACGTACTGCGCGGACGCGTCCTGAGTGCCGATCACGCGCGTTACGGTTGTCTGCCGGAACGCGGGGCCCGAATACTGCCCCTTGATGCCGGACAGGCAACGCTTCACCTGCCGGTCCACGCTCTCTTCGGTCTCGCCCTCGATCACCCGAGGAAACTTCGGGTAGTAGCCGTGCGGGTTGTCGACGATGACGCGAATCACGCTACGTACCTCACAGTCGGGATTCCCGCCTTCTCGGCGAGTGCAGCGGTCATGGATGCGCCGCGGGAGCTGGCGCGGATGAAGGCGAGGCAGACGTCTGGACGCTGCTCGACCAGGGCGGCATTGCGGATGAAGCCCGCACGCTTGCCGAAGCGGTCCCAATCGGCGGGATAGCGCTCTACGCGCATCCCGAAGTTCTTCGCGTAGTTGTCGGCGATAGCGTCAGCGCCGGTCGGGCAAGCGCCGTGAAGCAGCGTCGCCCACTCGTGCGGACACTTCATCTCGTACAACTCGCGGAAAATGGCTCGGCGAATGGTGTTGACGTCCCACCAGTCGCGCGAGCCGGTTACGAGGATGCGGAGCATCAGTCGCAGTCGTCGCCCGTGTGAACGTAGACGGGGTGCGCGTACGTTCCGCCGATCGACGCGCCCGGCCTCTTCGGCGACTGGTGGCGCGGGGCCGGCCGAGGAGGTGCGGGCTTCGAGAACGACGATCCCGAGCGGCCCCCGCCACGTCCCCCGGCTGCACACGAGTCCGTCGCGGTGCACGCCACCACGCCGACCGCGACCAGGGCGAGCACGGTGAACCCGCCGATTCCGCCGATGAGCCGCTTCTCTTCTCGCAGCATCTTCACGCTCTCTCGCTCTCTTCGAAATCCCGCAGGTCGAACCCCTCGGGAAGCACCTTGTTGGCGTAGTCGTATGCCTTTCTCGGCGGAACTCCGTCAGTGACGAGAACCTCAAAGCACATCCGTGCTTCGTCGAGAATGGCGAGGGTAGGGCGCGTTCCGCGCATGCTCCCCCTTTGATTGGGGAGGAAAGAGCCGGGCCGTTTCACCGGCTCTTTCCTCGTTCGCATGCTTAGTTTCGCAGCAACCCCATGGCGGTTTCAAACCTAGTTTGAGTGCTACTAGTCGGCGAGAGCGCCGACCGTACGGAGACCGGGGCCGTAGTGCTTCTTCGCCTCTTCCTGCCTGCGCACGACAGAGTTATTCAGGGAGCGCGTCACCTTGTCGATGGCGCGCTGGAGGCGTACTTTCTCGGCGCCCGTCAGGTTTTCCTCAAGTTCGTATCGACGGACGATGACCGTCTGATAGTCGGGCGGCAGCAAGTTGAAGGCTTCGTTGATGTCCCACAGCGCGACGACGATCCCGCCAGCCGCGACGGAAACACCGTCTTCCTTGCGGGGCATGGTTTCCCACAGCTCGGGGCGGAAGAAAGCCTTATCGAAGAGCTGCCGAACTTCGATCATCGTGTAGACGTACTCGGCCGAGTGCGCGATGTACGAATACCGCTCGGCGCCGCAGTAGGCGTAAGCGAACTGCTTGAAGTTCGTCCGAAGCTGCCCTTCGACATAGTCAGCCTTCTCGAAGGTGCTCTGTCGCTCCAGCACCTGAAGCAGGATCTCCTGTCGGATGTCCTCGGCGTCGAATCCGGGGTATTCGGCGGCGACCCTGCGCGCGACGGAATCGGCGAGCTTCGTGTAACGGTCCCAGTCGATAGCCATACTGTCTTCCTCGTTTCGAATAGTAGTTTCGGACCGTTTAAACGCCGTAGGTGGTTCCGTCGACCGTGAAGGTTCCGTTCGCGTGGATCACGACAGGCACGGGAGTGACGCGCCGGTTCTCGACCAGAAGAAGGCCGAAGCCTTGGTTCCAATTGGCGCTGCCCGCCTTGAGGTATCTGGCTTCCTTCATATTCATGAGGTTGCCGACTTCGAAGCCGTAGCGGTGCCGCGTGATGCGACCGTTGACTACGTCGTGATCGTGCTGCAAGCCGAGCTTGTGCGTGTGACCGCAGATCACGGAGTACCCCCAGCGGCGCGCGAGACCGAGCGCGGTGCCGCCGGGGGTGCGGTTCTGCCCGCCTTCGTCGCCGTGCGCGAGCAGCCATCCGGGAGCGATCTCCCACGGCTCTTCGTGGTACGTCACGCCGAGCTGCTCGAACTGCATCATGGCGGGGAACGTGAGCGCTTCGTAGCCCATGAAGCCGGGGGCGTACTGGCGCAGGTAGTTCATGGGGCGGTCGGTGTGGTTCGAGCGCATGACGTGAATCGGGCCGGCGTGCACTTCGCGTACACGGCGGTAGAAGCCTCGCCCCTGCTGTACGTGGCTCTGCATGTCGCCCGCGTACTCGCCAGCCATCCCGCGAGTCCAGCGCGAGATCATTGGAAAGTCGAGATCGTCGCCCACGGACGCGACGCCGTCCGGCTTCCAATCCTTGATGAACGTGAGCACGTTCTTCACGGCGCGCTTGTCGTGATAGGGAATCTGCATGTCGCTGAGGACGACGATTCGCTTCAAGGTGTCTCCTGAGTCCGCGGTGAGTGTTAGAGCGACAGAAGCCGCCGAGCAACGGCTTCGAGCCGCTGCAATCGGATGTCGAGCATGGCCGCGTACACGCCGAGATCTTGGGCTTCTTCGCGGGCCCAAGCGACAAGCTCGGGAAGCGGCATAGTCTCGAACTTCGGCTCTTCGCCGTTGCTGTACTGGTCGGCGCCGACGGTGAGGATTCGCCGAGTGCACTCCTTCGTGAACTCGTAGAAGCCATTCGCGAGCTGCTCGGGGGTCACTTCTTGATCTCCAATCGTTCGAGCAGTGCCGAAGCGCCATGCTCGATAAGGAAGCTGTTCACGTCGTGTCCCTCGGGCATCGGCGAGACGCGTGCGTTATTGATACTGGGGGCGATCTTCTCCGCGAACTCGCATCCAACGTTGTGGCCGAGGCATTCCGCATTGCCCATGTCGGCGCACTCGCGGCAGTTCCTCTTCTTCTTCAGCGGGTCATTGTCGGCGAGGATGAAGACTGCCTTATACCCCTTGAAGCAGCGCGCAAAGTACGGGTTCCAGCACCCGACACCCGCAATGCCCACAGCGGGAATACCCGCCTGCTGCGCTGCGATTGCATCGAACTCGCCTTCGCAAATCGCGATGTGATCGCTCGGAATGAGCAAGGCGTTCGCGTTGAAGATGCGGGGCGGATCACCTGGAACGCTGCGGTACTTCGGTCCTCCGCCTTCGCCGATTCGGCGGAAGCGGACAGTCGTAACCCCTGCTCGGGTGAGGTACGGGACGGAAATATATTCGCGTGCGCTCTCATGCCCCGGCAAGGGGTTTTCTACGTAGCCCAGCCGAAGCGAGCGAACGCTGTCCTCGGACAGGCCCCGACTCGTCAAATACTCCTCGGCGCGCATACCCGCCTCGCTGCGAAGCGTCGCTTCGTACCTGGCCGTAGCTTCTTCCAAGAAGCTTCTCAGCGCAGGCTCGGGCACAATTGAAGTCACGGCATCCTTCCTGATGAGTGATGACGTCGAAGCTGTCACCCGAGATATCGCACGCAAAGCAGCGGAAGCGGTTCCCTTCTGTGCAGACGGAAGCCGAGGCATTCCGGTCTTCATGGAAGGGGCACTTCATTTTCCGATACCGAGAGCCTTCGGGAACGTCAGTCGCTCCGTAAGCCTCAAGTACATCTGCAATGGGCGGCTTTTCCATTCTCCATGACCCCCCTTTACGTTTCGAATATTATCTTCGCGGCTATGGCGGGATCAAAGCTCGGAGTCAGCGTCGGATATGCGGATGAGCGCTCCGGGCTCTTCGTCCTGGTGCGCGTACACCTTGAAAGCGTTCAGCTTCACGACCTGGGCGTCATCGCGATACGCGCCCCCCATGCGCAGCGCGTCGAGCGTGCTGCGGCAGAGCTTGTCTAGGTCCGGGTACTTTCCGGGGTACGGGGGTGCGCCGGCCCTGAGCAGGTGCGAGAAGCGCCCGGTCCGGTAGTGGCTCTTCGGTCGGGGCATGAAGAACCAGACGACGACGCGCACATACGGCAGCTCGGGGAAGTCGACCTTCTCGGTCACAGTGGCGACTGCCGAGCGCCACGGCTTGACCTTCTTTGACGACTCGATCATGACTCCCCCGCCTACATGGCGCTTACTGCCCTGCGGGGCGGGGATGCCGTTCACTCGAACCTCAAGGCACTTCATCCCGTGAGCCGCATCCGTTCCATGTCGGCTTCGAGATAGAGAGTCATGGCGCCGGACGCGTCCGCGCGCCCGGTCCTGTTCTTCACGACAGAGACACCCATGCGCCGGTCTTCGTCTTCGCCGACACGGTGAAGCGTCAGGATCATCTCGGGCACGCGCCCGATCTGCCCCTTGATCTGAGACAGGGGAACGGGCTTGTCGCCGTCGTTCGAGTCGCCCTTGACGTGGTGGAGCGCCACGACGCACGCGCCCGTCATGCGCGCGAGTTCGTGAAGGTACTCGCAGACCTTCTCAAGGCCCACGTAAGAGCTGCTGTCGCTCTCGACGTCCGGCACGACGTTCGAGAGGTTGTCGACGACAATGAGTTCAGGCCACGCCCCGTAGGTGATCGCGAAAGCCTTCAGCTCGGCTTCGAGATCGTCGATGGTGAGGGATGCTTGAAAATCCCAACGGAGGTGATCGAGGCCGTTCAACTGCGCTTCAACGGCGGTCGTGTTGCCGGTCTCAAGGGCGTTCTCGATGTCTCGCGTGCTCCAGCCGCTCACGTTCGCAGCAGCGCGCACAAACATGGTCTGAGCGTCCGTGTCGGCGCTGAAGTAGTAGCTCGGCACTCCAGCGTGCAGCGAGAGGCAGAGGCTCAGCGCGCTCTTTCCCACACCAGGTGCCGCAGCGATGAGCGTGAACTGTCCTCGGCGGAAGTGGACGGTCGCGGCAGCGAGCGTCTTCCAGAGGGTCGGCAGTGGCTCACCAGCCTTGCCCGCATCCCCCTTTGCGCGAACGATCGTGTACAAGCTTCCCCCTTCGGGGATCAGGCGGAGCGCAGGGCGCGCATGCGGATGCGACCGGCCCAGTTGGGATTCCGAGCGATCATCATTCGGGCGTAGTGAGCGGCGAAGTCGTTGTTCACCTTGAACTCATCGCTCGACTTCGTCTTGATGGATCGGTCCCACCGCATGACTTCGAAGAGAAGCTGAACGCCGAGAGACGACTTGCCCGACTCGAACCATTGCTTCGCAAGCCGCTCCATTTCCTTGAGGACGTGCGGGTTGTCGTTGTGGAACTGTCGGAAGCGGGACTCAATAGAAGGCATGGGTGAACCCTTCGGGGAGTTGGAGGGAGCGCGTTGGTGTGCGGCAGTCGCGCCCCTGCCGTTTCGAATAACAGCTTCGTGTCCGTTTACACGGGCTCGCTGCTACTTGATGAACTCCAGCTTGCAGGCGCTCGGGTCACCCTGCGGGGCGGGGCAAGCCCACGCTCGCCACGACCCCGGCTTGCCGTTCTTGTAGGGCCGCTCAAGGAACTTCTTCGTGCCGTGCGGGCACGTCGGGGGCTGCCCGTGCGGCGTTCCCTGCTGCGCGGCAGGGGCCGCGTATCCGCCCTGCTGCGGCGGGGCGTAACCACCCTGCTGCTGCGGGGCACCGGCCGGCCGCTGGTCGTAGTTGCCGGGGTGCTCGACCGGACGCGCGCCGAGGATCGAACCAAGAGCCTCTTCCGCGCGCAGCATCGTGACCGCTTCACCGACCAGGGCAGAAATGCCGCACTGGGTGTAGTTGGTCAGAAGGTCGGTGAGTTCGGCCATGTTCTCGGCTTCGATGACGACCCACGTTGCATCGTGCCCGCCGTGGGCCTTGAGCGTGGCGCTGATCCTGCCCATTCGTTTTCTCCTATGCCGGGTACTGTCGGGCGTCTTGCCCGTTGAAGTCGCAGAAGCGACGGACATTGCAAGTGCGGCAAGCGTCACCGGGGTTGGGCAGGAAGAGACCGAGCCGCACGGCTCGGTCCATGTTCGTCAGCCAACGGGTGATCTTTTCGCGGGTGTAATCCTGGAGATTCCACGGATCAGTAGGCGCGGTGTTCTTCGCCATGTAGAAGTCTCCGAAGCCGGGCTTCACGCCGAACATGTCGTCAAGGGCGTGGTCGTACATGGCGAGCTGAAAGGCCGTGTCGGGCAACTTCGTGCCGGTCTTGAGGTCGCGCACCCGTAGGTGCCCGTCCGGGTACTCAACAACCTGGTCGATGTACCCGATGACCCGTACGCCGTCTAGGTCAAGCTCGAACGGAAGCTCAATCGCCTTGATGCCCTCGGCGGGCTCCCAGATCTTCCACTCGGCCTCTTGCGCGTACCAGAAGTACGCGTCTACCTGCGCAAGCCCCTTCTCGTGCCTGCGCTCGATGTCGACCGCGGGCTTGATCTTCCCGCCCGTAAGCCACTTCGAAGTATCCGGCTCGACTTCAAGGGCCTTCGCGTGCTCGCGCTGCCATGCAGTCTCGAACCACTCGGCCATCTCGTCGGGGCCGTGCCGCCGGTTGCTCTTCTCCCACAGCTCGACGGCTTCGTGAAACGCGGTCCCTTGGTGGAACCACGCGGCGGGCGTCTGCGGGGCCTTCGCGACCTTCTCAAGGCGGTACGCCTCTCCGCATCGCACGAAGGTCTGATACTGCGATACGGAGCGATGCGGGGGCTTCTGGGGGTCCGTCACGGGCGCGTCCTGGGGTGTGGGGTCGGGTGGCCGGCCACGACGTTCAGAACTTCGCCGAGGTACGCAGCGAGCGCGACCTTGTCGCGCAGCTCGGCGATAGCACTGCTGTCGAGCAGGACCGAGAAACCGGCCGCAGCGAGCTGAACAACTACGCGACCGATCTTCGAGTCGTACATGGGGCGAATGGCGATCTCGTCGCCCGTAAGGCTGCGGATGGTCGCAGCGGAGGCGTCCGCGAAGGCGTTTGAGGGGACAGCGGTCACGACGTGACTCCATTTCGAATAACAGCTTGAGGGCGCAAAAAAGAGGCAGTTGGGGGGCTGCCTCTTGTCTGCTGGATGATCTTCAGTTGTACGCCTCGAACGTTCCACTTACTCGAAGAGCCAGAGAGAGTAAGTGACCTCGTCCTTGCACGGGCACCCGAGCGTGTCGCTGATCCGGGCGCCGAGCCTGATGGACCGCTGAGGTATCAGCGGCTCAACCGCGTTGACGTCATCAACGCCGACGCCGTTCGGGCACCACGCCATCTCGAACAAGGTGCCCCCTTCGTATCTCAGCCGAGCAAGGCTGATCACAGAGGGTATGTCCACCAGCACGTCAACATCTATGAGATCCATCTCAGAGATGGCCTCTTGGTCTATGACCGTTTCGAACTGCTCTACGGCGTTGCTAGTCAATGGACGTTCCCTCGCGCCTGTTGCGTCAGCACCCCCTGTGCCGGCGCGAACACTTGAATAGGCTACATGTTCGAACCGTGGAGAACCAGTGGAGATCGTTCCGCTTCCACGGAGCGAATCGGTCCCGCTATACGGCGAGTTCGAGCCTCTTGATACGATCCGAGAGGGTCTTTCGGGGTATGTCCAGTTCGGCAGCCATGGCGCGCACACTCATGCCACCCTGCCGCAACTCGATGATGCGCGCGTTCAGTTCACGCTCGCCGACTTCGCGGCGTTGACGATCAGCACTGAGGCGGTCCGACGGGGACATGCCGCCCCACACGCCGTGAGGCTCACCCTCGCCCCGCTCGGCGCACTCATCGAGCAGGGGGCACCGTGCCCGACATTGCGCCTTCGCAAACTCGACGCCGAGGTGCGAGTCGGAGAACCAAGCTTCGGGGGCCTGCGCGCACGGAATCGTTCTCAATCCCGCTCCTATCCTGGGGGATGAGTGGCGTGTCGCCCTTGACGGCCGCTCGCCTCTTCTTTCGAAACTAAGTTTCGCAGCGGGCGCATGGCGGTGTCAAACATACCTTCGAGCACGAAAAGCCGCCCCGTGGGGAGGGGGCGGCTTGCAATGGGCGGAACGCCTGAACTACGGCGCAGTCTCAGCCTTTTCGGGACTACGCCCCGAGGCTTTTCCCGGCATATCACTCGACTCACGCACGAGAGTCTTCGTCTGTTCGACGTCAGACAGATCTTCGGGGAAGGGCCCGTCGCTTTCGCGACGCTTGCTGTAGTAGAAGCCGCCGGTAGTGGGCGAGGCAGGGTTGGGGGGCATTTCCCTCTCGTAGCACACGACGACGTCAGCAGCCTTGATTTCGTCTAGCCATCGATCGAGCATGCCCCTCTTCACGGCGGGCACATTCTGTCCGGCCTGCTGAGCACCGAGTGCGCGCAGCATGAGCGCAGGGAACGCATTCGCGTGCGTCTGCGCCACAGTCCAGGGCAGTAGGTGTTTATACGAAGGGCGCTTGCCCGCGAGGCCGGCCTCCCTTAGCGCGAGATAGACAGCCCCCTTCGTCACGCCGTACACCTCGGCGATTTGCTCATAGGTCATCTTGTCGCGCTCACGATGTCGCCGGAGCACATCGCTTGTAGGCAGCCGCTTGGGAGCGGGCATGGTCCCTCATCTCAGTCTGGAAGCTCTGGCCATAACTTACTGACGCGTCAGAGAAGGTGTCAATCGGAACCTAAACTTAGGGTTGCCTTCGAAGCTAGACTAGTTTCGAATTTTAGTCGATAACAGCTTCGGGGGCACGGCTTCGCCAGAACCGGTTGCCGCCCTCCGTCGAGACCCTTACCTTGATACGGGAAAGAGCACACGTTTCCGCAGGTCAAGGCGCAAGTTCCAGTTCGGGCAGCTGATCCCGGAGCTGACCGCGCTGGACAACGTGGCGCTGCCGCTGCTGCTGGCGGGCAGCGGCCGCAGGGCGGCGCGGGAAGCGGCGGCGGAGTGGCTGGATCGGTTCGGGGTGGCTGGATCGGTTCGGGGTGGGCGGGCAGGAGGAGCTGCGGCCCGGCGAGATGAGCGGCGGCCAGGCGCAGCGGGTGGCCCTCGCGCGGGCCCTGGTGACCGGTCCGAAGGTGGTCTTCGCCGACGAGCCGACCGGCGCGCTGGACTCGCTGGCCGGGGAGCAGGTGATGACGGCCCTGGCGCACACGGCCCGGGAGGCGGGCATCGCCGTCCTGCTGATCACGCACGACGCGCGGGTGGCGGCGTACGCCGACCGCGAGGTGTCGCTCCGGGACGGCACGGTGACGGCGGAGGGCGCCGACGCGCCGGCGGTGACGCGGTGAGGGCGGCCGGGCGCAGGGCCCGGGCCGATCTGCGGCTGGCGCGGCTGCTGGTGAGCGGCTCGGACCGCCATGAGTGGCGGCGGATCGCGCTGACCGCGTTCGGCGCGCTGCTCGCGACGGGGTTCGCGCTGGCGGCGACGGTGCTGGCCGCGGTGGAGGGCCAGGTCCGGGTGTCCGTGGGCAACGGCCTGTTCGATCAGCCCGGCGAGCGCTCCGGGATGATCGTCGCGCTGCTGCTCCTGCTGGTGCCGGTGTTCGGCTTCCTCGGGCAGTGCGCGCGGATCGGTGCCGTGCACCGGGACCGGCGGCTGGCGGGGCTGCGGCTGGCGGGGGCCTCGCCCTGGCAGGTGCGGCGGATCGCGGCGGCCGAGACGGGGCTGGCCTGCGCGGTGGGCTCGGCGGTGGTCACCGTGTTCTCGGTGCTGTTCCTGCTGCGCGTCTGGACGACCGCGCCGGCCCTGGCGTGGGCGGGCATCGCGGCGGTGGCGGTCGCGGTGCCGGTGGTGGGGGCGCTGGTGAGCGTGCTGGCGCTGCGCCGGGTGGTGGCCTCGCCGCTGGGCGAGGTGCGCCGGGTGCGGCGGCAGGCGCGGCCGGGGCTGATGTTCCTGCTGGCGGTGCTGGCGTTCGGTGCCCTGGCGATGGTCTCGCTGGCCCGCATGGCCGACGGCCCGCGACCGGGCCCGGAAGGGCCGCTCACGGTGCTGGCCGGGGTGGTCGTGGTCGGGGCCGGCGCGCTGTGGCTGGTGGGGGCGGCGTCCCGGCTGCTGGGGCGGCTGCTGGCGGCGCGCACCGACGACGCCGCGGTGCTGATCGCGGCGGAGCGGCTGCGCGACGACCCGTGGGCGGCGGCCCGTACGCACGCGGCGGTGCTGCTGGTGACGGTGGTCGGCACGGGGTTCACCGGGGTCCGGCACGCACTGCTGGACGTGCTGGAGAGCCAGGAGCAGTTGGCGGAGGACATGTCCTTCTACACGACGGGCCTGAATCTGACGGCCGCCGCGATCGGGGTGGCCCTGCTGATCGTGCTGGGCGCGCTGGCCGTGGGCACGGCGGAGTCGCTGGCCGCGCGGCGCCGGGGCCTGGCCGCGCAGACCGCCGCCGGGGTGCCGCAGCGGGTGCTGGGCCGGGCCCTGCTGCTGGAGACCGCGCTGCCGCTGGCGCCCGCGGTGCTGCTGGCGGGGGCCGGGGGCATGGCGATCGGCACCGGGTACGCGGCGCTCGTCCGGGACGGGGCCTGGTCGGTGCCGTGGGAGGCGCTGCTGGTCCCGCTGGGCGTCTACGCCGTCTGTCTGCTGGCCGCGGCGATGTCGCTGCCGCTGCTGCGCCGCTCGGTCCGGCCGGGCGAGCTGCGCTACGTCTGAGGGCGCGCGGTTCGGCGCGAACGGGGGGCGGTGCTCCGCCCGGGGCCGCGCGGCTCGGTGGGGCCGGAGAGCCGCGCCCCGCCCGGAACCGGGCAGCGTGCCGCGAGCGGCCGCGCCCGGCGCCGCCGCGAGCGGCCGCGCCCGGCGCCGCGCAGGCCGGATCACCCGTGGGACCGGGGTGGACGGGGGTCTCCCCGGTCCCGTACGTGGAATGCGAAGGCCCGGATCGTCAGGCGGAGATGCCGTCGATCCGGGCCAGGGCGTCGTCCGCGCCGTACGGCTGCAGGTACGGCAGCCAGCGCGGATCCCTATGGCCGGTGCCGATGATGCGCCAGGCCAGTCCGGTGGGCGGGGCGGGTTTGTGGCGCAGCCGCCAGCCGATCTCGCCGAGGTGACGGTCGGCCTTCACGTGGTTGCAGCGGCGGCAGGACGCCACCACGTTGTCCCAGACGTGTTTGCCCCCGCGGCTGCGCGGGATGACGTGGTCGACGCTGGTTGCGACGCCACCGCAGTACATGCACCGGCCCCCGTCACGCGCGAACAGCGCCCGGCGGGTAAGAGGAACGGGCCCCCGATAGGGAACCCGGACGAATCGCTTGAGCCGGACCACGCTGGGTGCGGGGACTGTGACGGTTGCGCTGTGCAGAAAGGCGCCGGACTCCTCAAGGCATACGGCCTTGTTCTCCAGGACGAGGACGAGCGCGCGGTGGAGCGGTACGACGCCGAGGGGCTCGTACGACGCGTTGAGGACCAGGACATGCGGCACGGATGCCTCCTTGTACGCCGGCGGCGCGTGGCTCGCGCCGGGACGATCTGCAGTCAGTCTCTCCTCATGCCTGGTGAACGCGCCACCATGTCCCGGTAACGGGCTGGGAGTGTTTTCGACCACATCTCATTCATCCGTGGGATCACGAAGCGTTTATCCCCCCTGTTCATCCCCGGGTTCGTGTTCTTTCTCCCTCGAACACGGCAACGATCCGCGCACGATGCCCCGATAGTGTGGTGAACCCGCCCTCCGGTGACCCTTTCGTGACCTTGAAACACTTGACCGCCGAGCGGAGGGCGGATCGCTATACCTGGAGGTACCCGACGTGACGTCCCTGTCCGCCCTGCTCGCCGCCGCGAGCCCGTCCCCGTCGCCGTCGCAGACCGCGCCCGCGGTGCCGACGATCCAGGACGCTCAGGAGAGCGCGACCCACGCCGCGAGCTGGGTCGAGCAGAACTGGTCGACATGGCTGGCGATCGGGCTGCGCGTGCTGCTGATCCTGGTGGTCGCGGCGGTGCTGAGGGTGTTCGTGCGGCGGGCGATCACCAAGCTGATCGACCGGATGAGCCGCACCGCGCAGGCGGTGGACGGGACCGCGATAGGCGGGCTGCTGGTCAATGTGGAGCGGCGCCGGCAGCGGTCGCAGGCGATCGGCTCGGTACTGCGGTCGGTGGCGAGCTTCCTGATCCTCGGCACGGCCGCGCTGATGGTCATGTCGACCTTCGACATCAATCTGGCCCCGCTGCTGGCCTCGGCCGGTGTCGCGGGTGTGGCCATCGGCTTCGGCGCGCGGAACCTGGTGACCGACTTCCTGTCCGGTGTCTTCATGATCCTGGAGGACCAGTACGGCGTCGGCGACCAGATCGACGCGGGGGTCGCCTCCGGTGAGGTCATCGAGGTGGGCCTGCGGGTGACGAAGCTGCGCGGCGACAACGGCGAGATCTGGTACGTCCGCAACGGCGAGGTCAAGCGTGTCGGCAACCTCTCCCAGGGCTGGGCCACGGCCGGTGTCGACGTCACGGTCCGCCCGAACGAGGACCTGGACCGGGTGAAGTCGCTGCTCACCGAGACCGCCGACCGGATGAGCAAGGAGGAGCCCTGGAACGAGATGCTGTGGGGCCCGGTGGAGGTCCTCGGCCTCGACAGCGTGCTGCTCGACTCCATGGTGGTGCGGGTCTCCGCCAAGACGATGCCCGGCAAGGCCCTGAAGATCGAGCGCGAGCTGCGCTGGCGGATCAAGCAGGCCCTCGACGCCGAGGGCATCCGCATCGTCGGTGGCCTGCCGGCCCAGTCCGAGGCCGCGCGGGACGACGACCCGACGGCCGGCATGGCGGCCCCGTCGGTCTACGCCAACAGCTCGTCCCCGCAGTCGGCGGCGGCGTCCCCGCTGGCGCCGCCGAGCACGACGAAGTAGCCGCGCCGGACGCGCCGGACGCGGCAGACGCTTCGAACGGGAGGCGGCACCCCGGAGGTCCCGGGTGCCGCCTCCCGACGTTTCCAGCCTTCCCGGACGCGGCCCGCGGCGTTTCCGGGATTCCCGGGCGCCACCCTCCCTGCGGCCCCGGGAGCCCCCGGCGCCACCCTCCCTGCGGCCCCGGGAGCCCCGGGCGCCACCCTCCCTGCGGCCCCGGGAGCCCCGGGCGCCACCCTCCCTGCGGCCCCGGGATCCCCCGGGCGCCACCCTCCCTGCGGCCCCGGGAGCCCCGGGCGCCACCCTCCCTGCGGACCCGGGATCCCCCGGCGCCGCCCTCCCTGCGGACCCGGGGTACCCGAACCCGGCGCTCCCGGCGTATCCGGGGCGCACGGCATGCCTGTGCGGTGGGCGAAGGTGTGTCTCCCCGCCCGGGCATGCCTCCTCGGACAAACGACTCGACAGCCGCCTCGCCGCCTATTGACGCCTCCTTCCCGCCCGGCATACCGTCCTGCCACCGATAGGAAGCCTTCCTAACAGTGATCTTCCGCGGCACCACGTCGCGTGAGAAGCTGGGCCCCCGAGAGGCAGGTGTCGACCGTGGCAGGTACAGCCGGTACGCCGGGTACTCCGCGCGTGCTGCGCGCCATGAACGACCGGGCCGCCCTGGATCTGCTGCTGGAGCACGGGCCCCTCACCCGGACCCGGATCGGCAAGCTGACCGGGCTGTCGAAGCCGACCGCCTCACAGCTGCTGGCCCGCCTGGAGGCCGCCGGGCTGGTGCGGGTGACCGGCACCAGCGAGGGACGGCCAGGGCCCAGCGCCCAGTTGTACGCCGTGAACCCGACCGCCGCCCACGCCGCCGGACTGGACGTCACCCCCGACCGCATCCGTGCCGCCGTCGCCGACATCACCGGCCGTACGGTCGGCGAGTTCGAACTGGCCACCCCCGGCCGCCGCCCCACCCAGCCCGTCACCCAGCACGTCACCGCAGCCCTGGACGGAGCCGTGAAGGCGGCCGGACTGACCCGCGGCGACGTCCACCGGCTCGTCATCGGCACGCCCGGCGCCTTCGACCCCTCCACCGGCCGGCTGCGCTACGCCTCCCATCTGCCCGGCTGGCACTCCCCCACGCTGCTCGACGAGATCGCCGCCGCGCTGCCGATGCCGCTGGAGTACGAGAACGACGTCAACCTCGCCGCCGTGGCCGAACAGCGCCGCGGCGCGGCCCGCGGTCACGGCGACTTCGTGCTGCTGTGGAACCAGGAGGGCCTCGGTGCCGCCCTGGTGATCGGCGGCCGGCTGCACCGCGGCTGGACCGGCGGCGCCGGCGAGGTCGGCTTCCTGCCGGTGCCGGGCACCCCCCTGGTCCGCCAGGTCACCAGGGCCAACAGCGGCGGCTACCAGGAGCTGGCCGGCTCCCAGGCCGTTCCGCGGCTCGCCCGCGAACTCGGTATCGAGGACGTCCCCACCGGGCCGTACGCCGACGCCGCCGCGGACCTTCTCGCCCGCGCGGCCGATCACGCGACCGGCCCCTACCGCCAGTTGCTGGAGACGTACGCGACCCGGCTCGCGACCGGTCTCGCCTCGCTGGTCTCCGTCCTCGACCCCGAACTCGTCGTCCTCAGCGGTTCCTGCCTGACCGCGGGCGGCGAGGTACTGCGCGGCCTGGTCCAGGCCGAACTGGCCGAACTGGCCGCCGCACGACCCCGGCTGGTCGTCGGTGACGTGACCGAACACCCGGTTCTGCGCGGCGCGCTGGAGAGCGCGCTCGCCACCACCCGCGACGAGGTCTTCGACACCTCACGCTGACCCCTCAGCCACACCTTTCCGACCGCTTCCCTCCCCCTGCCCTGCCCCCGCCCTGCCCCTGCCCGCCCTTTGGGAGCCTCGCCATGCCCGGAACATCCAGAAAAGTCGCGCTCGCGATGGCCGCGTCCGTGTCCCTCGCCCTCCTCGCCACCGCCTGTACCGGTTCCCCGGACACGGGCGCCTCCGACGACCCCTCGCAGGAGACGACCCTCAACTTCTGGCACGCCTGGAGTGGCCGCTGCTGATCCCGATGGCGTTCGGCGACGCGTTCTCGGTGTTCCTGCTGCGCCAGTTCCTGATGACCATCCCCGACGAGTACCTGGACGCCGCTCGCGTGGACGGCTGCGGTGAACCGCGCACCCTGCTGCGGGTCGTGCTGCCGATGGCGAAGCCGGGCATCGCGGCCGTGGCGCTGTTCCAGTTCTTCTACGCCTGGAACGACTACTTCGGCCCGCAGATCTACGCCTCCGAGAACCCCGGCGCCTGGACGCTGTCCTACGGCCTGGAGTCCTTCAAGGGCGCACACCACACCGACTGGAATCTGACCATGGCCGCCACCGTCCTGGTCATGGCCCCCGTGATCCTCGTGTTCTTCTTCGCCCAGAAGGCGTTCGTCGAGGGTGTCACGCTCACCGGAGTGAAGGGTTAGACACGTGAAACTCACCGTGGTCGGCGGCGGTTCGACCTACACACCCGAACTGATCGACGGCTTCGCGCGTCTGCGCGACACCCTGCCCGTCGAGGAACTCGTGCTGGTCGACCCCGACACCGAACGCCTCGCACTGGTCGGCGGTCTGGCCGCGCGGATCCTCGCCCGGCAGGGCCACCCCGGCCGGGTCGTCACCACCTCCGACCTGGACGCGGGCGTGGACGGTGCCGACGCCGTGCTGCTGCAACTGCGCGTCGGCGGTCAGGCCGCCCGCGAGCGGGACGAGACCTGGCCGCTGGAGTGCGGCTGCGTCGGCCAGGAGACCACCGGCGCGGGCGGCCTGGCCAAGGCGCTGCGCACCGTCCCGGTCGTCCTGGACATCGCCGAGCGGGTGCGGCGCGCCAACCCCGGCGCCTGGATCATCGACTTCACCAACCCGGTCGGCATCGTCACCCGCGCCCTGCTCCGGGCCGGGCACAAGGCGGTCGGGCTGTGCAACGTGGCGATCGGCCTCCAGCGCAAGTTCGCCGCCCTGCTGGACACCGAGCCCGGCGAGGTCCACCTCGACCACGTCGGCCTCAACCACCTCACCTGGGAGACGGGGGTGCGCCTCGGCGGCCCCGAGGGCGAGGACATCCTGCCCGGGCTGCTCGCCGAGCACGGCGAGACCCTCGCCGCCGAGCTGCGGCTGCCGCGCCCGCTGCTGGACCGGCTCGGCGTAGTCCCCTCGTACTACCTGCGCTACTACTACGCGCACGACGAGGTCGTCCGGGAACTGGCCACCAGGCCCTCGCGGGCCGCTGAGGTCGCGGAGATGGAACGGCGGTTGCTGAAGTTGTACGGCGACCCGCAACTGGACACCAAACCGGAGCTGCTGGCCAAGCGGGGCGGTGCCTTCTACTCGGAGGCGGCCGTGGACCTGGCGGCCGCGCTGCTGGGGGGCGGCGGCAGCACCTACCAGGTGGTCAACACGCTCAACCGGGGCACGCTGCCGTTCCTGCCGGACGACGCGGTGATCGAGGTGCAGGCCGCCGTCGGCCCCAAGAGGGCGGCACCGCTGCCGGTCGCCCCCGTGGACCCGCTGTACGCGGGCCTGATGGCGAACGTGACGGCGTACGAGGACCTCGCGCTGACGGCGGCCCTGCACGGCGGCCGCGAGCGGGTGTTCCGCGCGCTGCTCGCGCATCCGCTGATCGGGCAGTACGAGTACGCCGAGCGGCTCACCGACTCGTTGCTCGCGCACAACCGGGAGCACCTCGCGTGGGCATGAGAGCGGCCGTGCTCGCCGTCGACGCGGGCAACAGCAAGACCGATGTCGCGGTCGTGACCGCCGCCGGGGAGGTGCTCGCCACCGCCCGCGGCGGGGGCTTCCGGCCGCCCGTGGTGGGGGTGCGGGCGGCGGTGGACGCTGTCGCCGAGGCGGTGGCACGGGCCTTCGCGGAGGCCGGGGTGAACCGGGTGGAGCACGTCTCCGCGTGCCTGGCGAACGCCGACTTCCCGGTCGAGGAGCGCGAGCTGGCGGACGCGCTGCACGCGCGCGCGTGGGGCGCGTCCACCGAGGTGCGCAACGACACGTTCGCGATCCTGCGCGCCGGGGTGGAGGAGCCGCGCGGGGTGGCGGTGGTGTGCGGGGCGGGCATCAACTGCGTCGGCATGCGCCCCGACGGACGTACCGCGCGCTTCCCGGCGATCGGCCGGATCTCCGGCGACTGGGGCGGCGGCTGGGGCCTCGCGGAGGAGGCCCTCCACCACGCCGCGCGCGCGGAGGACGGGCGCGGCGGGCCGACCGAGCTGGCGTTCACGCTGCCCGCGCACTTCGGGCTGGACAGCATGTACGCGCTGATCGAGGCGCTGCACCTGGAGCACATTGCGCAGCACCGCCGCCACGAGCTGACGCCGGTGCTGTTCGCGACCGCCGCCGCCGGCGACCCCATCGCCCGCTCGCTGGTCGACCGGCTCGCCGAGGAGGTCGTCGCGATGGCCGCGGTGGCGCTGACCCGTCTGGAACTCCTCGACGAGGAGACGCCCGTGGTCCTCGGCGGCAGCGTCCTCGCCGCCCGGCACACGCTGCTGGACGACCGGGTCCGTGAACTGCTCGCCGCCCGCGCCCCCAAGTCGGTCCCGCACGTGGTGACGGCCCGCCCGGTCCTCGGCGCGGCCCTGCTGGGCCTGGACCGGACCGGGGCCGGGGCCGAGGCGCAGGCGAGGGTGCGCGGGCACTTCGTCTGAGAGCCCCTCGCTCCACGCCCCGCGGGCGCCGCGTACGGCACTCCCGTCCCAGGGCCTGTCTGACCGAACCCCGTCGTCCGCCCTCGGGGCGGGCAGGCGGGGATCTGTCAGACAGGCCCTCGGAACCGAACCGGCTCGCTGGGCGTATTCATGGGCAGGGGGTGGTGCGGAACCGGAGCCGCGCTGCGATCCGATCAAGATCCAGCAAGGCCGGTGCGGATGCCGGTCCCGGCAGCGATACTTGCGGCGACGGATGACCAGGGGGAGGTCACAGTGACACACCCGCCGAAGAGCAGTGCGGCGCCACCGCGCCCCGGCGCGGCCACGACCGCCGCCGTGCCGCCGCAGGCGGGACCGGGCGGCCGCCCCGGTGCGCCCGCGGCCCCGGCGGGCAGCGGCGCGGCGCGCCGGACCGCGTTCGCCGAGGGTGTCGACCGGGTGCGGGTGACCGCCACGACGGAGCCGGGCCGGCTGCGCATCATCGGCGCGGTCCTGGCCGCCCTGGTCGTGGCGTTCGGCGCCGTCACCGCCGTGCAGAGCGGCGACCGCGCGGCCGCCGCCGACGCGGTGCTGCACGAGAGCCAGCCGCTCAGCTCCGCCGCCGCCGACATCTACCGCTCGCTCGCCGACGCCAACACCGCCGCCTCCAGCGGCTTCCTGGCCGGCGGGCAGGAGACCAAGGCCTCGCGCGAGCGGTACGAGAAGGGCATCCGCACCGCCGCGGCCGGCCTGGTTCAGGCCGCCGAGAACTCCGACCCCGACTCCACCGCGGCCGCCACGATCGCCGAACTCAACCAGCTGCTGCCCGAGTACAAGGGCCTCATCGAGCGCGCCCGCGCCAACAACCGGCTGGGCTACCCGCTGGGCGGCGCGTATCTGCGGTACGCGAACGACACCATGCAGACGGAGATGCTCCCGGCGGCCGAGAAACTGTACGTCTCGCAGAACGAGCGGCTGCGCGCCGACTACGCGAACGCCACCCCCTACCCGTGGATCGCGATGGCCGTCGGCGTGGCCGCGCTCGGCGCCCTCGGCTGGGCCCAGCGCCGCAACTACCTGCGCACCCACCGTGTCCTCAACCACGGCCTGGTCGCCGGTACGGCCGCCACCGCGGCGGTGCTGCTGTGGCTGGTGATCGGCCACAGCGTGGCCCGCGCGAACCTGAACGACTCCTACGACCACGGCGTGCGCTCGCTGAACGTCCTCAACGACGCCCGGATCGCCTCCCTCAAGGCCCGTGGCAATGAGAACCTGACCCTGGTCAACCGCGGCGCCGAGACCGTCGAGGTCGAACCGGGCGAGTTCCAGGACAAGTTCGACGTCGCCTTCAAGGACTCCATGAAGGACCTCGCCGCCGGGCTCGCCGCGGCCGGGGACCTCGCCGACGACGCGGCGGGCAAGGAGCCGGTCGAGGCGGCGGGCGGCAGCATGAAGGTGTGGCAGGAACGCCACAAGGAGGCCCGGGACGCCGACGACTCGGGCGACTACCAGAGCGCGCTGGACCGGATAATCGGCGCCAAGGCCGACAAGCCGACCGGGGAGTGCTTCGACGCGGTCGACCACAACCTGGACGTGGCCCTCCGGCACGAGCAGGGCGAGTTCCGGCAGGCCGCGGGAGACGGCCTCGGCGCCATGACCGGGCTAACGGTCGGCGCGGCCGTCCTCGCCGTGCTGGGCGCGGCCGGGGCGCTCCTCGGCATCGGGCGCAGGCTGTCGGAGTACCGGTGAGAGGGGGCGTGACGATGCGGGCACGACAGTTGGGGGCCGGCCTGAGGGGCTGGGGCGGTGTGGGCGCGATGGCGGTCGTGTGCGCCTTCGCGACGCTGTTCGCGCTGCTGCTGCCGCTCACCCAGGAGGACGGCGACGGCAGCACCGGCATCGGCGGGCCGGGCCTCGCGGACGGCACCCGGGTCAGGGCCGAGGAGTGCGAGAACCCCCAGGACCAGAGCCTCGCCCCGGCGGACACCGAGGGCGCGTCCATCGAGGCGATCAGGAAGCGCGGCTATCTGTCGGTCGGCGTCGACCAGAACAGCTACCGCTGGGGCTACCGCAACCCCAACAGCACGGAGAAGGACGTGCAGTTGGAGGGCTTCGACATCGACCTGGCCCGACGCATAGCCGACGACCTGCTCGGCTCCCCCGACAAGATCCGCTTCAAGGCGATCCCCACCAACCAGCGCGTCCCGGCGATCCAGAGCGGCCGCGTCGACCTGGTGGTGCGCACCATGACCATCACCTGCTCCCGCCTGGAGCAGGTGGCGTTCTCCGCCCCCTACTTCCTCACCGGCCAGCAGGTCCTCGCCCCGGTCAGCTCCACCGTCGAAGGGTACGACGACACGCTCGCGGGCACCCGCATCTGCTCGGCGGCCGGCTCCACGGCGTACGACAAGCTGGACGCGGACCGCAAGTCGGGCGAGCTGGACACGTCCGCGGACATCTCCACCACCGTGCCCAACCAGCTGGACTGCCTGGTGCGTCTCCAACTCGGCGTGGTGGACGCGGTGGTGACCGACGGCGCCCTCGCCGCAAGTCAGGCCGCGCAGGACCCGACGGTGGAGCTCAAGGGCGAACGTTTCACGACCGAGTACTACGGCGTGGCGATGAACCGGAAGGCGACCGATCTGGTCAGCCGGGTCAACCGGATACTGGAGCAGTACCGCATCGACCCGGACGGCTGGCGGGCCTCCTACGACATGTGGCTGCGGCCCACTCTGGGCGCGGACTCCGAATCGGCGACCCCGCCCGTGCCGAAGTACAAGTGACCTGCGGCGGGCCGACCTAGAGGGACGGCGGACAGAACACGGAACACGACAGCGACGAGAGGTGATCGATGGGCGCGGGACCCACCGGGCCGGTGCTGGACCGGGACGAGGTGGACCGTGCGCTGGCGCGGCTCGGCGCGGAGCACGAGGCGATCGAGACCTCGCTCCTCGCCCTCCAGGACCACGCGGGCCGCAGACTCCTCGAAGGCGCCGAGCTCACCGGCACGACCAAGGAGCGATGGCAGGCCACGGAGGCGTCGATCACCCTGCTGTGGACCTACTTCGACGCCTACAGCGGCACGCTGCGCTCCGCCCGTGAGATCCGCTCGCGCCGCCGCTGGTCCAGCCGGGAGGACCTCGCGGAGCTGACCGAGCTGCTGCGCGGGGAGTCCGTCACCGTCGCGGGCTCGGCCGCGCCCGCCTCGGAGGGTGCCGGGCGGCTGAGCCACAGCTTCACGCTGGCCGCGCTGGTGAACCGGATGAACGAGCTGTACGCGCGGTCCCTGGACATGGTGGTGACCGCCGACGCGGTGTGGTCGGCGCTGCCCGCCCGGATCGATTTACTGGCCGCGGAGCTCCAGCGCACCCGGCAGCTCGCCCACTCCGTGGGGGTGCGCCCCGGCGAGCACCCGTCCGGCGACGACCTGGAGCGCATCACGCGGACGCTCACCCGGCTGCGCGAGCAGGTGGTGTCCGATCCGCTGGCCCACTGGGTGCCGGCCGAGGGCAGTTCGGCGCCCGGCGGCGGCCGCCCGGACACGACGGTGTACGACCGTGAGGCACGCGCCCTGGAGGAGGTGCGCCGGGAGATCGACGCGGTGCTCACCGTCCGCCAGGACGCCGAGCAGCGGCTGATCCGGCTGCGGGACGTGCTCTCGCGCGCCGACCGCACCCTCGCCGAGGCGCGCACCGCGCGCGGGGAGGTCCTCGCGAAGATCGCGGCGACCGAGGTGCCGGTGGTCAGCGGCCCGGCGACCGTGCTCCAGGAGCAGCTCGCCGCGGCCGCCGAGTACCGCCGCCAGGCGCAGTGGCACCGGCTGTCGCCGCTGCTGGAGTCGCTGGAGGAGAAGGCGGAGGACGAACTGCTGCGCGCCCGCGAGTCGTTGACGGCGGTCACCGCGCCGCTGGCGGTCCGCGCGGAGCTGCGCGGCCGGCTGGACGCGTACAAGGCGAAGGTGGCCCGGCACGGCATGGCGGAGGACCCGGAGCTGATCGAGCGCTACGACGCCGCGCGGCGGATGCTGTGGAGTGCCCCGTGCGACCTGCGCGTCGCCGAACAGGCGGTGCTGCGCTATCAGCACGCGGCCGCCGAACTGCTGGGCGGCGGCCCGCGGGTGCCCGGGCAGGGCGGACCCGAGGACCGCAGAGGGGGGTTGTCATGAGTCAGGCGCAGCGCACCTGCCAGCGGCCGGGGTGCGGTGGGACGTACGAGGACGTGGGCGGCGGAGAGCTGTACTGCGACACCTGCGGGCTGGCCCCGGTGGTGTCGGCGGGCGGTCTGGTCGGCTCGGTGCCGACCGGGCGGACCGGCAGCGGCAGGGACTCCTCCGGCAGCGGGAGCGCGCGCACCGGCAGCCGGGCCAGTTCGCGTACGTCCTCGCAGTCGTCGAAGTCCCGGCGGTCGGTGTCGGGCCGGCTGTCGCGCGCGCTGTCGGGGGCGTCCACGGGCCGTTCGGTGTCCGTGCGCAGCTCCGGGTCCGCCTCGGGCTCCTCGGGCCGGGGGCGGCTGGGCGCGGGCCTGGTGCAGGTGCCGCAGGTCCCGCGGCCCGACCCGCGCGCGATGGTGCTGGACAACCCCGAGGTGCCCGAGCGCAAGCGGTTCTGCTCGCGTTCGGACTGCGGGGCGCCGGTCGGCCGGTCCCGCGGCGACCGTCCGGGCCGCACGGAGGGTTTCTGCACCAAGTGCGGCCACCCGTATTCCTTCGTGCCGAAGCTGAAGGCCGGGGACGTGGTGCACGGCCAGTACGAGGTCGCGGGCTGTCTCGCGCACGGCGGCCTCGGCTGGGTGTACCTCGCGGTGGACCGGGCGGTCTCCGACCGCTGGGTGGTCCTCAAGGGCCTGCTGGACACCGGCGACCAGGACGCGATGGAGGCGGCGATCTCCGAGCGGCGCTTCCTGGCGGAGATAGAGCACGCCAACATCGTGCGGATCTACAACTTCGTCGAGCACCTCGACCAGCGCACCGGCTCCCTGGACGGCTATATCGTCATGGAGTACGTCGGCGGCAAGTCGCTCAAGGAGATCGCCAACTCCCGCCGCACGCCCGACGGCCGGCGCGATCCGCTGCCGGTGGAGCAGGCCTGCGCCTACGGCATCGAGGCGCTGGAGGCGCTCGGCCATCTGCACAGCCGCAACCTGCTGTACTGCGACTTCAAGGTCGACAACGCCATCCAGACCGAGGACCAGCTCAAGCTGATCGACATGGGCGCGGTGCGCCGCATGGACGACGAGGAGTCCGCGATCTACGGCACGGTCGGCTACCAGGCGCCGGAGGTGGCCGACGTCGGCCCCTCGGTGGCCAGCGACCTGTACACCGTCGGCCGCACCCTCGCCGTCCTCACCTTCGACTTCCAGGGCTACACCGGCGTCTACGCCGACTCGCTGCCCGACCCGGACACCATCGAGGTGTTCCGGCAGTACGAGTCCTTCTACCGGCTCCTGGTCCGGGCCACCGACCCGGACCCGGCCCGCCGGTTCGCCTCCGCGCAGGAGATGAGCGAGCAGCTCACCGGGGTCCTGCGCGAGGTCGTCTCGCTCCAGAGCGGCCGCGCCCGCCCGGCGCTGTCGACGCTGTTCGGGCCGGAACTGCGCGTCACGGACACCGAGTTGGTGCCCAGGCTGACGGGTGAGGTGTCACGGCTCGGGGCGCGGGACGTCCGTGCCCGGCGGGCCGCGCCGGCGCAGGCCGCCGTGCCCCCGGCCGCGTACGCCCCCACGGGCGGTGTCGCCGGCGCGGCGCCCGGCGCCACCGCCGGCTCGCTCGCCCTGCCCACCGGACTGGTCAAGCCGGTCGACAGCCCGGCCGCCGCGCTCGCGCTGCCCGTGCCCCGGGTCGACCCCTCCGACCCCAACGCCGGTTTCCTGGCGGGCCTGTTGGCCACCGCCCCCGCGGAACTGCTGGGGGCGCTGGCGGGGGCTCCGGCCCCGTCGATCGAGACCCGGCTGCGGCAGATCCGCGCCCTGCTGGAGAACGGCGACGCGGCGCCCGCGCTGAACGCCCTCGCCGGTCTGGAGGCGGAAAGGCCCGACGACTGGCGGGTCGTGTGGTACCGCGGCGTGACCGCGCTGGTGACCGGCGATCCGGAGGGCGCGGCCCCGGCCTTCGACGCGCTCTACGACGCGTTCCCCGGCGAGACCGCCCCGAAGCTGGCGCTCGGCCTGTGCGCGGAACTGCTGGGACAGGCGGACAACGCCGCCGAGTACTACCGGCTGGTGTGGTCGACCGATCCGGGCTATGTGAGCGCGGCGTTCGGGCTGGCCCGGGTGCAGCTCGCGACGGGTGACCGCAGAGCGGCCGTGGTCACGCTGGAGTCGGTGCCGGAGTCGTCCATCCACTACACGGCGGCCCGGGTCGCCGCCGTCCGGGCGCGGCTGCGCCAGCGGACGGCGACGGCCGCCGACACGCCGTTGCTGGACGACCTGATGGCCGCCGCGGGACAGGTCGAGGCGCTGGACAACTACGGTCTGGACCCGACGCGGCGGGAGCAGTTGTCCGCCGAAGTCCTCGGCTGCGCCCTGGACTGGATACTCTCCGGTGGCCAGGGTTCCGCCCCGCACGCCGCCGGGGGACGGACGCTGCTGGGCAGCGGACTGGACGAGCGGGGCCTCAGGTTCGGCCTGGAACGCTCGTACCGTGCGCTGGCCCGGCTGGCGCGGGGCGGCGAGGAGAGGATCGACCTGGTGGAACGTGCCAACCGTTACCGCCCCCGGACGTGGGTGTAGTTGATGTCGCAGATGCCCCAGCAGGCCTCGTTGTCGAGGTGTCCGAGCTGCGCGGAGCCGCTGGAGTCGGGTGACCGTTTCTGCGGTGCGTGCGGTTACGACCTGTCCGCCGTGCCCGAGCAGCCGGAGGACCACCCGACGCTGACCATGAACGGCTCGCCGGCCGCGTCGGCCGCCGACCCGGGCTGGCCGTCGGCCGCCGGCCCGGACTCCTCCGACACCCCGCCGGGGGTGCATCTGCCCACCGACATCCGGGGCACGGACTCGGGCGGCGGTCCCCTGCACCCGGCACCGCAACCGGCACCGTACCCGGCGGGTCCCGTCGCAGCGGCCGCGCAGAGTGCTGTCGTACCGGGCTCGCCGAGTCCCGTCGTACCGGCCCCGCACGTCCCGGAGGGCGCCCCGCCCGTGCCCGTCGCGGCCCCGGCGGTACCCCCGCCGGCCCCGGCCGCGGCTCCGGCGCCCCCGTTGGCGGCTCCGGCACCCCCGGCCGCGGCTCCGGCACCCCCGGTGGCGGCTCCCGCCCCGCCCGCCGAGGGCGCCCGGTTCGATCACCGGGCCGAGCCCGACGAGTACCCCCTGCAGGCCCCCGACCCGCGGGTGGTCGACCCGAGCGCGCTCGGGGACGAGCCCACGGTGTGCGTGGCGTGCCGGGCGGGACGGGTCGACGGGGACGGGTACTGCGAGAACTGCGGGCACGCGCAGCCGCGCGAGCGCGACCACATGGAGCAGGAGTGCGGCCCGCTCGCCGCGGTCAGCGACCGCGGTCTGCGCCACCACCGCAACGAGGACGCGTTCGCCGTCGCCACCACCGCGCTGCCCGACGGCTCTCCGGCCGTGCTGGCGATCGTCTGCGACGGCGTCTCCTCCGCCACCCGCCCCGACGAGGCCTCGGCGGCCGCGTCGCAGGCGGCGGGCAAGGCCCTGCTGGCGGCCCTGCCGCGCGGCACGCACCCGCAGACCGCGATGCACGAGGCGATCCTGGCCGCCTCGCGCGCGGTCAACGCCCTCGCCGAGGAACCCGAGCCGGGCCACGAGCACGCCCCGCACCAGAACGCCCCGGCCTGCACCCTCGTCGGCACGGTGGTGACGGCGGGTCTGCTGGTCGTCGGCTGGGTCGGCGACAGCCGCGCCTACTGGGTGCCGCTGGACCGCTCCGCGCCCTCGGCCCGGCTCACCGAGGACGACTCCTGGGCCGCGCAGATGGTCGCGGCGGGCCTGATGAACGAGGCCGAGGCGTACGCCGACGAGCGTGCCCACGCGATCACCGGGTGGCTCGGCGCCGACGCCTACGAACTGGAGCCGCACACCGCCTCGTTCAAACCGGACCGGCCCGGCGTGGTCATCGTGTGCACCGACGGCCTGTGGAACTACGCCGAGGCGGCCGAGGAGATGGCCGGTGCCGTCCCGCTGGACGCCGCCGTACGGCCGCTGCACAGTGCCCGGGTTCTGGTCGGCCACGCCCTGGACGGCGGGGGCCACGACAACGTAACAGTGGCCGTCGTGCCGTTCCCGGCACCGCCCCAGGGGGCAGGATCGGCCTGAGGCCGTCAGGTGGCCGGACACACAACAGCACATACGGCCGCACACGGCCGGACACATGGGGGAAGCGAGGCGGGCCGGAGGGGACCGGTCCGCCCACAGTCATCGCCCCGCCGCCGCGGGGTCGTCGAGGGGGATGTGACAGGGCATGGCCATTTTCTCGAAACCGAACGTGCCGCAGTTCTCGGTGGACGTGTACCAGAACGAGTACCTGCCCGAGGGCGGCCGTGAGGTCAACGCGATCGTCACCGTCACCGCCACGGGCGGCGGCACCATCGGCAGCGCGGTCGCCGCACCGCACGTCTACACACCGGGCCAGGGCCCGTCCGCCGCGGTGGCGATCATGGTCGACTGTTCGGGCTCGATGGACTACCCGCCGACCAAGATGCGCAACGCCCGGGACGCCACGGCCGCCGCGGTCGACACCCTGCGCGACGGCGTGCACTTCGCGGTGATCGGCGGCACGCACGTCGCCAAGGAGGTCTACCCGGGTGGCGGCCGCCTCGCGGTCGCCGACGCCACCACCCGCACGCAGGCCAAGGAGGCGCTGCGCCGGCTCAGCGCGGGTGGCGGCACCGCCATCGGCACCTGGCTCCGGCTCGCCGACCGGTTGCTGTCCTCGGCGGACGTCGCGATCCGCCACGGCATCCTGCTCACCGACGGCCGCAACGAACACGAGTCACCTGAGGATCTGCGCGCCGCGCTGGACGACTGCGCCGGGCGTTTCACCTGTGACGCGCGGGGCGTGGGCACCGACTGGGAAGTGAAAGAAGTCACAGGGATCGCCTCGGCGCTGCTCGGCACCGCCGACATCGTCGCCGACCCGGCCGGACTCGCCGCCGACTTCACCCGGATGATGGAGACGGCGATGGGCAAGGAGGTCGCCGACGTGGCCCTGCGCCTGTGGACACCGGTCGGCACGACGATCCGGTTCGTCAAGCAGGTGGCGCCCACCGTCGAGGAGTTGACCGGGCGCCGCACCGAGGCGGGGCCGCGCGCGGGCGACTACCCCACCGGTTCCTGGGGCGACGAGTCCCGTGACTACCACGTCTGTGTCGAGGTCCCGGCCGCGAGCCTCGGCCAGGAGATGCTGGCCGCACGGGTCTCGCTGGTGATCCCGGAGCCCGACGGCAGTGTCCGCAACCTGGGCGCGCAGGGCCTGGTACGGGCCGTGTGGACCGACGACATGGCCGCCTCCACGTCGATCAACCCTCAGGTCGCCCACTACACCGGCCAGGCCGAACTGGCACAGGTCATCCAACAGGGTCTGGACGCCCGCAAAGCGGGCGATATGGACGGAGCAACGGCCAAACTGGGCCGTGCCGTTCAGCTCGCGAGCGCCTCCGGAAATGCCGATACTGCGAAACTGCTTGCGAAGGTGGTGGACGTGGTCGACGCGGCGGCGGGTACTGTGCGACTGAAGGCGAAGGTCGCGGAGGCCGACGAGATGACTCTCGAAACCCGGTCCACCAAGACTGTTCGTGTGAAGAAGTGACGCAGTACGACCCTTGCAGGACACCGAAGGAAAGGGGGACGCGCCGACATGCCGACCTGCCCTAACGGACACCAGTCGGGTTCCGACGACTGGTGCGAGGTCTGCGGTCACCGCATGGCCGGTGCCGTGCCTCCGCCTCCCCCGCCACCCCCGGCGCCCGGCGGCTACGGCTTCCCGCCACCGCCTCCCGCGCCCGGCGGCGCGGGCGCCCCGCACCTGTCCGTCGTACCGGACCGGCAGCCGGAGCTGTGCCCGCAGTGCCGTACGCCTCGTGAGGGCGGCGCGCCGTTCTGCGAGGAGTGCCGGTGGAACTTCCTGACCAACACGGCGACCTCGTACACCCCGGCGGCCCCGCGTCCGCAGGCCGGCGGCCAGGGCGCGCCGTACCAGCGGCCGCCCGCCGGGCCGTCGTTCGGCGGCACGGACTCCTACGACTACCGCGGCTCGCGGCCGTCGCAGATAAACCGCCCCGCCGAACCGATCCCGCCGAGCCCGCCCTACGGCGCCGACCCGTCCCGCCCGGTCCCGCCCCCGCCGGGCCCGACCCCGGGCGTTCCGGGCGGCGGTCCTGGCGGCCCCGGCGTCCCGGGTGCCCCGCAGGCGTTCCAGCAGCCGGCCCCGCCACCCCCGCCCACCCCCGGGTTCCCGCAGAGCCCGGCGACGGGCGGTGACGACGACTGGCTGCTCTCGCCGCCGGGAGCCGGCGGTCATGGCGGCCCGGGCGGTCATGGCGGCCCCGGTGGTCCTGACATGCCCGGTGGCTACGGCTACCCGCAGCCCGGCGGCCCCGCGCAGACCGCTCCGCCCCCGCCGACGCGCCCCGCGACCTGGACGGCGACGATCGGCCCGGACCGCGAGTACTTCATGGCGATGATGCACCGCTCCGGCCCCGAGGCGGCGGGCCTGAACCTGCCCGCGTACTCACCGGAGCAGCAGCGCACGCTGACCGGAAACCAGGTCACCATCGGCCGGCGCCGCCACTCCACCGGCGACACCCCCGACATCGACCTGTCGGTCCCGCCGGAGGACCCGGGCGTCTCGCACCAGCACGCGGTCCTGGTCCAGCAGCCCGACGGCAACTGGGCGATCGTCGACCAGAACTCCACCAACGGCACGACGGTCAACGGCTCGGAGGAGCCGATCCAGCCGTTCGTCCCGATCCCGCTCCAGGACGGCGACCGGGTCCACGTCGGGGCGTGGACGACGATCACCGTCCGCCGGGGCTGACCGGACATCTGCCGGAGGGGCCCGCACGCGGGTCCCTCCGGGCCGGTCCTAAGCCTTGAGTCCTCCGTCCCCCTGTCTGAGAGCATGGGGGGCGTGAGAGAGATTCGGCGCGGCACGCTTCAGGAGCAGACCTTCTACGAGCAGGTCGGCGGGGAGGAAACCTTCCGCCGTCTGGTGCACCGGTTCTACGAGGGAGTCGCCGAGGACCCGCTCCTGCGGCCGATGTACCCCGAGGAGGACCTGGGCCCGGCCGAGGAGCGCCTGGTGCTGTTCCTCATGCAGTACTGGGGCGGGCCGACCACGTACAGCGAGAACCGCGGCCACCCCCGGCTGCGGATGCGCCACGCCCCCTTCACCGTGGACCGCGCGGCGCACGACGCGTGGCTGAAGCACATGCGCGTCGCCGTGGACGAGCTCGGCCTCTCCGAGGAGCACGAGCACACGCTCTGGAACTACCTGGAGTACGCGGCCGCCTCGATGGTCAACACCGCGGGCTGATCTTCCGCCGGGGTGGGCGGCCGGGCTCCGCCCGGGGCTCCGGGCCCACCCTCGTGGCCACTCTCGTGGCCGGGCGGGCCGGGCGGGCCTCGTGGCCGGGCGGGCCTCGTGGCCGGGGCCGGGCGGGCCGGGCGGGCCTCGTGGCCCGGGGCCGGGCGGGCCTCGTGGCCGGGGCCGGGCGGGCCTCGTGGCCCGGGGCCGGCCGGCCCCAAGCCATGACCGACCACCGGCTCGGCTCGGCTCGGCTCGGCTCGGCTCGTTCACTGAAGCCCGGATTCCGGTCGGCCGACGCCGATTTCCGGTCACAATCCGGTCAAGGCTGATCCACAGCCGCTTACCCCCCGCGCCCCGCCTCTGCCAGCATCGCCCGCAGGTCTGGACGACGGACCACAGGTGCTCGCCCTGTACGCGCTGCTGCTCGTGGCCCGGCTGCTGAGCACCGAGCGCGCGGGCGAGACCCGGGTGCTGCGGACCCGCGGCGCCTCCCGCGCCCGGATCGCCGGCCACGCCTCGCTGGAGGCGCTGCTCATCGCCCTGCCCGCGGTGGTCGCCGCGCCGCTGCTCGCCCCGCGGCTGACCGGACTGCTCGCCGGGCAGGGGCCGCTGGCCCGGATCGGGCTGCACCTGGACATCCCGGCGAGCGACCAGCTCGGCGTCTGGCTGGTGGCCGGCGGCACGGCCCTCGGCTGCGCCCTGGCGGTGACGCTGCCCGCGCTGACCGCGCAGGGCTTCCGGGCGGGCCGGGCCGCCGCACTGCCCGCCCCGCTGCGCGCGGGCGCGGACGTCGGACTGCTGGTGGTGGCCGCCGTCGCCTACTGGCAGCTCGACCACCAGGACTCCGGCGCGGTCCAGCACCCTGGGGGTCGACCCGCTGCTGGTGGCCGCGCCCGCCCTCGCCCTGCTCGCCGGGACCGTGCTGACCCTGCGCCTGTGCCGCCGATGGCCCGGCTCGCCGAGCACCGGGCGGCCGGCGGCCGGGGCCTCGCGGCAGCCCTCGCGGGCTGGCAGCTCAGCCGCCGCCCGATGCGCGGCGCGGGCCCCGTGCTGCTGCTCGTGCTCGCCATCGCCCTCGGCATGCTCGCCATCGGCCAGGGCGCCTCCTGGGAACGGTCGCAGGACGACCAGGCCGACTTCCGCGCCGGGGCCCCGGTCCGGGTGCTGGCCGCCGGGGACGCCGGACTCGGCCGCGCGGAGGAGTACGCGGCCCTCCCGCACGTCTCCGCGCTCGCCCCGGCCGTCCGCGCCACCCAGCCCCTGTCCGGCGACCGCACCGCGACCGTGCTGGCCCTGGACACCGCACCCGCGGCCGAGGCGATGCTGCTGCGCCCGGACCTGGCGTCCCGGCCCGCGCGCCCGCTGCTGTCCGGGCTCGCCCCGAAGGGTGCGCGCCAGGGCGCGAAGGTGCCCCTGGGCACGACCCGGCTGCACCTGACGGCCGTCCTGGCCGCGAGCCCGCGCTCCCGTGCGGCGGCCGACGTGACGGTCTCCTTGGAGGACCTCTACGGCACGCCCTACGAGCTCCCGGCCGGCCGCCTCCCCGCCGACGGCCGGCCCCGCACCTTCACGCTGGACCTCCCCGCGAGCGCCGAAGTGCTGCTCACCGCCGTGCAGATGACCCTGCCCCAGCCCTACGGCGTCGACGAACGCCACCGCCTCACCGTGCGCGAGCTGACCGCCGATTCCGAGGACGGCACCGTACGGCGCATCGAACCGCCGGCCGACTGGCGCGCCGACGTCGACACCGACAACCAGGACCTCCTGCCCGACTCTCTCGCCGAGCCGACCGAGCCGACCCTGACCACCCGGCCGACCCTGAGCGTCTCCTACGGCACCGGGCATCTGCCGACGGAGGGCTATGTCTTCCCGGCGACGCTGACCGTCCGGCTGGAGGTACGGCAGCCGCGCGCGCCGACGTGACCTCCGTACGGCCCTCCCGGCGCCGTACGGTCGCAGAGCTCACCCTGCTGGTGCTGGCGGCGGGCGCGGTGGAGACCCTGCGCCGGCGCGGCACGGCGGGCGAGAGCGGCACCGGGGACCAGCTGATGTCGGCCGCGCCGGTGCTGGTCGCCGTGATCGCCGCCCTGGTCCTGATCCGCCTCTACCCACTGCCGCTGCGCGGGCTCGCCCGTCCCGCCACGCGACTGCGGGGCGCGATCGGCCATCTGTCGCTCGCCCGCGCGGGCCGCACCTCGGTCTCCGCGGTACTGCCGCTGCTGGCGCTGTCGACCGCGCTGACCACGGCCGCGTTCGGCGGCTCGGTGCTGGCGGGGGTGGCCGAGGCCAGGGACGACGCCGCCCTGCTCGCCGTCGGCGCCGACGAGCCCACCGGCGAACTGGACACCCACACCGCCGAGCAGGTCTTCAGCGCCTTCCGCACCGCGAACGAGCAGCTCGGCACGACCGTCGTCATCGTCACCCACGACCAGGCCGTCGCCGACGAGGTCCGCCGCACGGTCGCCATCCGCGACGGCCGTACCTCCACCGAGGTCCTGCGCCGCAGCCGCATCGACGAGGAAACCGGCCACGAGACGGTCGTCGCCCGCGAATACGCCATGCTCGACCGAGCCGGCCGCCTACAGCTCCCCGCCGAGTACACGAAGACCCTGGGCATGCGAGACCGCGTGGCCCTGGAACTGGAAGAAGACCACGTGACCATCTGGCCGGACACCGAAACCCCTTAAAGAAAGACGCCCCAAAAGGGGCGCGGGGAAACTGCGCGACAAACCACGACGCCGCAGCACAGCGACACAGACAGAACACGCCACCACCCTCAGGGGCGCGAGGAACTGCGCAGAAACACCACAACGCGGCACCCACCGAATGCCGGAGCACGCCACCACCCAAGGGGCGCGGGGAACTGCGCGACAAACCACAACGCCACCGCACCCGCCCACAGACTGGACGCGGCCCCTTCACACCCCGCTACGCCCCACCCCGCCGCACACTCACACCCAACACCCCAACCCCACCCCGCCGCACGGCAACAGACCCATAAGCCGTACGCAACCGCAACCACGGCCCCGACGAGAACAGCACAGGATCCCCACCCCGCAAGAACCCGAGCGCCTGCGCCGCATGCACCACCCGCACAGGCAACCCCGTCTCAGCGACGCCCCGCGCCCAGACGTCCCGCCCGATCCGATCGAGCTCGGCCCGAGTACGCCCCTCGGCTCCCAACTCCTCGCTCCGAGCCCGAAACTCGGCAACCCCCGCGGCGACCATGGCCCGCAACTCATCGACCGCCGGCAACCCACCCACCGGCACCCACCCACCCCGAGGCGGCAGCACCCCGGCCCACGAAGGCCCGGTCACCGCCCCCGGCACAGCCACGGTGGCAGCCGACTCGTCTACCCCGTCCAGGAGTTCACCGACGGAGACGGTCACGTCGAGCGTGACGTCGAGCCCGTTCTCGTACGGCTTGCCCAACCGCACCGCGCGGATCGCCAGCACCTCGAAGGACGGCGGCCGCCCGAACACGGCCAGCGCCGTGCCCGCCGCCTGGAGGCGCACCGCGGCGGCACGGTCGTAGTGCAACAGCCGGGAGAGGAAGGCCGCGAGATCCGCCGCCTCCCCCTCGTCGGCGAGATGGAGCACCGTCATGCGGCGACGGCCTCCTCCTTGTCGCCGGAGCCGGAGCCGGAGCCGGAGCCGGCGGGAACGGTGGCCTCGGCGTCGTCGTCCGTGTACTCCTGGAGGAACTCCCGCTCCTCCGCGGTGATCCGGCGCGGCCGCTGAGCCTCGAAGTCGAACGGCACGATGACCGTCGAGGCCCGTACATAGACCTGGTCGTCGTCCTTCACCTCGTAGGTGAGGGTGAAGGACGCCGCCCGTATCTGCGTGACCCACAGCTCGATGTCCACGGGGCTGTGCCGGTGGACGAGCTGCCGCTTGTAGTCGATCTCGTGGCGCGCCACCACGGACCCCTGCTGGAAATCCTTCTCCGGACGGAACAGGAAGTCGATCCGGGCTTCCTCCAGATAGCGAAGGAACACCACGTTGTTGACGTGGCCGTACGCGTCCATGTCCGCCCAGCGCAGCGGGCAGCGGTAGAGGTGGCGCAAGAGATCAGCCCCGGGTCAGCTTCTTGTAGGTGGCTCGGTGCGGACGCGCCGCGTCCGCGCCGAGCCGCTCGATCTTGTTCTTCTCGTACGACTCGAAGTTGCCCTCGAACCAGAACCACTTGGACTCGCCCTCGTACGCCAGGATGTGCGTGGCGACTCGGTCGAGGAACCAGCGGTCGTGGGAGACGACCACGGCGCAGCCGGGGAAGTCCAGCAGCGCGTTCTCCAGCGAGGACAGGGTCTCGACGTCGAGGTCGTTGGTCGGCTCGTCGAGGAGCAGCAGGTTGCCGCCCTGCTTGAGGGTCAGCGCCAGGTTCAGACGGTTGCGCTCACCGCCGGAGAGCACACCGGCCGGCTTCTGCTGGTCCGGGCCCTTGAAGCCGAACGCGGAGACGTAGGCCCGCGAGGGCATCTCGACCTGGCCGACGTTGATGTAGTCGAGCTCGTCGCTGACGACGGCCCACAGCGTCTTCTTGGGGTCGATGTTCTCGCGGCTCTGGTCGACGTAGGAGATCTTGACGGTCTCGCCGACCTTGATCGTGCCGGAGTCGGGCTGCTCCAGACCCTGGATCATCTTGAACAGCGTGGTCTTGCCCGCGCCGTTCGGACCGATGACACCGACGATGCCGTTGCGCGGCAGCGTGAAGCTGAGGTCGTCGACGAGGACCTTGTCGCCGAAGGACTTGCTGAGGTTGTTGACCTCGACGACCACGTTGCCCAGACGCGGGCCCGGGGGGATCTGGATCTCCTCGAAGTCCAGCTTCCGCATCTTGTCGGCCTCGGCGGCCATCTCCTCGTAGCGCGCCAGACGGGCCTTGGACTTGGCCTGTCGTCCCTTGGCGTTGGAGCGCACCCACTCCAGCTCTTCCTTGAGGCGCTTCTGCCGCTTGGCGTCCTTCTGGCCCTCGACCTTGAGACGGGAGGCCTTGGTCTCCAGGTACTTGGAGTAGTTGCCCTCGTAGCCGTGCAGACGGCCGCGGTCGACCTCGCAGATCCAGCCCGCGACGTTGTCGAGGAAGTACCGGTCGTGGGTGACGGCCACGATGGTGCCCTCGTACTTGGCGAGGTGCTGCTCCAGCCAGTTCACGGACTCGGCGTCGAGGTGGTTGGTGGGCTCGTCGAGGAGCAGCAGGTCGGGCGCCTCGAGCAGGAGCTTGCAGAGCGCGACGCGGCGCTTCTCACCACCGGAGAGGTTGGTGACCTGCCAGTCGCCGGGCGGGCAGCCCAGGGCGTCCATGGCCTGCTCCAGCTGGGCGTCGAGGTCCCAGGCGTTGGCGTGGTCGAGCTCCTCCTGGAGCTTGCCCATCTCCTCCAGCAGCGCGTCCGAGTAGTCGGTCGCCATCAGCTCGGCGATCTCGTTGAACCGGTCGAGCTTGCCCTTGACCTCGGCGACACCCTCCTGGACGTTCTCCAGGACGGTCTTCTCCTCGGTCAGCGGGGGCTCCTGAAGCAGGATGCCCACCGTGTAACCGGGCGACAGGAACGCGTCACCGTTCGACGGCTGCTCCAGCCCCGCCATGATCTTCAGAACGGTCGACTTACCGGCACCGTTCGGGCCGACGACGCCGATCTTCGCACCCGGAAGGAAGTTCAGGGTGACGTCGTCGAGGATCACCTTGTCGCCGTGCGCTTTGCGCGCCTTGCGCATGGTGTAAATGAACTCAGCCAAGAGAAACCGTCCGGCAGCTTGAAATCTGGCAGTGGGCAGATACACCCCATCTTGCCGGACGGCCACCCCTGGGGGGAAATACGTATGGTCGGGGCGCTGTGACCTGGGGTCTTACTGCTGGGGGCTACGGCCCGTCCGTCACTGCCGGTCGCTGTCGACTGCCCTAGGGCGCCCTCGCACGGCCCGGAGACGGCCCAGCCCGGCGGCGCCCCTCCCCCGGAGCGCGGGGCTACCGTGCCGCTATGGCCAGCCCTGGGGGCCTCCCCCTTCTCTTCCTCGACGTCGACGGCCCCCTCATCCCGTTCGGGTCGGCGTCCGGTCACCCGCGGGCGACCGTCGCCCACGCCCCGACGTCCGCCGATCACGAACACCCCCTGCTGGGCCGACTCGACCCGGGAACCGGGGCGCGCCTCCTGGCCCTCGGCTGCGATCTCGTCTGGGCCACGACCTGGATGGAGGAGGCGAACGAAGTCGTCTCCCCGTACATCGGGCTGCCGAAGCTGCCCGTGTTGGAGTGGCCGGACACCCGAACCGAGGAAGGCCCGCGCGGCCTGCACTGGAAGACCCGCCCTCTTGTCGAGTGGGCCGACGGCCGGCCGTTCATCTGGGTCGACGACGAGATCAGTGCCATGGACCGCCGGTGGGTCGCCGCCGATCACCCCGGCCCGGCGCTACTCCATCGCGTAGACCCGGCCAAGGGCCTCGAAGACACCGACTTCGCCGCGCTCGCCGATTGGCTCCGCGATGTCGCACCGAAAGAGGCAGGGCGTCCCCTCCAGGGCAAGCCGACAGGCACGGGATCGTCGACGCTCTCGCCGCTGCCGCACTCAAGTGCTGGGCGGACAAGGCATACCAAGGGGCCGATGGCTCCGTGATCAGTTATGGCCGTGCAGCGGGCCAGAGTTGCATCATGGAGCATGGGGATTGATCTGGAGCTGCACTCAGCACGGCCGGCCCGCAACAACTGGCGCAAGTCCCGCGCAACACTCCTGCGGAGCTCTTACGGGCACGGCGACGCGCTGGCCGACGCACTCGGCTCGCTCCAGCTCCTTGGGGTCTCCGGAAGGCTCACTGCCGTCGATCCGTACGGGGATACGTTGATGAACGAGCAGGAGGCCGCCGCCGCCCTCCGAGAGATCCACGATCTGAGGCAACGGTGCGGTGATGAGCGTCAGCTTGCCGCGCTGGACGACCTGGCCACGATGCTGCAACAGTGCGCGGCCACCCGAGGCAGCTACCTGTGGTTCGCGGGCGACTGAAGCTCGTGCCACGCCCGCCGTCTGAGGAGCTTCACCTCTTCCTGCCCCCGGCCTCCACGCCAACTCCGCCTTCCATCAAATGAGTTGGAACCAGCCGTCTGCCCCGGACGAACTCTCCGCAGGCCGGCGCAGTCAACGTCCCCCACGCCCGCGTCCGCGCACGCGGCCCAGCGTGCGGCCGGGCGGGGCCGCAGCTGGCGGGGACAGTGCGGTGTCCTCGCCGGCAAGGCGGCACGCGCCCGAGGCGGGCTCAGGGCCTTGACGGTGGACAGAACAGCAAGGCGCTGAGCCTCTGACCCAGGGCACACCCGGTCGGGGAGCTCCGGCTTCCGGGGAGGTTCCCGGGGCTTCGGATCAGTCCCCGGTGCCCTGCTGTCTGCCGCGCAGGAGGATCAGGACCGCTCCGCCGATGAGGACAAGGGCGATCGCTGTGCCGCCGATGAGGGGGGTGATGTCCGTGCTGCCGGTGCTGGCGAGGTTGACGTCGGCGGGGGTGCCGCCGACGGTGGCAGGGCTGGGCTCGGTCATCAGCTGGGTGCGTTCGTCGGCGGTGGTGTCACCCTGGGTGCGGCAGTCGAGGACGCCGCTGAAGCGCTTCGCGAAGCCGTCCGGGCCGGTGATCGTGAAGTCGTAGGCCTGGTCCTCCTGGAGCGGGACGGTCACCGTGCGTGTGGTCCCGGCCGGGATGGTGTGCTCCACGCCCATCAGCTCGAAGGTGAACGGCCGGTCGCCGGTGTTGGCGGCGGTGAGGTCGACCCCGCCCTCGGCGCAGTTCTCGCGGGCCGACAGGGCCGGTATCGCACCGCGGTCCGCCCAGGTCGCGCTCGCCGTGGCCGAGACGGTCGACTCGCTGGAACCCGCCAGGATCTGCGTCTGGCTGCGGCTCTCGGCGGCGAAGACCCGCCCGACCGGCACGGTGGTGGAGGCCTGCACGGTCAGTTCGGCCGAGCCGGGCGCCGTGTCCTCGGGCACCTCGAAGAACAGCCGGCTGCCGTCGCGCGCGGTGGTGACGGGCTTGCCGTCCTTGCCGACGACCCGCACCCCGCTCGCCACACTGTCCGCCGGCGGCGTCAGCGTCACGCTCCGCGCGTTGGTGTGCACGGTCACCGGGCCGAGCAGCCCGCCGGGCCGCCCGGACACCGCGGGCGGGTCCAGGGTCAGCGAGGCGTTCGGTTCCGCCAGGGAACGGGCGCTCTTCTCCAGATGGTCGGCCAGCCGCTCGGCCTGCGGGTCGAGGGCCACGACGTCGGCGCCGTCGGACCAGCGCCAGATCGCCACCTGGGTGCCGGCCGCCGCGTCCTGCTCGGTCAGGCCCGCGCCGATGCCCGCCCGCCGGGCCAGCTCCGCGAGGTCGTTCACCTGCGGATAGGAGTTCTGCAGAATCCAGCGGATCTTGCCCGCGTTCTTGTTGGCACCCAGCGAGGTCCCGCTCCAGGACGTCTCGCGGTACTTCGCCTCCCGCTGCGTCGGGTGGTACAGATCCACGCAGTACGTGCGCAGCGTGCCGCCGCCCTCGACGGACATCTCGAACAGGCCCGCCGGGACCTCCTGGTCCCCGCCCTCGCCGTGGATGACCGCCGTGCCGTAGGTCTCCATGCCGCCCATGGTGGCGACGGCCCCGCCCTGTCCCCGCTCCGGCGCCTCGTCGGCGGCGGCCGGCTGCGCGGCGGCCAGCACACCGGCGGCGACGAGCCCGGACACCAGCGCCGCGGCGGCCAGGCGCACCGCGCCCCGCCCGCGCGCGGACACGGCGACCGGCACGGTGAGCGAAGACATCACACAATTCTCCTTCTCACAGGACCAGTTGGACCGGAGGTCGCACCGGCCCCGGGTCTCACCAGCAGCATCAGCAGCCCCGAGAACTACTCTCGGCATCCTAGGTAGACCGCGCACCGCTCTTCCCCGTCATACCGTCGGACCGCCGATCCGACTCGCAATCGTTATCGCCGGAACCGGCCCGCGAGCAGGGCTTATCGACAAATCCACCGGTTCGTTCGCTGTGCGTTCGGCGTGCGTTCGGCGTGCGTTCGGCGTCGCGTTGGGGATCTTCGGCCGGCGGACCGGGGTTCGGGCCGGGTCCGGTCCTCGGGCGGGTCCGGGCCAGGCCCAGTGGCCTGACGTCACGTCACCGCCGCAGTTTCGAGCGTCTGTTGAACCGTGTGTGACGGGTTCGGGCTCTCCGGCCCACCCGGTCCGTCCCGTCCCTCCGCCCCCTCCACGGAATCCGCCACCGGGGTCTCCCAGTTGGGCTCGGCCCGCCCCGCCGCGGCCTCCTCCCCCGCCTCCGCCTCCGCCTTCGCGCCGCCCCGCCGGAAGGCGGACGTACCCCAGCCCAGGTCGTGGCCGATGGCCACCGCGTCGATGTCGGCCGAGGTCCAGTTCTGCCCCTCGCGCACGTCCTGGCGGACCTTCAGCCTGCCCTGCACCAGCACCGGGTCGCCGACGTTCAGCGACGCCGCCGCGTTGGTGGCGAGCTGGCGCCTGGCCCACACCGTGAAGAAGTTGGTGTGCCCGTCGGTCCACACGCTCTTCTCGCGGTCCCAGTAGCGCGCGGTCACCGCCAGCCGGAACCGCGCCGACGGCCCCGCCGCCAGCTCCCGGTACACCGGCTGGGTGGCCACCCGGCCGACCGCGCAGATCATCGTCTCGTTCATCGCGAACCCCTCCCACGCCCGGCCGTCTTCCACCGGGTGGACTCCCGCACGGGCCGCTCCCGTCCGGCTGCGATGCCAGACTGCCCGCGCCGCACGGGACCCGCCGCGCCCTGTGGACCCATCGTCGACCTGTGGAAAACCCGGCCACCCGCCCGAGTGACCCTCGTCGCCGAGGGGACCAACCACCCACAGGGCCCCGCCCCTCCCACAGGGCCCGGCCCCTCCCACCCGGCGCCACCCCCTTCGGCCACGCCCCTCAGCCCACCCCCACAACCCTCCCGTACTGCTCCCGGACCTCCCGGTACCGCAAGAGCTCCGCCGCCACCGGATCCAGGACCCGCGCCCGGCCACACCCCGAGGCCGCCTCCCGCAGTCTGCGCTCGGCCTCCTGCCCATAGCGCCGGGCGGGCCCTCTCGCGGCCATCCGGCAGCCCCACTCGACCAGCGGTCCGCCGACGATCCCGAGGACCATCAGCAGCACCGGCACACCCAGGTTCGGCGCCATGACACCGACGATCTGCGCAACCAGCCACAGCCCCCCGACGACCTGAAGAATCGTCATCGCGGCCTGGGACAGCACGGCCACCGGCCACCAGCCGGGCCGCGGCGGCCTCCCGGCCGGCAGCCCCGCCCGGGAGGCCAGCTCGTCCAGCGCCTCGGGCAGCCCATGGGCACCGCGCGCCGCCGCCTCCCGCACCGCCTGCGCCCAGGGAGCCGGCATCCCGGCCGCCGCCCGTTCGGCGACGATCCGTACGGCCTGCTCCACCCGCTGCCGCGCGGTCGCCTCCTCGTCCGCCTGGGAACGCAGCGGCAGCCGCCCGGTCACCGGGTCGTACCGGTCCTGGTACCACCGCCACAGCCGCAGCCACGGCGTCCCGCACGCGCGGTTGGCGTTGCGCAGCCAGGCCCGTTCGGCGGCCTCACCGGCCGCGGTCGCGCCCACGGCGTCCGCGAGCCGGGCGGCGAACTCGTCGCGCGCCTCCTCGCTGAGCCCCATCCGCAGCCCGGTCGCGTACACCGGCCGCAGCCCCGCCGCCGCGGAGTCCAGATCGGCGGCGACCCGCCGCGCCGGAGCGCCCCGCTCGGCGACGAACTGGCCGAGGGCCTCGCGCAGTTCACCGAGTCCGTCCCCGGTGAGCGCGGACAGCGCGAGCACGTGCGCGCCGGGTTCGCCGTACTCGCCGAGCGCGATCCCGTCCTCGTCGAGCAGTCTGCGCAGATCGTCGAGGACCTGCTCGGTGGCCTCCCCGGGCAGCCGGTCGACCTGGTTGAGGACGACGAACATCACCTCCGCGTGCCCGGCCATCGGCCGCAGATAGCGCTCGTGCAGCACGGCGTCGGCGTACTTCTCCGGGTCCACGACCCAGATCACCGCGTCGACCAGGGCGAGCACCCGTTCCGCCTGCTCGCGATGCTGTACGGCGGCGGAGTCGACGTCGGGCAGGTCGATCAGGACCAGCCCGCGCAACTGGGCCTCCGCCTCGGGGCTCTGCACCGGCCGTCGGCGCAGCCGGCCCGGGATGCCGATCCGGTCGATGAGGGTCGCCGCCCCGTCGCTCCAACTGCACGCGATCGGCGAGGCCGTGGTCGGCCGTCGTACGCCGGTCTCCGAGATCGTCACACCGGCGAGCGCGTTGAACAGCTGGGACTTGCCGCTGCCGGTGGCGCCCGCGATGGCGACGACCGTGTGCTGCCCGGAGAGCCTGCGCCGCGCGGCCGCCTCGTCGAGCACCCGGCCCGCCTCGGCGAGCGTGCGGCTGTCCAGCCGGGTGCGGGAGAGCCCCACCAGTTCGCGCAGGGCGTCCAGCCTGGACCGCAGCGCCCCGTCGTACGCCAGCGGGGCCGCGGTCTGCGGCACGGGCGCCCGGCTCTCCGCCACGGCGGCCGCCGCCTGCTCGCCCTCGTTCACCCGCCGTGCGATCAGCCCGTCGTCCCAGGTACCCGTGCCGCCCTCCTCGCGCCGCGCCTCACCACCGTCGGCACCCGGCGAGTCGGCCGTGCCCCGCGAGTCGGCCGCCCCGCGTGAATCGGCCGTATGCCGCGAGTCGTCCGTACGCCGCGGAGCCCCGGCCCCGGCGCCAGCCGCCGCCTCTTCCGACGGCACGCGCGCGTGCCCGCCATCCGCCGCCATCTCCGCCCCCTCCTCCGGCACCCCCGCCGACGCCTCGCCGCCCTCCGCCCCGGCAGCGGCCCCGGACCCGGACCCGTCCGCCCGCCCGGCCCGTTCCGGCTCGTGAGAGGCCTCCCCCACGACGTCCGGGCCCTGCTCGCCCCGGTCACCGTCCCGGGAGTCACCAGGGCTGCCGGCGTGAGCGATGTGCTTCCCAGGGCCCGAGTGACCCGAGTGATTTGAGTGATCCGAGTGATCCGAGTGATCCGTGTGGTCCTGGTCAGCGACGGCGGTCACCGGTCACCTCTCCTTCTGCAGTACGGACAGCGCGGCGATGAGCTCGGCCTGCGGTTCGGGATGGACGTCGAGTCCGTCGAGTGGGGCGAGACGGCGCTCGCGCTCGGTGTGCAGGACACGGTCGACGTGCTCGGCGAGCAGCCGTCCGCCCCGGTCGCGCAGCCGCAGCGCCCCGTGTGCCCCGAGCCGCTCGGCGAGCCGCTCGCCCGCGGAGCGCGCCCGGCGTCCGCCGAGCAGCGCGGTGGCCACCAGCGCGGCGACCGTCTCGGGGTCGGGGGCCTGGCTCCGGTCGACGTCCCGGATCTCCTCCTCGGCGAACTCCTCCAGCTCGCGCCGCCACCGCCGTACGGCCATCCCGATGCGGTGTTCGGCGCTCTCCGGCTCGGGGTCACGGGCGGCGAGCAGCTCCGGTGCGTCCGAGGCGGGCTCGCGGCGCCAGGCGTCGTCGACGCGCTCGTCGGCGGCAGTGACGGCGCACAGCAGCAAGGCGCCGAGGCTCTCCACGAGCGCGTCGAGCAGTTCGGCGGCGGTGCAGTCGAGGGGGAAGGCCCGCCAGCGTTTGAGGGCGCCTCCGGCGAGGACGGCTCCGGCCTGCAGGCGGCTGCGCACGCGCGTGTGCTCGCTGTCGTAGGCGGCGTCTACGGCGGCGGTGAGCCGCAGGGCGGCGGCGTACTGCGCGGCGGCGGCACCGGCCAGTTCGGGCATGCGGGCCTTGAGCGAGTCGAGGACGCCGTACGCCGTGCGGGCCATGACGTACTGGCGGGCGCCCGGGTCCTGGGCCTGGTGCACCAGCCAGGTGCGCAGCTGGGCCACGGCGCTGGCGGGCAGCAGGCCGCCGCCCCAGGCGGACTCGGGCAGCTCGGGCACGGTGAAGCGGGGCACCTCGCCGAGGCCGGCTTTGGTCAGCAGGGCGCCGTACTGGCGGGACACCTCGGAGACGACCTGGTGGGGAACCCGGTCGAGCACGGTCACCAGGGTCGCGTGGTACTCCTTGGCGGTGCGCAGCAGGTGCCAGGGCACGGCGTCGGCGTAGCGGGCGGCGGTGGTGACCATGATCCAGATGTCGGCGGCGCAGATCAGCTCGGCGGCGAGCACCCGGTTGTCGGCGACGAGGGAGTCGATGTCGGGCGCATCGAGCAGGGCGAGGCCGCGCGGGAGGGTGTCGGCGGTCTCGATACGCAGCACGCGCGCGGGGTGCTCGCCAGGCAGCAGCAGATCGTCCGGCTCCTGCTGGGGCACCCAGACGCGGGTGAGATCGGGCAGCACCCGCATGCCGCTGAACCAGTGATGGTCCTCCGGGTGGCACACCAGCACCGGGGTACGGGTCGTCGGCCGCAGCACCCCCGCCTCGCTGACCCGCCGCCCCACGAGCGAGTTGACGAGGGTCGACTTGCCCGCCCCGGTGGATCCGCCCACGACGACGAGCAGTGGCGCTTCAGGGTCTCTGAGCCTGGGCACCAGGTAGTCGTCCAGTTGCGCGAGCAGTTCGTCGCGGTTGGCACGCGCGCGTGGGGCCCCCGCCAGCGGCAGCGGGAAGCGTGCGGCGGCGACACGGTCGCGCAGGGCGGAGAGTGCGTCGAGCAGCTGAGGCCGTACGTCCAAGGTCACCACATGCGAAGAATGCCCAATTTCAGGGGAATTCTGAAGCATATGGGCATCCCTGCGCGCCGACAGGACAGAAGGGATGGAAGGGACGTCCGGGACACCCGCCGGGGCCAGGCATAACGAGTGCACAACACCCGTGGTCCGAGGCGTCAAAAGCGATGCACGATTCATCACTGCCTGCGATTATCAGGACCGCTTCACCGAACCTCCACATCGAGCCACGGAGGAGAGGCGGCAGGGACATGGATCGGGGAGCCCTATCCTTGTCCCCGGCGACGTCAGGGTTCAGCCCACACCCGGGCACCACGACCGAGGCCACACCCGGCCCCCGTAGCTCAGTGGATAGAGCAGGCGCCTTCTAAGCGCTTGGCCGCAGGTTCGAGTCCTGCCGGGGGCGCAAACACCCTCTGACCAGCGGAAACGCTGGTCTTTTTCATTTCTGGCCCGATGCACATCGCTACTGGGGCAAGCGCCTTGACTGCCCACGATCGTGGGCATCATGGTTATGGCATGGACGATGAGCGCTACAACATCGGGCCCATGGCTGCCTCATGGCTGCGTGCCCTCAAGTCACAGAACAAGGCCGACAACACGATCCGTATCTACGGAAACGCCGTCAGATCGTTCGCCCGCTTCCTGGTCGACGCCGACGAGGGGTACAAGCCCGTCGTCGACGACGAGGGCAACACCGGGCGGCCGGCGCCGACCGACCTCGACGAGGTTCACCGCGAGCACGTCGAGGCGTACGTCGCCGCCACGATCAAGCGGACGTCACCGGCGAACGCGCACCAGCACTTCCGGGCGCTGAAAACCTTCTTCAACTGGCTGATGGACGAGGAGGAGATCGACCGCTCGCCAATGCGGACGATGAAGCCACCGGCCGTGCCCGAGACCGAGGTGCCCGTCATCACCGAGGACGATCTCGCGAAGCTGTTCAAGGTCTGCAAGGGGCGGTCGTACGTCGACCGGCGCGACACGGCGATCTTGATGCTGTTCCTCGATACCGGCGTGCGCCTGTCCGAGTTGACCGAGCGACGGGTCGGCGACCTCGACCTCGACATGATGGTGCTGCGCGTCCTCGGCAAGGGCGACAAGTGGCGGTCGGTGCCGTTCGGCCGCACCTGCGCCGCCGCCCTCGACCGGTACTTTCGGGCGGCCGCGAAACACAAGAAGAAGGAACTTCACGAGGACATGTGGCTGTGGTGGGGCGACCGCAACAACGGGCACCGGCTCACGATCTCGGGCGTGAACAAGCTACTCAAGCGGCGGTGCGTCGAGGCGGGGATCGAGCCGATCCACCCGCATCAGTTCCGGCACACCTTCGCCCACCTGTGGAAGGTCAACGGCGGCAATGAGGACGACCTCATGCGCATCACGGGGTGGAAGTCGCGACAGATGCTTTCGCGCTACGCCGCGTCGGCGGGCGCCGAGCGGGCCCGTGCGGCTCACGCGCGCCTCAGTCCGGCCGACCGCCTCGGCTGAGCACGGTTGCGCCCCGGTGCCCGGCTCGTCGGCGAGCCGGATGCCGGGGCGTTGTCGTGCGACCTTGTGGGGGGTTTACGGAACCCGGCGCACTTCGAGGTTCCCGACGAGCTGTGGCATTCGGAGGCAGAGCAACGCGAGTGCCGCAGCCTCGTCGATCTGTTGGGGATCGTGAGCGAGCCGGACGTACGCACCAAAGTCGCGATACATCATCGGCGTACCGAGGTCGAGGTCGACCCGTTCCACTCGCACATCTGTCACATGACCCCCTGTTCCCGCCGGTACAACAGCAGCACAAATCGAACCGGCGTTCGACACGCGCGAGGTTCGATCACTCTACGACGAGCGGGACCGTAAGCACAGCGCGTATCACCAGCAACAGGCGGTGATCTCGTCACCGCGAGGCAACAACCTAAACGCGCCTTTACAGAAAGCTCACCCGATCGGGTGAGTGCTCACTGTTCGGCGTCCCAGCGGTCGGCTACCGCCTGCGCCTTGTCGGTCGGCGCGTCCTCGCTGCCGAGCATCCGAACGAGCCGGGCCGGCGCCCCCTTGGACAGTTCGGCGTCGGTGTACCCGATCACTTGCAGGTGCGCGGCGGCCGCGACGATCTCGCGGTCGACGCCGAGGCCGATAGCGACCGCGCCGACGAGTTGGGGCGTCACGTCGTACCCCTGACCGGCGATGATCTTCGCGACGAGACTCTTCCCCGGCGACCAATCGGTGTCGGGATCCACGGCGACAGCGCTGAACTCTCGCGTGGACATCCGGCGCCCCGCGCCGACATGCGCCTTCACGAGTTCCGTGAGCGCGTTCCGCTGCTGCGGCATCCCTCCGCCTCTCTCGTCTCAATCAGTCCACGCCCAAAACCGGGCGAATATACGAATTCGCAGGTCAGGGCGTACAACCTTTTTCACCTGCGGGACATTGTCCACGATCGAGGGCAGTAGTGGGGGCCGGGGGGAGATGCTCGGCCGATTCTTGACCCTTCGCGCGAGCTGCCCACGATCGTGGACACCGCTCATGCGATGTGCTCTACTGGAGCTGCCCACGATCGTGGGCAGCTAAGCGGAGGCGCATCCATGACCCAAACCCGGCTCTATCTGACCGACCGGCAGGTGCTGCGCGGGCTGATGACGTGGGGGCCGGCCGGAAGCTCGCTGGATATCCGGAAGTTCGCCGCCGCCGTAGGAGTCTCGAAGAGCAAGATCGGCGCGCTGCTGTCGGGGGAGCGACCTTCAGTCACGGAGGACGTTGCCGACCGCATATGCGAGGTTCTCGCCGTCCGCAGGGACGCTCTTTTTTACGACCGACTGCCCACGCCCATGGGCGAGGGCAGCCACAGCAGAGGAGGAACTCACCGTGAACACGAGCGAGCGGTCGCAGCAGATGAGGTTCGCGGCTCACACGAGTTGGGCGAACACGACGGACCGGTCGGCCCGTACCGCCGCCGCCCGTAGGGCGTCGCACCACACGCGATTCCTCGACATGGCGCGAGCGAAGCACCCCGACGCCACCGAGGCCGAGATCGCGAAGGTCGCCGAGTCGCTGCGCAAGGCGCATTACAGCGCGCTCGCCCTCAAGTCGGCGGCCGCCCGCCGCGCGAAGCGCGAGATCGAACAGGCGAAGAAGCGGGCCGCGACCGAGCGACAGCTCGCGCAGTACCGCCCCGGCAGCGCCGCCGCCTGATCTTCCCCCGGACGCAAGTCGGGGCCGACCCGGATGCCGGTCCGGAACGACCCCTGTCGGCTCGCGCCCCACTCAACTACTGCAGAAAGCGAGGCGAGTGCCTTGAGCACACAGCCTATCCCCCTCCGCACCGCGAAAGCGCCGGCGATCGACCCGCAGCTCGTCGCGGTCGAGGCCGCGATCGACTACCTCAACTTGCCCACCGTGCGGCCTCCGTTGGTCCGCGAGGACGGCGTACACGTCGTCGTCGCCGACGGCGAGCAGTTCGCCGCGTGGACGTTCGCACTCGGCGGCGATGTCAACCGGGCGCCCGCCCTCGACGGCGCCTCGCTGTGGACGCTGCGTACCGAGACGCCCCGCCGCGCCGACGGCTCGACCGTCCGGATCCGCGTGCACGTCGCCCTCGTTCACGACGAGTTCGTGCCCGCCGAGTTCCGCGGCGCGGTGACGGCATGACGAACCCGAACATCGAGCGGGCCGCCCGCGCAATCGCCGCCGCGGTCGTGCACGGCAAGACGGGCGACCCCGCCCTCGAAGCAGCGCAGGCGCTCGACGAGTTGGGGCTGCTCGCCCCGTCCACCGACCCGTTCATGACGCCCGGCCGGAACCGGCCCGCCGCGAGCCCGGCCGCTGTCGCTGCCCTCGACCAGTGCCGTCGGGCGAAGGGCGTCGCCGACGCCACACGCGCGCAGGCCGACGGCATGCCGGGCAAGCCCGACGTGTCCGCGGTCGGCGGCGAGGTGCGGATCGTCGTGCACCCCGAGTCGCTCGCCGACTGGAAGCAGTGGATGCACGCCCTCGGCGTCGGCGACGCCCGAGCCGACTCGACCGGCGTCGCGATGACCGTCCGCTGTACGTACGGCGGTGTCCGCGCCCGCCTCGTCGGCGTCGGCGTGCCCGCCCTGTACGGCGAGATGCACATCGCCCGCGGCCGGCGGACGGCGGTCCGTCCGTGAGTGCCGACAACATCACCGCCGCCGTGATCATCGCGCTCGTCGCGATCGCTCTGCTGCTCGCATCTTCTGCCGGGGGTTCCCGATGACCAACACCAACACGCCCGTTGACGGGCCATACCGCATCACGACCGAGCCGATCCCCACGGGCGTGACGCTCGACGTCGAGGCGTTCGTGCAGGGCGTCGTAACCGACGTCGTCGAGCTGCTGCTCACCGACGAGTTCGCCGACCGCCTCGACGGGCTGTACGACATGCAGGCCCGTGACCCGCACCTGATCGAGCGCCCCGGCGACCTCCCGTTCGAGGGGCTCGTCGACGACCTCGTCGCCACGGTGCGCACCAAGATGCCGGTGTACGGCCGGCAGTGCGGACGCCTCGCCGAGCGACTGCTGACGCTCAGCCTCGCCGGGCAGTTGCGGTCCCTCGCCGACCGCCGCGCGGCCGCCGCCTCGCACGCCGAGGGAGGTGCGGCGGCGTGAACGCCCGCACCGAAGTGCACGCCGCCCTCATGCGGGCCGGCTACGGGGCGCCCGGCGCCGACCGGCTGCTCGACCAGATCGAGGCCGACGCCCTCACCCGTGAGAAGGACACCCGCGGCGGATCGTCGCAACAGGGCGAGTCCACTCACGAGCAGCGACACCCGCGCCCGTGCGAGTTCCCGACCGTGCTGCCGTGCACCTGCCCGCGCCCGTCCGCGCTGCCCGACTCGGCGTTCGCCCGAGCCCGGCGCCGCGCCCGCATCGCCGCGTTCTTCCACGGTGCCCGCGACGGGCACGCCGCGGTGTGGGTGGGTGCGGCGCGATGACCGACCCGAAGTGGGCGAGGGACACCGAGCGGGGTCGGTACTACGACGACCCCGCCGGGGGCCCGCCCTTGATCAGCGTCACGAACGCGCTGTCGAGCATCGCGAAACCGGCGCTCGTGCCGTGGGCCGCCGGCCTCACCGCCGACGCCGTGATCGCCGAGCCGATCGCGACCGCCCGCCGGGCCCGCACCGAGCCGACCGCGCTGCGGAAGGAACTCGTCGCCGTCTCGCGGCACTACACCGAGCGGGCGCAGAACCTCGGCACCCGTGTGCACCTGCGGGCCGTCGCGCTCGTGCTGAACACCCCGCACCCGTACGACGAGGAAGTCGAGCCGTACGCCGTGCAGTTGGCCGCGTGGTTCCGGCTGTGGCGGGTCGACTTCGAGCGGGACATCGAGGCCGTTGAGACGACCGTCGTGCACCGGGCCCGCGGCTACGCCGGGACCGGCGATCTGTGGGTGTGGCTGCCGACGGGCCGGTACCGGCGGCGGCAGCTCTGGCTCGTCGACTACAAGACGTCGGCGAAGAAGCCGGCCGACACGGTGTACGACGAGCAGCCGCTGCAGCTCGCTGCGCTGCGGCACGCCCCCGAGTGGCTGCTGCCCGACGACAGCAGCGAGGCGGCGCCGCGGGTGCACCGTACGGCGCTGCTGAACCTGCGGCCGCGGTCGCACCGGTTCATCGAAGTGCCGTCCGGCCGCGAGCAGTTCGCCGCGTTCCTCGGTGCCATGCGCACCGCTCGATACCTGCACGGCGCCCCGAGCGTGTACCCGGCGGTCGTCCCGCCGTGGGCGCCGGGCGCATCCGAACGAAAGGCAGCGTGACCATGGGATCGCGCATCATGACCATGAGGCGGGCGGGCGCCGAACTCGGCCGGATCCGCACCGGGTACAGCACCCCTCACCCCGACCCGAAGAAGCGGGCGATCGCGCAGCGCAGCGCGACGTTCATCCTGTCGTCGCACTCGCGCGAGTACGTCGAGCGGGCGGCCGCCCTGTACGGCGGCACGGCCGAGGAGTGGACCCCGCAGGGTTCGAAGATCTCGCAGTTCCGGGTCATCACCGAGGCGCGTGAGCTGCGGGCGATCCTGCCGCCCGGCGACCCGCTGTCGCAGGACAACGAGCTGTGGACCGGGGGCGGTTGCGCCCGGCGCTGCGACGGGATCACCGAGAAGCTCTCGCGGCGGCCGTGCCTGTGCCTCGCCGAGCACGGCGAGCAGTGGCACGAGCAGCCGGCGGGCACCGTGTGCAAGCCGACGTCGCGCCTGAACGTCATGCTCGCCGACCTCCCCGACTTCGGCGTGTGGCGGCTGGAGACGCATTCGTACTACGCCGCCGACGCCATGGCGGGCGGGATCGACGCCGTGCTCGCGGCGACCGACGGCAAGAGCCCGATGCCGCTGCGTATGTGGATCGAGCAGCGCGAGGTGAAGCGCCGGGGCAAGACGAAGCGGTTCCCGGTCGTCATGGTGGTGCCCGCGATTCCCTCGCTGCGGCACGCCCTGTCGGGCCCGCTGTCCATGGCGGCCGCCCTCGACCCGAGCGCGATCGAGCGGCCCGCGATCGAGGCGGCGCCGGCCGAGGTGCCCGACTACCTCGACGAGGCGCGCAAGTGCCGGACGTCCGACGAGGTGCGGCAGGTGTGGCACAAGGCGAACCGCGCCGGCCACGTCGCCCGCGACGGGTCCGACGAGCTGTCGCGCGACCTCATGGCGATCGCCGAGGACATCGACAAGGGGATCGACCCCCGGACGGGCGAGGTCGGCGACCAGGACGACGACGGCGAGCAGCACGACGACGAGGGAATCGTCGACGCCGAGTTCGTCGACGACGACCAGGACGCGAGCAGCGAACCGCCGACCGCGCACCCGGCGGCCGCGTGGCCGACGGCGGCGCAGCCCGGATCGGGGGCCCGCCGATGACGTGGCACCTCGGGCGCCTGTCGGCGTTCGACCTTGAGACGACCGGTGTCGACGTCGAGACCGACCGGATCGTGACCGCCGCCGTGCACACCCGCGGCGGCGGGCTCGACCCCGACGCGGGCGAGTGGCTCGCCGACCCCGGCGTCGAGATCCCGGCCGAGGCGACCGCCGTACACAAGATCACGACCGAGTACGCGCGTGAGCACGGCGAGCCGGCCGAGCACGTCGTGAACGACGTCGCTGCCCGCCTCGCCTCGCACGTCGTGTTGGGCGGCGCGGCGATCGTCGGGCACAACGTCCCGTTCGACCTCACCATGCTCGACCGCGAGTGCCGCCGCTACGGGCTGCCGACCCTGCACGAGCGGCTCGACGGGCACCCGCTGCACGTCATCGACACGCGCGTACTCGATCAGCACGCGATCCCGTACCGCAAGCGCCCGAGCGAAGAGCAGGGGGCGCGGCAGCTCGTCACCCTCGCGCAGGTCTACGAGCTGCCGTGGGACGACGAGGCGGCGCACGGCTGCTCGTACGACGCGATCACCGCGGCGCGCATCGCCGGCCGGATCGGGCAGCTCGCGCACATGCGGCGGGCGGACTGGCCCGAGCACATCCGCGGCGAGCGCCGGGTGCGCTTCCACGCATTCCGCGACCTCACGCTCGCCGAACTGCACGACCGGCAGATCGAACTCGCCGCCGAGCAGGCGGCCGGCCTCGAAAAGCACTTCCGCAAGACCGACCCGCAGGCACGCGTCGACGGCTCGTGGCCGCTGCGTCCGTGGACCGAGCCGACCACCGAAGGGGCCCCCGCATGAACGACCGATTCATGTTCGTCGACCGCGAAGAGAACCCGCTCGTGTTCCTGATCGACGCGCACGGCGACGTCGAGGTGCACGGCGAAGACCAGGTGTGCAAGCTGCGCGCGGCCGCGATCCTGCGGTACGTCGCGGCGCAGTTCATCGCCGAGCACCCGCGGGGCGCCTGCACGCCGCAGCCGGACGCGAAGGGGCACCGGCCGGTCGAGCCGCTGCACAGCCACGCGGGCACCCTCGACCGCGACCGAAAGGTGTGGACCGACGGCACCGGCCACGCGTGGAACCTGTCCCTGCCGTGGGGCGACGTCGACGACCGTGCGTGGCGGTGGCGCGGTGTCCTCGACCGCCGAGGGACGCCGCTCATGCGGGCCGACGCCGAGGGCGACGACGAGGTGCAGCCGCTCGACGTCGTGCGGTCCCTGTACGGGCCGATCGCCCCGCTGTCGGGCGGTGCGGCATGACCGAGATCCCTGGACTGATCCCGGCCGACGAGGTGCCGCTCGACGACCGCGCCGCGGCACCGACCGACGTGCAGGTGATCGGGCTCGACCTGTCGATCACCTCGACCGGCGTCTGCCGGGTCGACGGCTCGACGTTCCGAATCCGGACCCGGCAGAAGGACGGACCGAAGCGCCTCACGGTGATTCGCGACCGGCTGACGATCGAGGTCGCCAAGCAGCAGCCCGACCTCGCGGTGATCGAGGATCTACCGACCAAGATGCACCCCAAGTCGCTCAAGCCGGTCGCGGCGCTGCATGGCGTCGTGCAGGCGCTGCTCGTCGACGCGGGTGTGCCGTGGGCGTACATCGCGCCGGCGACGTTGAAGAAGTTCGCGGCCGACAACGGCGGCGCGTCCAAGCGGGACATGACCGCGGCCGCGTTCCTCGCGGACGGTGCGACGTTCGAGGACGACGAGGGCGCCGACCAGGTCGACGCGTGGTGGCTGCGCGCCGCCGGGTTCGACTGGCTCGGGCTGCCGCTGTTCACCATGCCCGAGGCGCAGCGCGAGGCGCTCAGCAAGGCGGATTGGCCGGACACGTACGCGCAGCGCTACGTGATGGGGGCCGCCTCGTGATCGTCGAGGGATTCGGCGGGCCCGGTGGTTGGGCCGTCGCACTCAAGCGGCGCGGCGAGCGGCACGTCGGCATGGAGACCGACCGCGACGCGTGCGCCACCCGCGCCGCGGCCGGACACCCGACGATCCGGTGCGACGTGACCGCCTACCCGACCGCCCCGTTCCGCGGCCGCATCACGGGCAAGGTCGACTCACCGGTGTGCACGCCGTACTCGCGCGCCGGCAAGGGGCTCGGCAAGGTCGATCAGCCGCTCGTCGCGCAGGCGATAGACGACCTTGCGCACGGCCGGGACACCCGCGCCGCGTTGCGGGCCGAGTGCGCCGACAAGCTGTCGATCCTGGCGGCCGAGCCGATGCGGTGGCATCACGACCTGCGCCCCGAGTGGATCGTGATGGAACAGGTGCCCGACGTGCTGCCGCTGTGGCAGCAGTACGTCGAGGTGCTGACTCGCTGGGGGTACTCGGCGTCGGCGCGCGTGCTGAACGCAGCCGACTACGGCGTGCCGCAGACCCGGCGCCGGGCGGTGCTCGCCGCCTCGCGGATCCGCGACGTCGTGTGGCCGGAGCCGACGCACTACGACCCGAGCCGCGGCGACTGGTTGTGGGGTATGCCGTGGGTGTCGATGGCCGATGCGCTCGGGCTGCCGTCCGGCGTGGTGGTGAACACCCGCGGGGATCGCCCGACGGACGAACGCGGGCGGGCAGCCGGCGGCAACGAGTTCCCGGCCGACGGTCCGTGCCAGGCACTCACCGGCCGAGCCCGGTCATGGAAGCTGCGTTCCGGGCAGGGTTGGAATCTGCAGTCCGGGCAGAGCGTCGGCGGGAAGGGGCGTTACGAGCGGTCGATCAGCGAACCCGCGTTCACCATCACCGGCACGGCGGGCCGCTGCAAGTGGGTGAACGACGGGGTCGAGGAACGCAGCCTGCAGCTTGAAGAGGCGGCCGTGCTGCAGTCGTTCCTCGCCGACTACCCGCTCGCGGGCAGCCGCACCTCGCAGTTCCGGCAGGTGGGTAACGCCGTGCCCCCGCGGCTGGCCGAGGTCGTCATCGAGGCCGCGGCCGGCCCGGTCGCCGATCGCGACGGCAGCGGGCTGCGCGTCGAGGTCGCGGCATGAGGCGCCGCTGCGCCGCGCCCGGCGCCGCCACAATCCCCGGCACGGCTGTGACGCCGCGCCGCCGATCGGCGGACGAGATCACCGCGGCGCTATCGCGGCCGGTCCCGCCGGTCCCTGATCAGGGCGACCTCGTCGAGCACTGGCACGAGTGCGGACTGCTCGACGACGACCAGGTCGACGCCCTCGGCGGCGAGCAGCCGTGAACGGGATCGGGCCGACGATCGGCAACCCGCACCCCGGCTACGGGCTGCGGGTCCGCCTCGACAGCAACAAGGCGAAGAGCCTCGCCTCGGGTGACTTCAACTGCCCGTGCGGGCACGCCGAGGACGCTGTCGGGTACGCCGAGGTCGCGTCGCTCGTGATCCGGTACGGCCGGCACCGCCGAGACGACTGCCCGATTCCCGAAGTACGAGCAGCGGCCGCACGCCAGTACGCGGCGCTGCAGCACTCCATGAACAAGCGAAGGAAGTGATCCACCCATGCCGAGGCTGGAAGACGACGCCGAGGTCGAGGTCAAGCTCGACAGTGCCGCCGGGATGCTGCAGCAGGCGATCCCCGCGATCCTGCGCCGCGGGCTGTTCGAGGCGCCCGGCGCCCGGATCGTCGCGGTCGTCGAGTTCGCGAGCACCTCGTACACCGGTCACGCCGCGAACGAGGACAAAGACCCGCAGGTGAAAATGCGGGTCAAGTTGGCCGAGGTCGCCGTCGACGGCGATCAAATGCGGCTGCTGCGCGAAGTCATGCGCGCCATGTACCGGAAGCGCAAGATCGACGGGACGCTCGACGAGATGGGACCCGCCGCGTACGACCTCGACACCGCGGTCGAGCTGCTGCTCGCCGAGCACCCGACCGAGGGCGAGTTCGAGGCGCACGAGGCGCGCGAGCGGGCCGCGAAGCGTGGCAGCCGGGTCGAGCAGTACTGATGACACGGCCCCCGAGCAGCAGCAGCGGCGCCCGCCGGGTGCGATGCCGTTGTGGGCGGTTCGTGCTGCGGCAGCTCGTCGGCAACCGGGCGGCGCTCGATGTGACCGCCGACATCGACGAGTTGACCCCGGCCGAGGCGTTCAAGCTGCGCGAGCCGAACCGGCTCGACTGGTGTGTGCGCACCGCGTCGGGCGGGCCCGACCTGCAGTGGGCCCACTGCCACAGACGCAAGGCGGAGTGCACCCGCTCGCACGTGATAGATCACCAGTGCACGGCGCCCCCCGGCACCTCTGCCCTCGCCCACGGGCGCGGGCAGGGGCGCCGCCCCCGAACGACCTCGGTTCCCGAGGGACAGCTCACCCTCGGATAGGAGACAACCCCGATGGCTTGGCTCGCCGTTAGCGACAACGCCCACTCACACCCGAAGATGATCGCCGCCGGGAACGCGGCGCTCGGGCTGTGGCTGCGGTGCGGTGCGTACGCAGCGCAACACCTGACCGACGGCATCGTGCCCGGCGCCATCGCGAAGATGTACGGCTCGAAGCCGCAGATCGCAAGGCTGCTCGCGGCCGGACTGTGGCACGAGCACGGTCATAAGTGCCCGCACCCGAAGTGCGTACAGCCGCAGCCCGGCGACTTCTACATTCACGACTACCTCGCCCCGTACAACCCGTCGCGGGCCGAGGTCGAGCAGAAACGCGATCGGGCTGCCGAGAAGAAGCGGAAGCAGCGCGCGGCGCAGGACGCGCAGGGGAATCGCGGCGGATACGACGACGATCCGCACAGGAATCGCGAGGGATTCGACGAGGAATCGCCCGCAAATCCGTCGCGGAATTCTGACGGCGCCGCAGGTCACGGCGGTACGTCCCCAGGGGACGGCTCGGGGACTCGTGCGCGCGGGAACCCCTCCCCTCCCCGCCCCTCCCATGAGGGGGGTGCAGGTAGAGAGTCGGGCGGCCGCGGTCGCGCTGCTCTCTCTCCGATCCCCGCCGACTGGCAGCCGAGCGACGACGACGTGCAGGCGGCGCAACTCGCCCGTGCGGACGCCGGCCGCGAGCAGCTCACCGCGCAGCAGATCGCCACGGTGACCCGGAAGTTCGTCCGGCGCATGACTGACGACCAGGTGACGGCGGCCGCGTGGGGCGGCCGCTGGCAGCAGTGGGCCGAGAACGAGCGCCCCGAGCCGGCCGCCGGGCCCGGCGGTGTCGTCGTGCATCTGCCCGGCGCCATGACCAAGGGACAGCAGCAGCGAGCCGGACTCGACCGGCTGCGCGAGCGCATGAACGGAGGACACAGCGCATGACCCTCGACGAGACCCTCGAACTGCTCTCGCAGATCTCCCTCGTCGACGACCGCGTCGTGCGGCTCGACGACACCGAGCAGGCGGCGCAGCTCTCGATGTGGGCGGCGATCCTGCGGGACGTCCCCCTGCAGTTCGCCGGCGAGGCAGTCGGCCGCCACTACGCCGAGTCGGCGTGGGCGATCATGCCGAAGGACATCGCCGAGCGGTGGCGAGCCGAGTCCCGCCGCCGGCTCGAACGGGCCGTCGGCACCTTCGAGCCGCGCGCGCACCCGCAGCTCGACCCCGACGACATCCCCGGCTACCGGGCCGCGCTGCGCGCCGAACGCGAGGGCGTACGCCGCGGCGGATACGACCCCGTCGCGTGGCCCGAACTCATGGCGGGCTCGGACCCGATCACGGCCGGCTGCCCGAACGACGAGTACCTGCGAGCCCGCGAGGCTCTGCGCACAGCGCGCGAGGCCGCTCGCACCGCACCCCAGGAAAGCGAGGCGACGTCATGAAGAACCGACCGCTGCTCGCCGAGACCGTGCCCGACGGCACGTTCGGCGGCGCCCGGACCCGCCGCGAGCAGCAGCGCCTCGGGCCGGACCCCGACGCCGCGCGTCACTGGGCAGACCTCGGCGCCGCCGTCGCCGAGATCGACCACGCCCGCGGCTACGGCGTGAACCGCCGGTACCGGACCCGCGAGGGGTGCTCGTGACCGCCGCCATGCAGTTGGACCTCGCGGCGATCACCGCCCCCGCAGCCGGCTTCTTCGAGACGGACACCGCCGCGGCGAACGCCTTGCTCACGTGCTGGGGGCACTACCTCGGCCCGAGCGACCGGCCGTTCGGCTCGCAGGCGTGGCGGCTCGACGTCGGCGGCGAGCCCGTGAGCGTCGCGATCAGCGCCTCGACCGTGAGCGCGACCGTCGGCGGATACGCGCGCAGGCAGGTGGTCGAGTTGGCCCGTCTCTGCACCCGCCCCGGCGAGCAATGGGCAACGCGCGTGACGCTGCGGCTCTGGCGGCAGGTGGGTGCGCCCGCGTGGCCGTACTGGGACGTCGCGGCGGCGGTCGCCTACTCGGACAACAAGCGGCACCCCGGCCACATCTACCGCACCGACGGTTGGCGGCGGCTCACCGACCGCGCGGGCGCCCCTTCCGGCCCGAACGCCACGTGGTCAAAGCAGCGGGCCGAAGGGCACCCCGCCCGCGGCCGGAAGTCGCTGTGGCTCTGGCAGTACGACACACCGACGATCAAGGAAGTGCAGCGATGACCGACCCGAACATGACCGCCGTCGAGGCACTGCTCGCGTTTGCCCGCAGGGCTGTCGACGCCGAGGCGGCGCAGGCGCTCGTCGACGAGGCCACGCGCGAACTCACCGGCCGCACCGTCGTACGGCCCGACCAGCCGCTCAAGCCCCTGCGGTTCGTGCTGCGCCGCCGCCGGGACGTGTCCGGGATCAGCGGACTCGGCGACGTCGCCGACGGCGTGCTGTGGCCGGACGGGACGGCGAACGTCCGGTGGCGCGGCGAGCACCCCTCGGCCGTGTTCTGGGACCGCGGCCGCGTGTCCGTCGAGTTCATCCACGGCCACCAGGGCGCGACCGAGGTCGAGTTCATCGACCATGACGGCGAGCCGGTCGCCATGCCCTCGCCCGCGGGCGAGGGCGGCACGACGGCGGCCGCCCCGCTCGTCGTGCGGCGCGTCCTCGAACACGCCCTGCGCAGGCCGGTCCCATGCCCGAAGTGCACGCGCACCGCGAGCTGCAGGTGCATCGCCGACCGGACCGAGGCACGCGTCGACGTCGTGCTCGGCGCCCTCGCCCCGTGGCTCAACTCCGGTACCGGCGAGGCCGCGTGAGCGAGCCCGACGACCTCGACGGGCTCGACCAGGACGACGCCGAGGCGCTCGTCGACCTCGACCCGGTGCAGCTCGAACTCGCCCTCGCGTGGCTGCACCGAGAGAACCCGCTCGCCGGATACGGCACGCCCGTGACCCGGCAGCGGAAACCGAACGCGGTCGGCCGCGCCGTGCACGACGTACTGCCGACCCTCTGACCCGCCCGCCATCCACAGACTGTGAGGAACCCCGTGGAAAACGCGACCGTCACCGAGACCGCCGCCACCCCAAACGCCGCCGACCCGGCGCCCCATTACGCGCTCGTCGCCCTCGATGAGATCCGCACATGGCGGCACCGGCAGCCGCACAGTGACGCCCCGCGGTTCGCTGAACTCGACGCGATCCTCGACGCTGCCGCCGTCGGCCGGATCGAGCGCCGCCTCGATCTGCCCGAGCCGATGTCGCTGCCCGAAGCGGTCGCAGCGCATCACGCCGTGCTCGACCTGCGGCGCCGGATCCTGGCAGACGCCGGCCGGGCGTGGGATCTCGTCGAGGCGCGCGTGATCCGGCAGATCGCGCGGTTCATGCCGAGCGCCGACACCGAGATCGCGAGCGGCCGATGAGCGAAAACACCGTGGCGGCGATCGTCGTCGTCTGCGTGACCGCGATCGTCATCGCCCGCATATGGGCGTCGACCAAGCGCAAGTACCCGCGCTGAACGTGACGGCGGGGCGCCCCAAGCCGGCAAGCACCGGGCGCCCCGTCCCCTTCGCGGTGTGATCAGCCTACGCCCCACGCACCACAGGAGCGCTCACCATGCAGCACACCGCCCGCCCCCGTACCGCCCTCGACGACTTGCAGGTCGTCGTCGACCACTGGACCCACTTGCGCGCCCTGATCGACACCTCGCAGACCTCGGACACGTGGCCCCCGGCCATGGGCAAGGCCGAGTACCTGCGCACCCTCGACGAGCACGACCGCGACGAGACCGCCCTACTGCTGCAGCACGCGCAGCACCTCGTGACCAAGACCGACGAGCACGGCCGCCCGCGGTACGAGTGCCTGCACTGCGACTACGTCGGCGAGGGACGCAGCCACCTGCCGCGCCCGGACCGGCAGCCGGGGCAACTCGGCGAGCGACCGGTGCCGCTGCGGCTGCACGTCGTCGACGCGTGCCGCGCGGTCGAGGTCGCGCTGTGCTCACTCGCCGACCAGATCGCGGCCGAGATCCAGCGGGACACGGTCAAGGGCCTGCGCCGTCCGATCCCCGGCGACCCGGTCGGGCTCGCCCTCGGCATGCTCGCCGCCCGCGACGAGGCCGACCCCGCCCGGTGGCACTTCACCATGGGCGACCGCAGCGCGGTGCGCGCCGCCGAGTGGCTGCTCGGCCGGCTCCGCGGTGACGAGGGGCCATGCATGCCCCTGCGCGACCATCACCGGGCGTCGATCGGGCTCGTCGCCCGCGAGGCTGCCCGCCGGATCGAGCGGACGATCGGCGGCACCGTCGACCGGTACGCCGTGGCGATGGATCGGCCGTGCCCGTACTGCGGCAGCGCGCTCACGATGCACGCCGGCGGCGGCGAGGACGACGCCGTGACTTGCGCGGGCCCGGATTGCATGGCGCCGGTCGGGCTCGACGGCGGCCGCCGCACCTGGTCGACGCCGGCGCAGCTCGCTGTCCTGCAGCGGGAACTCGACGAGGCGGCGCGGCGCCGGAAGCGGGCCGATGACCGGGCTCGGCAGCGAGCAGCAGCTCGCGCTCGTGGGGCGGCCGCGTAGCGCTCACCCCTCGGCGGCGGTTCCCCACTCATGGGGCCCGCCGCCTCGCCATTCGATCAGGTCGGACTCGGCGACCTCGCTCGGGTCGAGTTCCAGGCCGGCGCGGCGCAGGAACTCGGCGACGTCGACGAGACTGTGCGCGAGCCCGAGAATCTCGCCGTCGACGCGCACCCGGCGGCCGCCGCTCGGCGAGGGCGGGTTCACGATCACGGGGCGCTCGGCGTCCATACGGCCATGGTCGGGCCGGACGCCGCCGCTCGCAGCGCGAGGTACCCCATGCGGACATGCGCAGACCCCGCCGCTTCGGGCGGGGTCGACTGGCGGCGGCGGAGCTACTTCGGGACGTCTACGTACACCACGACGGACACGTGCTGCGCGCGGCTGTCGGTGTCGCCGGGCGAGCTGCCGAGCCCATAGTGCCGCACGACGTCGACCACTACGAGCGGCGCCTTCATCTGGTCCCACAGGGTGACCGTCTCGCCCTTGACCGGCACCGTCATCGGCCCCTCGAACATCGCGAGGTCGATCTCGTTGTCGCCGTCGCGGTACACGAAGGACGTCGACTGCCGCACGCGTCCGTAGTCCTGCAGCTCGATGTTCCGGGCCCGCGCCTGCAGAGTGGTCTCGATGGCCTGCGGTAGTTCGCTGCTCATGGTCGGTGCCTTCCTGTTGTCGTGTAACCGGGTCACTGCTCGTCGCCTTGCAGGTCTGTACGTTCGCCGGGGCGCAGGTCTCGCGCGTCCCAGTAGCGGCGCACCTCGTCGAGATCCCACTCGTCACGGGTGCTGCCGGGGCGGCGGTGCGGCTGCGGGAAGTCCTCGTGCGTGCGGCGCCACGTGTGCACGTACTGCCGGGAAACACCGAGTTCGGCAGCGACCTTCGACATGTTCCCCAACCTCGGTTCCCCCTCGCCGCCGCCCGGCGTCGGCGGCTCTTCCCGCTCTGGCATGGCGCTCATCCTGCCCTAACCTTGTTGACACTGTAAAGCAGGTTCACCTACCGTCGAACCCGCAACAACGGAATGCCCCGGCCGGCGCCGCGAACGCCACATGGTCGGGGCAGACCGTGCCCCCAACCGTCAAGCAGAGGGCCGATCCGTGGCTGATAGTAACGGCGAGCACCACAGCACACCCGAGCGTGACCGTCCGCAGCTCACCACCCTGCAGCGCAGGATCATCGCCGGGGTGGCGCTCGGCGCTGCCGTGATCGCCCTGATCGGGTTCATCGGCTCGTACGCCGCGGTTCGCGCCCTCGCGGAAGCGAAGCACTTCGGACAGTTCGCAATGATCTTCCCGATCGGGCTCGACGCCGGGATTCTCGTACTGCTCGCGCTCGATCTGCTGCTTACATGGCTGCGCATTCCGCTGCCGATGCTGCGTCACATCGCGTGGCTACTCACCGCGGCGACGATCGCCTTCAACGGCGCGGCCGCGTGGCCGGACCCGATCGGCGTCGGCATGCACGCGGTGATCCCCGTTCTGTTCGTCGCCGTCGTCGAGGCGGCTCGGCACGCGGTCGGCGTCGCCGCGGACATCAGCGCCGCCAAGCACATGGAGTCAGTACGGCTGTCCCGGTGGCTGCTCGACCCCGTCGGCACGTTCCTGTTGTGGCGGCGCATGAAGCTGTGGGAACTGCGGTCGTACGAGCAGGTGATCAAGCTCGAACAAGAGCGGCTGATCGAGCGGGCCCGGCTGCGTCGGCGGTACGGGCGCAGGTGGCGCTCGAAGGCTCCGATCGAGGCTGTGCTCGCGCTGCGGCTCACCCGGTACGGCCGCCCCCTCGCGCCGATCGAGGGCGTGCTCGACGTCGGCGGCGCCCCGGCCGCTGCGCTGCCCGAGGGCGATCACGTCGGCGGGCACGACGAGGGCGCCCCGGCGATCGCACCCGCCCCGCAGGGCGCCCCGGCTCTGCCGCCCCCGCCCCCGGCCGACCCTGCCGACCCGAGCGAGGGCGCCCCGCAGCGCCCCGCCCCGGAACCCGAGGGCGCCCCGAAGGAACTCGACCCGGCGAACGAGGGCGCCCCCGAGCGCCCCGCCCCGGACGACCAGGGCGCCCCGCAGGGCGACGCCCCCGACAGCGAGGGCGCCCCGCAGGATGACGCGTCCGACCCCGAGGGCGCCCCGGAGCGCCCCGACGGCGAGGGCGACGACGAGGCGCCCCGCGACGAGCAGCGGCCCCCGACCCGAGCCGAGGTGAAGAAGAAGATCAAGGCGCTGTACGCCGAACTGAACGGCCGCCCCGGCGAGGGCGCGATCGTCAAGCTGCTGGAGTCCGAGCACGCGCTCGGCTACCCGTACAAGTCCCGCCGCCACGCGCAGAAGCTGCGCGACGAGGTCGAGGCGGACGACCCGAAGCTGCTCGAACTCGGCTCGCCCAACGTGCGGGCGCTCACCGGCTCGTGACGGTCTGACTGTGACTGCAACTGCAGTCACAGTTCGACCTCACCCCCCTCTGACCGGCCCATACACCCCTCACCACCACACCCCGCAGCACCACGACCGCAGTCGCAGTGAAGGAGCAACCCCGGTGTCAGACACCACAGCACCGCCCGCACCCACGGCGGCCGCGCCCGATCCGCCCGTCGAGGCGGCACCCGCGCCGCCGCCCGTACCCGCGCCCGAGCCGGCTGCCGAGGCGGCCGACGACCCCGCGCCGCGTGCCACCCGCGGCCGCGGCGTGCCCGCCGAGCCGGTCGTGATCGGGGTGAGCAACGCCTCGGCCATGGTGGCGACCGCCGCGTACCAAGCTGCCGGGCCCGCCGGGCTCGCCGTCGCAGCCGGAACCGTCGTGACCCTCGCGGTCGGGGGCGCCCTGCAGCGCCGCCGGACCGTACGCCGCCGTACGACCGCCGCCGCGGGGCGCCCTCGCGCCGGGGCGGGCACCTCGAACCGAGGGCGGACGCGGGGCGGGACGCTCGGCAGCACAGGGCGGGGCGGGGCGTCACGCCGGGGCGGGTCATCGGGGCGCGGCGGCGCCCTCGGGGCGGGGGTGTCGGGGCGGGGCGGCTCGGGCCGTACCCGTCGGGGCGCCCTCGGCTCGTTCGGCGGTCGGGGCGCGGGGCGCCTCAAGCAGGGCGGCTTGCCCTCGCCCGCGGGCGCGGGCAAGCACAAGCGCCCCAAGCGGGGCGGCACCTCGACGTCGCCCTCGACCTCGTCGACCAGGACGCGCACGCCCCGCTCGCGCGGGCTGCTCGGACGAGTACGCCCCGCCGCGAGCGCAGCTCGCCGCGGCATGGCCAGCACGGGGCGCGGCATCCGTGCCGCGGGGCGCGGGATCGCTCGCGCCGCCCGCGGTATCGGCCGCGCCGGGCGCTGGGCTGCCGCGCCCGCCCGCGCGCTGTGGCGCAACACCGCTACGGCACGACGAGCTGCTGCTCGCCGCATCGGCCGCGCCGCCGGGGCGCTGTGGGACGGCGCCCGCGCCGGGCTCGCCGGCTTCGCCTCGGCCGTGTGGAACCGCAGCGTGCGGGCCGGCCTCGCCACCCTGCGCGCCGTCTGGCAGCGCCGTCGGCAGCGGCGGGCCGCTCGCCGTACGGCCGCCGGTCCGGCCATGACGGGCCCGGCTGTCGCCTCGGCGCCGCCGCCCGTCGCCACGTTCGTACGCCGCCCGGCGACCGCCGGCGGCTCCCGCTCGACCTACGGAGGACACGCCATGCCGGGAACCGGCGGACACCACTTCCTTGCACCCGCAATGGAGATGGAACGCATCGCAGCCACCTACGACCCCGACGGCATGATGCAGGTCGGCCGCGACTTCGCGGCGCTGCCCGACGCCCTCGAACACGTCGCCAACTCGATGAAGATCTCGACGGCCCGCGCCGACGCCGAGCAGCCGCTCGACCCCCGGATCATCGGGATCATGCAGGAGGTCTACAAGCTGCAGATGAAGGCAGCCGAAGTCTCCCGCGCGCTGCCCGACGCGTTCCGCAAGTGCCACGCGGTCGACATCGAGCGCATCACCAACCCGCGCAAGGGCCGCGGCGCCGAGGCCATGTGGGACGTCACGCGCAACGCCGACGCGACTCTCTGAAAGGGCAGACAGTGCGTATCGACTGGGAGTCGGGTCACGGCCCGCTCACTGCCCCGATCAGCGCCGCCGGTTCCGCGCTCGCCGGCTCGTACGCGGCGAACGCGGCCGGCGCGTCCCCCTGGTGGGGTGTCGGCGTCGCGGGCGCCGGGCTCGTCGGCTCGTTCATCGCGGGCCGGCGGGCCGGTCTCGGGCGCGTCGACCTCGTGCTCAACGCCGCGGCGTGGGTCGGGGCGGGCGCGTGGTGCTCGTGGGCGCTCAACTCGGGCCCGTGGACCGTCAACTGCCTCGCCGCCCTCGCCTCGGGGGCGGTCGGGCTCGGCGCCGCCCTCGCGGGGCGCCGGGCTGCCCGGCGCCGGGCCGAGGCCGCGCGCGAGGCCGAGAACACCGCCGCCGCGCACGACGGGATCATGCGCCGGTACCGGGCGCTCGCCGATCAGTGGTCAGCACGGTTCTCGCGCGTGACCGGGATCGAGGGCGTGCGGGTCGTCGGCGTCGAGATGTGGCCGAGCGGCGGCATGACCCTCGAAGGGCGGTTGCCCGAGGGCGGGTATACGTGGCGCGACATTCAGCGGTACCAAGACGGACTAGCGGGCGACGCGCGGCTGCCGAACGGCTGCTCGGTCGAGATCGTCGAGGGTGCCGACCGCGGCTCGTTCCTCGCGAACGTCGAGACCGAGAACCAGGTCGCGGCCGGCCCGACCATGTACCCCGACGACTACTCGCCCCGCTCGCTGAACGACGGTCTGCAGATCGGCCGACACAAGGACGGCAGCGAGGCAGCGCCGTGCATCCGGCAACTGACCGCCGTGTTCACCGGCCGCAAGGGGTCGGGCAAGTCGAACCTGATGAACGTCACGATCGCGGGTCAACTCCGCATGATCGACGTGCTCGTGTGGGTGATCGACCTCAACGGCGGCTCGCTCGCGCTGCCGTGGCTGCGCGCGTGGCACAAGGCGGGCCGGCCCGGACGACCGCCGATCGACTGGGTCGCCGACACCCCCGAGAAGGTGCTCGCCATGGCCGAGACGCTGCTGCGCATCGCCAAGGCGCGCAAGCCGGGGTACGCCGACCTGCAGATCGAGGCGGACGACGACAAGATTCCGGTGAGCCCGGCCGTGCCCGGCATCATCGCGAACGCCGACGAGATCGCCGAACTGTACTCGGGCAAGGCTCGCCGCAATCCGACGATCCGTAAGGCCGGCGACGTGCTGCTGCAGGTCGTCGAACTCGCGCGGGCCGTGGCATGCAACGTGATCGCCTCGGCGCTGCGGGCGACGCAGGATGTGCTCGAAGAGCCGCAGCTCGTCGTGCAGTCCGGTCTCAAGATCGCTATGAAGTCTGACGAGCGAGAGATCGCCTACCTGATGGGGTGGAACGACAAGATCTCGCCCGAGGACATGCCGACGGCCGGTACGGGCGCGATCAAGGTTCTCGACGACCCCGCCCGCGCCCTGGTCGTGTACCGCATGACCCCGAGTGAGATCGCGAAGATCGTCGTCGCGACCGCCGAGTACCGGCCCGAACTCGACGAGCTGTCCCGCCGCGCCGCGGGCGAGGCGTACGAGCGCAGGTGGGAGAACACCGACCACCTGTTCAGCGCCGCGGCCGCGCCCGCCCCGGCCGCCGTCGCCGTTGCCGACCCGCCCGCCGAGCGCCCGGTGCGCGAGGGGTGGACCGACCCAACCGCCGGTTGGGACGACCCCGCCGAGCCGGCCGAGTCCGAGCCGATCCCGACCGGTGATGCGGCGATCGCCGACGCCGACGCCACTCTGCGCCGAATCCGGGGCGAGATCGACGAGACGACCTCGCGCGACCCGGACATCGAGGCCGAGGCGCGCGCGATCTTCGAGGCGAGCGGACTCTCGTACACCCCGCCCGTCACCCCCGACGAGGCGTCGTCGACCAGTGTCGACCCGCGCAAGGCGATCGCGTTCGAGATCGTTCTCAAAGCTGGCCCGGACGGGATCGGGCCGGAGGCGATCCGCGACGTGTTCGCCCGCCTGCACCCCGACCTCGAAGCACCGCACGCCGCCACGCTCGGCCGATGGCTCGGCGACGACCCTCGCGTGCACAAGCCCAAGTACGGGCGGTACGCCGTGCGCCCCGGCCAGGAACCGCCCGCGGTCGGCGTCTCACCCGAACTGATCCTGCACGCCGCCGAGTTGATCGTGAGCACGCAGTTCGGATCGGTCTCGATGCTGCAGCGGAAGCTACGCATCGGTGCCGCCGAGGCCGATCGCGTGATGAACGCCCTCGAAGAGCACCGGGTCGTCGGCCCGCGCGACGGCAACCGCGCCCGCGAGGTGCTCGTGCCGATCGGCGCCCTGCCCCTCGTCATGTTGAAGCTCGCCCAAGACTTGGGCCTCGCTGGAGGAGACACCGGCTCATGACCCGCCCCACGCCCGCCCGCCGTCGTACCGCGCGAGCCGTACGCGGGGTCGGTGAGACCGTGCGGATCCTCGCCCCGGTCGGCCCGATCGCCGTGCTGCTGCTCAGCCTCGACCCCGTCGACGGCCCGCCGCGCCTCGATCTGCCCGCCCTGCACCTGGTCGTCGTGCTGCTCGCCGGGCTCGGCGTCGACCGGCTCGGGCTGCTGCTGCGCGACCTCGGCCGCCACATCGAGCGACACCGCCCCAACACCGCGAGCTAGGACCCGCCATGCACCCCGAACGCCCCGCCGTACGCCCGGCGCCCCTCGCCCGGACCGTGACCCCGACCAGCGTCGTGCCCGCCGCCGAGCAGCACCTCGCGCCCGCCCCGCCGCCCGGTATGCGCGTGATCGGGTATGTGCGGATCGAGGGCATGCTTTACCCGCAGTACGGGCCCGAGTACGCACCGGTCGAGACCGTTGCGGCACCGGCAACACCTGTCCTCGACCCGCAGGCGCAGCGCACTGCCGCGAAGGGTGTACTCGCGGTCGGGGCGGGCGTCGGCTCGTACTTCGGCATGCTCGCGCTGCAGATCCTCGTCGACAGCCTCGTGCGGCTGCTCGCTGCCGCCGCGGTGGTCGCCGTCGCGTGGGTGGCGGGCGGCGGCCGCCGCGGGGCGACGACGTACGTCACGCACAATCGCGGGTTCCTGGCAGGCTGGAAGTCGCAGAACGGTCCGCGGAAGTAGCCACGGAGGAACCATGCCGAAGAAGATCGAGCACGCGCCCGCGGGCAAGTTCATGACCCTCGAAGAGATCGCGGCGTTCGTCGCCGACGCGTACGCGGCCGGCGCGACCGGATCGGACACCCCCACGGGCCGGCTGTCGTTCGGCGGGAAGCTGCAACAGCTCGTCGTCTCAGTCGCCGACCCCGAGTAGACCGCCCGCCCCACTGCGCCCCGTACCGCACCCCTCGCGGCACGGGGCGCAGGCACGAGAGGATCAGTCCATGACCGACGAGTTCCTGCAGTGGCTGCGCGCGCAGCTCGATTACGACGAGCAGATCGCACGCGCTGCGAGCGCACCCGACATACAGGGGCAGGACCCGCAACCCTCGTGGGCGGCACGGCACTACCCGACCGGAGACACGGGCGGACCCCGTCAGGCCACGGTCACCGCCCGAGGCACCCTCGTCGCATCCGAGCTGAACCCCTGGAACATCGACGTCGCTATGGCCCGAGTCGTGCACATGGCCGAGCACGACCCGGCGCGCGTGCTCGCCGAGGTCGAGGCCAAACGCGGCGTCCTGCGCCAGTACGACGAGTTGCGCGAGCAAGTGCGCCACCCCGTAAGCGCCGAGAGCCGAGCGCGGGCGCGCGCCCTGCAAGGCGAGATCGGCGACGTGCTGTGTTTGCTCGCATTGCCGTACGCCGACCGCCCTGGGTACCTCGACGAGTGGCGGCCGCACACCTCGTGACGCCCCACCCGACGCCCCGTTCGGCACAGCGCCGGGCGGGGCGCTTTGCTGTGCCCGTACACCTTTCTGCGCGGATTCCCACGAGGATTCGCACGCGATTCGCTCGCGATTCCAACGCGAATCGCTCGCCCTTTTTTGACGTCGTCGCAGGTCACCGCGTTGTGTCCCTGGGGGACTCCTGCGGGACTCGCGCGCGCGCGTTCCCCTCCCCTCCCATATATGGGGGGGTGGCCGTAGAGAGAGCACCTACAGGTAGTAGGGCGCGCGCGTACGAGCGCGATCTCTCTCAATCGCCGCCGCGCTTGACTCCGGACGATCACGTGTCGCATTCTTGGGCCCAAGTCCGCCATGCCCGGACACAGAATCTTCCCGAACGCCCCGCCCCTCCGCGGGGCGTTCGTCATTCCCCCCCCAATGCCGGTCGGCACACCCCACCGTCGACCGGCCGGCGCCGCCTCACCCCCCGAGGCGGCGCCGCCCCCACTCGCGCGGGGCGGGATCACTACGAACCATGGCGGGTTTGCTGACCGCCCCGCGCGTGCCACCTCGAACACTGGCCACACCCGACGGCGCACATGCACCATGGACCCTCACCCAGAACCACACGAGGGGGGCACCCGTGTTCGGCAAGAAGACCGACGAAGAAAAAGCCGCAGCACGCCGACAGCGGCAGATCACCCAAGCCGCCGCGCAGGCCGGCATAACCGTCATGGGCGGCAAGTTCCGCGCACCCAATCAGGATCCGATCCCGATCGACGGCGCCCGCATCACCATCGAACGCGGCGAGGACGCCGGCAAGCGCGTCACAGCGACCCGCGTACTGCTGACCGGAGTGTTCGCGCTCGCGCTGAAGAAGGATCAGACGCAGTTGTTCATCACGATCGAGAACGACGATCAGGTGATGATGTGCCCGGTTCCGGCGAAGAAGGAAGGTGCCGCGCGCGTCCTGGCGACCATGGTCAACGGCGAGGCAACCGGCGTGAACTGACACCGACTCGGAAGGGTCCCGCCCCATGCGCATACGGCTATCGGACGGGACCCACGAGGTCGAGATCAAAGCCAAGGGCTACAGCCGACGCCGCCTCGACGACGCCGAGAACGCTGCGCTGCGCATGCTCGACGCGCTGCGCAGCGAGCAGCCGACCGAGCGAGGCATGACGTTCGGGTTCGCACCCGGCGCCGCCCTCGACAGCAGCACAGAACGAGCCGATCCGTACGACGACGGTCGCGACCAGGACGACGAGGACGACGACTCATGAGCGGCGGTTGGGCAGGCAGCACGAGGCGGGCAGAGCTGCCGCCCGACTGGTACACCCGCATCCGGCCGTTCGTCCTCACCCGCGATCAGTACCGCTGTCAGTGGTTCGAGAACGGCACACGCTGCGCGAGGCCGGCGAACCAGGTCGACCACATCGGCGACCGCGACGACCACCGGCCCGAGAACCTACAGGCGCTGTGCGAGGACTGCCACGCACGCAAGAGCAGCCGACAGGGGAACGAGGCACGGTGGGCCGTACGCATGACCCGCCCCCGTGAGCGACACCCCGGTCTGCTCTGACCCCCGGCAACTCCACACCCCCCGCCCCGAGTTGCACCCCCCTGACCTGCACGTACGCACAGATGCCTGCATCGCCGCAGGTCAGAGAGGTACGAGCGAGGGTGTTCCCGACACGCTGCTCGACCAGCACCCGAACCGCACGGTCGAGGGTCATTCGACATGCACAAAGCTGCAGGTCAGAGCATCGCAACTCTCGTACGCGGCGCATGATTTGAGGACCGAGCGCACAACTACCGGACCGCGGACCAAATCGAGCAGCCTGCACGACGATCGCAACGCTCTGACCTGCACGTTTATGCATCGTTCAGTCGCAGGTGCAGGAACGACAGGCACGTACGACGAGGGGTGCACACCACATGCACCCGCAACGCTCTGACCTGCATGTTTGCGAGGCATTGCGCATAAGTGCAGGTCAGAGGCTTGCAACTGCCGTACGGGCGGCACAGTTTGCCGACCGCGACGGAAGAACGAACCGGACTCGATCCCCCGAGATCGCTCGCTGAATTCGAGGCTCCCCCCTGGGGGGTGACTCCCCTCCCCGCCCCCGTCTGGGGCTCGGGAGGTGCTGCGGCTAAGGATCTGTACGGGTCTGGGGAAAACGGCCACGCTGCGGGGCGTGGGCGGTCCGCTGGCGGGCGGGCAGGGATGCGGCAGGCTGATTTGATGGCGCGCGGTTGAGGGGCCGTACAGCGCCTCTCAGCCTGCCGCACTCCCGATACGAACCTGATACACGCAGGTCAGAGCGCTAAAAGCGTACGCCGCGGTATCATGGACTCATGACGACGAGGCGCGAGTGCGAGCACTGCGGGGGCCCGATGCCGATCACGGCCCGGTCTCACGCGCGGTTCTGTAAGCCTGCTCACCGCGCCGCCGCTCACCGCGCGGCCCGCACGGTCCCGGCCGAGTTGACGAGCCGGCCCCGGTGGATCCGGCGCACCTCGCGGAAGGTGCCGGTCACCGTCGACGGCGCGGCCGCGAGCAGCACCGACCCCGCGTCCTGGTCGACGCACCGGGATGCCGCCCGCTCGACCGCGGGCGCCGGGCTCGGGTTCGTCCTCGACGGCGACGGCGTCGTCTGCCTCGACCTCGATCACTGCCTCGACGCCGAGGGCGAGGTCGCCGGTTGGGCGCGCAACGTCCTCGACGCCGTCGGCGACTCGACGTGGGTCGAGGTGTCTCAGGGCGGCGACGGGCTGCACATCTGGGGGTACGGCGCACTGCCGCACGGCAGGCGCATCACGGTCGGCGGCGGCTCGGTCGAGCTGTACGGCACCGGCCGGTACATCGCGGTCACGGGGCGGACGTTCGGCGGCACGCCGCAGCGCCTCGGCGACCTGCAGCACGTAATCGACTCGCTGCTGTAGCGCCCGACACGGGTGTGCGGCGGCGCACCCGACACGGGAGGTACAGCACATGGGCGGCATGGGACCGGCGCCGAAGCCCAACGACAGGAAGGCGCGGCGCAACAAGGACGCGATCCCGCAGACCGTGCTCAGGTGGGAGCGGGCCGAGGCGCCCGAACTGCCCGACTTCCGGATCGAGCGCGACGGCGACCTCGTCGAGTTCGTGTGGCCCGAGCGCACCCGCGAGTGGTGGCAGATGTGGATCGACTCGCCGCAGGCCGAGCACTTCGGGTCGTCCGACTGGCAGTACCTGCTCGACACCGCACTGATTCACGCCCGGCTGTGGCGCGGCGATCTGTCGGCGGCCGGCGAACTGCGGCTGCGCGTCGCGGCGTTCGGGGCGACGCCCGCGGACCGGGCCCGGCTGCGCATGGTGTTCGCCGAGGCGGACGGCGCCGACCAGGGGCGCGGCAGTTCGGGCGTGCCGTCGGCGCGCGAGCTGTACGGCAACCTGCGGCCGATCCGAGGCGGGAAAACTGACGAGGGCACGAGCCCGTAGCAAGGGGGCGTCATGCCGTGGCGCGGGCCGGAGGAAGAGGGCGAGTTCCCCACGCTCGGTTGGTACGTCATCGACTGGATGATCGGGAACCTTGCGCAGCCCGGCCGTGACGACGGGGCGCCGTACATCCCGACAAAGGAACAGGCCGAGTTCCTGCTGCGGTACTACGAGCTGCACCCGGTGACCGGCAAGCGGGTCATTCACCGGGCGCTGCTCAGCCGGCCGCGAGGGTGGGGGAAGAGCCCGTTCGTCGGGGCGATCGCGCTCGCCGAGGCGTGCGCCGACGTCGTGCCGGACGGGTTCGACTCGTACGGCGAGCCGGTCGGCCGACCGTGGCACTCGATCCGTACACCGCTCGTGCGTATCGCTGCGGTGACCGAGCAGCAGACCGACAACACGTGGTTGCCGTTGCTGGAAATGGCACGCGGCCGGTCACTGTCGACCGACTACGGGCTCGAATGCCTCGACACCGTGATCTACCTGCCGCGCGGCGAGGTCTCCCCGATCACGTCGAGCGCGACGTCGACAAAGGGCGACCCCGCCTGTTTCGCGTCGCTCGATCAGACCGAGGAATGGACCGCGACGAACGGCGGCGTACGGCTCGCGAAGGTGATGCGGTTCAACGCCGCGAAACTGGGCGGGTCGCTGATCGAGACGCCGAACGCGTACACGCCGGGCGTCGGGTCGGTAGCCGAGAAGTCGGCGGCCGACTATCAGGCGATCATCGACGGCCGGTCGCGGGCTCGCGGAATCCTCGTCGACCACCGTGAGGCGCCGCCCGAGACTGACATGACCGACGAGCAGTCCCTCGTCACCGGGCTGCGGTACGCGTACGGCGACAGCAGCGATCACCCCGACGGGTGCGTGCTGCACGACCCGCCGTGTGCGCCCGGCTGGTCGCCGATCGAGCGGCTCACGTCAGAGTTCTGGGACACCTCGAACGAGCCGCAGGATCTGCGGGCCGACCTGTTGAACCAGATCACGCACGCGTCGGACGCGTGGCTGACCGAGCCCGAGGTGCGGGCGTCGTCCGACCTCGCCCGCGAGGTGCAGCCCGGCGACCGCATCGTGCTCGGGTTCGACGGCTCGCGGAAGCGGGCGCGGGGCGTGACCGACGCGACGGCGCTGATCGGCTGCCGGCTGTCCGACGGGCACCTGTTCACGATCGGCGTGTGGGAGCAGCCCGATCGGCTGCCGGTCGGTCCGGACGGCAAGCCGGTCGAGTGGCAGGTGCCGGTCGTCGAGGTGCTCGCCGCGATCGTCGAGGCGTTCGCGACGTACGACGTCGTCGGGTTCTACGCCGACCCGGCCAAGTGGGAATCGCACGTGGCCGATTGGGAAGCGGCGTACGGGCCGCGGCTGCAGGTGCAGGCGACCCGGCAGCACCCGATCGAGTGGTGGATGACGGGCGGCCGGTCGACGCTGATCGTCCGGGCGCTGGAGAAGTTCCACACCGCTTTGACCGAGGGCGAGTTGACGCACGACGGCTCGTCGGCGCTCGTGCGGCATCTGGTCAACGCCCGGCGTCGGCCGAGCCGGTCGGGCCTGCAGATCGCCAAAGCGCATCCCGACTCGCCGCACAAGATCGACGCCGCGGTCGCTGCCGTGCTCGCGTGGCAGTGCCGCCTCGACGCGATCGCGAAGGGTGTCGCGGCGGAGGAAGAACCCATGTTCGGCGGCACGTTCTGACAGAGAGGGGGCGACCGTGCTCGACGAGACACCCGATCTCGACAACCCCGATTACATGCTGCTGCGCCTTGGGCGCCGGCTGCGCAAGCGGCAGGGTGTGCTCGAAGGGTGGTGGATGTACTACCGCGGCCGCCCGCCGCTGCCCGAGCTGCCTAAGAATGCCGAGGCCGCATTCTTGGACTTCCAGCGCAAGGCGCGCACGAACTTTTGCGGGCTGATCGCGAACGCCTCGGTTCACCGGCTGCTCGCGCTCGGCGTGACCGGACCGGACGGCACACCGGACGACAACGCCTCGCGCTGGTGGCAGGCGAACCGCCTCGACTCGCGGCAGAAACTCGTATGGCGTTGCGGCATGGCGCAGTCGGTCGGGTACATGCTCGTCGGGCCGCACCCGACCCGCACCGAGGACAACGGCCGGCCGAGCCCGCTGATCACGCCCGAGCACCCGAGCGAGTGCATCGTCGAGCATCACCCCGAGACCGGCGAGCCGTACGTCGGGCTCAAGGCGTTCACGAACGACATCGACGGATACGGCTACGCGCGCGTCATGTACGACGACCGCTCGTTTCCGTACCGGACGACGGAGCCGTGCGGCCGCCGGCTGCCATGGGGGCCGGACTCGTGGGAGTACATCGGCGACCAGGACGACGGCGAGCCGCACGACCTCGGCGGGCTGCCGCTCGTCGAGTTCGCCCGCATGCCCGACCTCGGCGAGCACCCCGAGCCCGAGTTCGCGTGCGTCATGGACACCCAAGACCGAGTGAACCTCGGTGTGTTGAACCGCATGGCAGCGAGCCGGTACTCGGGATTCCGGCAGAAGTGGGTGCGCGGGCACAAGTTCGCGCGCAAGGTCGACCAGGCGACCGGTATCAAGGTCGTCGAGCAGCCGTTCACGCCCGGACCCAACACGGTGTGGGTGTCCGAGGGTGAGAACGCACAGTTCGGGCAGCTCGACGCGACCGACCTCACCGGGTTCTTGAAGGAACACGAGTCGGACGTGCGCGACATGCTGATCTTGTCGCAGACACCCGCGTACTACTACGCGAGCGACCTGATCAACATCAGCGCCGACACCGTCGCCGCCCTCGACCTCATGCACGTCGCGAAGTGCCGCGAGCACATCGCATCGTTCGGCGAGGGACTCGAAGACGTGATGAGCCTCGCCGCGGCGCAGGCCGGCGTGACCGACGATTACACCGAGGCAACGGTGCGGTGGGCCGACCCGCAGTACCTGAGCCCGGCCGTCATGGCGGACGCTGCGACGAAGCTGTCGAGCATCGGCTACCCGCTCGACGTCATCGCCGAGCGGCTCGGCGAGACGCCGCAGCAGGTACGGCGGATCAGTTCGAGCGCTGCCGCGGCGAAGCTGCTCGCCGCCTCGCTGCTGCCGGCGAACCCGGCGCCGACGGCGGGCAACGTCGACGAGGGGGCGAACGGTGGGTGAGGCGCTGCAGGCGGCGCTCACCGAGCGGTACGACTCGCTGTCGACGAGCCTGCGGGCGCGGGTGATTCAGTTCGTCCTCGACGCGTTCGACAGCCTGAGCGGGTACCGCGACGCCGACGCCGCGGCGTTCGTCGAGCAGGTGCTGCCGACCGTCCTCGCCGCGCAGGCGCAGGTCGGGCAAGTCACCGACGCGTACCTCTCGGCGATGATCGCCGACATGCTCGGCACCGCGACGCCGGCGGCGGGCGTGCAACTCCCCGAGGCGCTGCGCGGTGTGCCGCCCGACGAGGTGTACACGCGCCCGTTCGTCACCACGTGGACGGCGCTCAGCAAGGGCAAGGCGTTCACGCAGGCGGTCGCCGAGGGGCGTACGCGGCTGCTGTCGATCACCGAGACCGACCTGCAGCTCGCCCGCACGCACGCCGCGCAGCAGTCCATGGAACGCGGCGGGGCGAAGTTCTTCCGGCGTCGGCTCACCGGCACGAAGAGCTGTGCATTGTGCACGATCGCGTCGACGCAGCGGTATCGGGTCGAGAACTTGATGCCGATTCACCCCGGCTGCGACTGCAAGGTCGAGCCGCTCGTCGGTAACAAGGATCCGGGGCAGGTACTCGACGAGGCGACGCTGAAAGCAGCGCACTCCGCCGTCGCGAAGGGTGTCGGCGCCTCGGATGCGGGCGGCCGCGCCCCCGACTACCGCGACGTGATCATCACGCGCCAACACGGCGAGTACGGGCCGCTGCTCGCGGTTCGCCGACAGAACTTCACGGGCCCGGACGACATCCCCGGCCCGTGATTCCCGCGCCGACACGGCGCACTGCTACAGGCTCACCTCACCCCGACACGGGAGACACCACCATGCACACGCGCACTCTGCCTCGTCATGCCCGTACCGGGCAGCTCGCCCTCGGGTGGCGCAAGGCTCGCCCGAGCCGCGGCGAGGACCCGACCGAGCTGTACCCGATTTGGCCGATCGCCGGCGGCGCCCCGGACGGCGGCGGCGACGGAGACGGCGACGGCGGCGACGAGGGAGACGGCGACGACGGCGACCAGGACGGCAACGGCGACGGCGACGGGTCCGACAAGGACGGCGGAGACGGTACCGACTGGAAGGCCGAGGCCGAGAAGTGGAAGGCCAACAGTCGCAAGCATGAGACGCGCGCGAAGGAGAATGCGAGCGCCGCGAAGGAACTCGCGAAGATCAAGCGCGAGGGCATGCCCGAGCAAGAGCGGGCGGTCGCCGAGGCGGTCGCAAAGGCGCTCGCCGAGGAACGCTCGAAGAACGGCGCCAAGCTCGCGCGACAGGCGTTCCTCGCCGCCGCGAAGGGACTGATCCCGAACCCCGGCGACGTCGCCGACGACGTGAACCTGCAGAGGTACGTCAACGACGACGGCGAGGTCGACGAGGAAGGGCTCGCCGAGCTCGTGAAGCGGCTCGCGCCGAAGCAGTCCGACAAGGACGAGAACGACGAGGACGACGACCGCGAGGGCGGGCGCGACACGCGCCGTCGGCGACGCGGCGGCGGATTCGACCAGGGCACCCGCCGAGGCAAGAACGGCGGTAAGGGCGGCGTCGAGGCAGGCGCCGAGCTGTACCGCAAGTACCTCGGCGCGGGCGCCGACAAGAGCTGACAACACGGAGGAATCGACCATGATTCTGGCTCAGACGACTGAGTCGTTCGGGTCCGATGATCAGTCGTGGCTCGGGTCCGCGCATGGCACGGACGCGACCGAGACGATCTCACTCGACACCAGCACATTCACCCCGGCGACCCACTACCCCGACGGGTATTTCAAGTCGGGCATTCCGCTCGGCGCCATCACGGCGACGCCGGGCAAGTACGGCCCGTACGACAACGCCGCGGCCGACGGCCGGCAGACCCTCGTCGGGTTCCTGTTCGCCGCCGTCAAGGCGCCGTCCGTCAACACGATCGACCCGTCGGCGGCGATGCTCACGCACGGCAAGGTGCGCGAGTCGCGGCTGCCCGTCGCCGTCGACGCCGCCGGTAAGACCGACGTCGCCGGCTCGATCCGGTTCGTCTGAGAGGGGATGATCTGAGATGAGCTGGACTCTCGACACCGAGTTCATTGAGCCGACCGAACTCACCGGACTGATCCGGGCAGCGCTCGCCGACCTGCAGGTGAACCGCTTCACGCTGTCGCGGTGGCTGCCGAACGTGTCCGTCGACGACATCGCGTACGAGTTCACCAAGGGCGGCGGCGGGCTCGCCGAGACCGCCTCGTTCCGCTCGTGGGACGCCGAGTCGAAGATCGGCCGCCGCGAGGGGATCGGAAAGGTCATGGGCGAACTGCCCCCGATCTCCGAAAAGATCCCGCTCAACGAGTACGACCGGCTGCGGCTGCGGAAGCTCGACCAGAACGACGAGCGCGTGCTCGCGCTGCTCGCGCGGGATGCGCAGCGCATCGCCCGCAACATCGCCGCGCGGTTCGAGGTCGTGCGCGGGCAGGTGCTCGTCAACGCGCAGGCGCCGATCACCGAGCTGCAGCAGACCGTCGACTTCGGCCGGATCGCTGCGCACTCGGTTGTCGCCGCCGTGCTGTGGTCCGATCACACGAACGCGACGCCGCTCACCGATCTGCGGTCGTGGGTGAACACCTACGAGGACACGAACGGCGAGACGCCGGCCGTGATCCTGGCACCCGTCGGCGTCGTGACGCACTTCGGCATGTGCCAGCAGGTGATCAGGCAGGTGTACCCGCTCGCCCCGGCCGGCACGGCACCGATGCTGAACACGGATCAGGTGAACTCGGTTCTGCGGTCGCTCGATCTGCCGCCGTTCGAGGTGTACGACGCGCGGGTCAAGGTCGACGGCGTGTCGACCCGGATCACCCCGTCGAACGCGATCGCGCTGCTGCCCGCGGCCGGCGCGACGAGTGCGGCGCAGCCGACCGACCTCGGCGCGACGCTGCTCGGTACGACCGCCGAGGCGCTCGAAGCCGAGTACGGTCTCGTCGCGTCCGAGCAGCCCGGCGTCGTCGCGGCGACGTACAAGTCGAAGGATCCGATCCGGCTGTGGACGCACGCCGCGGCGGTCGGTCTGCCGATCCTGCGCGAGCCGAACCTCACGTTCAAGGCGCAGGTGATCGCATGACCCGGCGACTGATCGCGTACGTGCACGTCGACGGCAAGGCGTACGGGCCCGACAGCGAGGTGCCCGCCGACGTCGCGAAGCGCATCGGCGACCACGCATGGGCCGACGCCGATTCCACTGCCGAGGCGCCCTCGCCCGCGGGCGTGGGCGACAGTGGGATGACCAAAGAGGCGCCGCCCCGCTCGGGCCGCGGCTCGGGCGTCGAGGCATGGCGGGCGTACGCCGAGCAGCACGACCTCGACGTCGCCGCCGACGCGAGCCGCGAGGACATCATCGCGGCCGCCGAGGGCGCCGGCCTGATCGAGCGAGAGGAGTAGGGCGGTGGCGGCGTACGCAACGGTCGAGGACTACGAGGCGCGCGCCGCCGTCACCCTCGCCGAGGGCAGCCCGAAGCGGGCGCAGGTCGCCGCATACCTCGACGACGCGTCGGCGATCATGCGGCGGCACATCCCGACCGGCTACACGCCCGACGAGGCGACCCTGCGCGCGATCTGCGTCGCGGTCGTCCGTCGGGTCATGGCCAACCCCGGCGGGTACCGGCAGCGCACGATCGGGCAGTACAGCGAATCACTCGGCGAGGACGGCGGGCTGTACCTCACCGAGGACGAGATCGCCCAACTGCAGCCCGAGGACGAGACCGACCCGGACGCCGATGCGGCGTACTCGGTCGAACTCGCCGATCACGGGCTGCCGGGTTGGCGCCCCGACCCGGCGTGCTACGGGCGGCGGTTGCTGTGATCCCCGAGGACGTACTGCCACACCTCGTCGACGTCGAGCATCCGGGCCGGACGACGGACCGGTACGAGAACGAGGTCGACGACTGGTCGGCGGGTGCGACGACGCACGCCGAGGTCGCCGCGTGGCTGCAGCAGAACACGGGCGCCGAGGACACCGACCAGCGGTCGGCACAGATCGGCGAGTGGCTCATGCTCTGCAACCCGGTCGACACCGCGGGCAACGCGCTCACGGTGCACGGCTCGGCGCGCGTGCACTGGCAGGGGCTCGACTTCGAGGTGATCGGCCCGCCTGGACCGGCGTACACGCCGGCCGAGTTCCACCACTACGAGATCAGGCTCAAGACAGTCGAGGGGTGATCGCATGGCCGGATCGAGGTTCGTCCCCAACCGAGCGAACATCGCCTCGTTCCTGCGCACGCCCGAGACGCGGGCGCTGATCGAGCGGAAGACACGGGCGGTCGCGGCGGCGGCCGCCTCGGCATCCGAGGCCGGCGGGCTGTTCCGGGTCGACGTCGAGACCGGCGAGCAGCGAGTGCGCGGCGCCGTGATCGGCGACTACTCGACCAACGACCCCGAGGTGTCACGGCGGGCGTTGCTGCGCGCCCTCGACGCCGCCCGCGGGGTCGAGTGATGGGGGCGCCGGTCGAGTTCCCCGACGGCGTCGACATCGTGCGCCGGTACCTGCGCGAGGCGCTCGTCGAACGGGGCGACGACGTACCGGTCGTCACCCGTGTGCCGAGTACGCGGCCGACACGGTTCGTGCGGATCGAGCGGGTCGGCGGCAGCCGGCTCGACCGGGTCACGGACCGGCCCCGGCTGGACATCCACTGTTGGGGCGCCGACGAGGGCGCAGTCGCCGACCTGGTCAAGGTCGTGCGCGCGCTCGTGTTCGCGATCCCCGGTTGGCGGGGCGCCGTGGCGTACGACGTCGCCGAGGTCGGCGGGCCCGACTCGGCGCCCGACCCGGTGAGCGGGCAGGAACGATCCTCGTTCGCCGTCGAGGTGTCCCTGCGCGGCCGCGCCCTCCCCGCCCCCTGATCACGGGCTCACCCGCCCCCAGACACCGCACCCCCGGACCGCTCGGCGGCCGGGGGTTTCTCACGGAGGAACCCCAGCATGAGCACACCCCTTGAGACCGGGCTGCACACCGAGTACATCCGCAAGCAATTGGTGCAGGCCGTGTTCGCCGCGGACTACGCGACCGCGGCGATCACCGCACCGTTCAACCCGACCGACGGCACCCTGACGGCGATTCCCGCCGGGTACAAGGCGGTCGGCTACACCACCGACGACGGGCTCACCTTCACGAGCGACCTGTCGATGTCCGACGTCACCTCGTCGCAGTCCGTCGAGCCGACCCGCTCGGACGTCGAATCAGACGTGCTCAGCGCGCAGTTCACGCCGCAGGAGACGAACGACGTGACCGTCGCCCTGTTCGAGGGTCTCGCGCTGTCGGGTACCGGGGCACTGCCCGCGATGGGTACCGCCTGGCAGTGGGACCGGCCGTCGAGCCCGGTCAATCCGTTTCGCCGGCTGCTGTGCATCGGCCTCGACTACGGCGACGACGGCGGAGAGATCTACGTCGTGAAGTTCTTCCCGCGCGCGAGGCTCACCAGCAAGGACGACGAGCAGTGGGCCCGCAGCACGGAGACGCAGCGCCCGGTCACCTTCAACGCCTACCGCGATTCGGCCGTCGGCACGTCGTGCCGCAACTGGATCGACGGGCCGGGGTGGCGCTCCCTCGCCGCGTAACGGCCCCCCTGATCGGGCGGGGGGCGGCGGTTCTGGGTGAGCCCCGACCGCCCCTCGCCCTCACATGCTCACCCGCAGCTCACCCGAGAGAGAGACACGATCATGAGCAAGCCCAACGGGAAGCGGTACCGGCTGGAGACCGTCAAGCGCTCGTACGTCGACGCGGTCGGCGGCGAGCGGGTCGAGTTCGAGGTCGGACCCGAAGAGGCGCCCGCGGTGTTCAGCTTCCCGCACCCGATCTTCACGCCCGACGACATGCAGCGCGAACTCAACAAGGCCGAGGGCGACGAGGCCGGCGCGCGCATCCTGCTCGGCGACCAGTTCGAGGAATTCCTCGCGGCCGGCGGCGACATCAACTCGGTGATGCTGCTGTACGTCGGCATCCGCAACGAGGCGCAGGACAAGGTCAGCAAGGTACGCCCTACGAAGGGGTAGGCGACGGCGACGACGGCGTCGAGACCTACACGTACACCGTCCTCGACGTCCTCGGCGAGCAGCCCGAGGCGGTCGAGGCAGACCTCGCCCACCACTACCCCGGATACGGACCCGGTGGGCCGCTCGCCGCGTACTGGCGAGGCGAGATCACTCTGCGGACCCTTCGCGTCCTGGTCGAGCACCTGCCGCCGGACGGGGCGACCGCCCGCGCGCACAACGGCCACGCGTGGCAGCAGGGCGACTACACGGCCGCGGACACGCGCGATCTGCTCGCGCTGCTGCTGACGGCGTTCGTCAACGCCAACCGCGACCCGAAGAAGGGCGGCAGCCCGCTGCCCTGGCCCAAGCCGTCGTGGCGGCCGGGCGACCCGGTGCCCGACGAGGGCAAAGCCGAGCGGGACAAGGCGCGCGCGAAAGCGGCGTACGAGCACATCCTCGCGCAGACCAAGGGGGAATGACGTATGCCGGTCGAGGTCGGCGTCGGGTATGTGTCCGTCGTCCCCGAAGCGAGGGGCTTTGGCCGGCTGCTCAATCAGCAGATCAGCGGCGAGTCCGCGCGGGTCGGCACCTCGGCCGGACAGGACGCCGGGCAGGGGTTCCTCGGCGGCATCGGCGGCGCCCTGAAGAAGGGCGTCGCCGGCGTCGCCGCGGGCGCGGGCGTGCTGTTCGCTGCCGGGTTCGCCGAGGCGGTCGAGCAGGACAAGAGCAACGCGAAGTTGGGCGCACAGCTCGGTCTCACCGAGAAGGAATCGGCGCGCGCGGGCAAGGTCGCGGGCTCGGTCTACGCCAAGGGGTACGGCGAGTCGATCGACCAGGTCAACGACAGCTTGAAGGCGCTTGCGCAGAACGGCGTCGCGAGCATCAACGCCCCGAAGAAGGAACTCGCCGGCCTCAGCAAGGCGGCGCTGAACTTGGCCGAGACGTTCGACGCCGACGTCGGCGAGTCGACAAAGGCGGTCGGACAGCTCATCCGGACCGGGCTCGTCAAGGACGGCAAGGCCGGGTTCGATCTGCTCACAGCCGGGTTCCAGTCGGGCGCCGACAAGGCGGGCGACTTGATCGACACGGTCAACGAGTACTCGACGCAATGGCGTAAGGCCGGGCTCGACGGCGCGACCGCGATCGGTCTGATCAATCAGGCGCTGCAGGCCGGCGCCCGCGACGGCGACGTCGCCGCCGACGCGATCAAAGAGTTCTCGATCCGGGCCGTCGACGGCAGCAAGACGAGCGCCGACGGTTTCAAGGCGCTCGGGCTCAACGCCGACGACATGGCCGCGAAGTTCGCCAAGGGCGGCAAGACGGCGACGGGTGTCCTCGACCTCACGCTCGACCGGCTGCGCGGGATCAAGGACCCGGTACTGCAGTCGCAGATCGCCGTCCAGCTCTTCGGGACGCAGGCCGAGGATCTCGGCGCCGCGTTGCTCGCGATGGACCCCTCGTCGGCGGCGAAGGGGCTCGGCCAAGTCGGCGGCGCGGCCGACAAGATGGGCAAGACCCTGCACAACACCGCCTCGAATCAGATCGAGGTGTTCAAGCGGCAGGCGCTGCAGGGGCTCGCCAACTTCGCGGACAAGTACGCGCTGCCCGCGCTCAAGTCGTTCGGTACGTTCCTCAACGACTACGTGCTGCCGCCCGCGCAGACCGTCGGCGGCGCCCTGGTCGACGTCCTCGTGCCCGCCGCGAAGGGTGTCGGCGACGCGTTCGCGGGCGGCGTGCAGTGGGTCAAGGAATACGGCGCGTGGCTCATCCCGCTCGGCGTCGCGATCGGCGGCGTCGCCGTCGTGGCCGGCGTGTCCACGATCGCCACGTGGGGCATGACGTCGGCTTTCTCGATCTATCGCGGCGTGATCCTCGCGGCGACCGCGGTCACCCGTGGGTGGGCCGTGGCGCAGGGCATCCTCAACGCGGTCATGTCGGCGAACCCCGTCGGTCTGATCGTCGTCGGGATCCTCGCGCTCGTCGCGGCCGCCGTCGTCGCCTACAACAAGGTGACCTGGTTCCGCGAGGCAGTGCAGGCGACGTGGGCCGGCATCAAGGCCGGTTGGGATCTGCTGTGGAACGGGGCGCTCAAGCCAGGGTTCGAGTACCTCAAGATCGGGCTGCAGGCGATCGGCACGGCCGCGGTGTGGCTGTGGTCGAACGTGCTGTCGCCCGTGTTCTCGGCGATCGCGACCGCAGGCAAGGTGCTGTTCACGGTCCTCGCTGTCCTCGTGATCGCGCCGATCGTGATCGCGTTCAAGACGCTCGCCGCAGTCGGCACGTGGCTGTGGACGAACGCACTGCAGCCGGCGTTCAACGGGATCGCCGCGGGCGCGATGTGGCTGTGGAACAACGCGCTCGCGCCCGCCTTCAACGGGATCTTGACGGTCATCGGCTGGTTCTGGACCGGCGCGCAAGTGATCTTCGGGTACTTCACGGCGGGCGTGCAGGCGCTCGGCGCGATCGGCACATGGCTCTACCGCAACGCCCTGCAGCCCGCGTTCCAAGGGATCGTGACGGTCGTCGGCTGGTTCTGGACCGGCGTAAGCGTGATCTTCGGGTACGTCAAGACAGGGCTGCAGGCAGTCGGCTCGGTCGGGACGTGGCTGTACAAGAACGCCCTGCAGCCCGCTTTCACGGGGATCAGTTCGGCCGCCTCGGTGCTGTGGTCGAAGGGGCTCAAGCCTGCGTTCGACGCCATTAAGACCGGCGTCGGACTCGTGGGTGACGCGTTCGGCACCGCGAAGGAAGCGATCGGCACCGCGTTCGGCAAGATCGAGTCGATCACGAAGAAGCCCGTCAACTTCGTGATCGAGTGGGTCTACACGAAGGGGATCAAAGCCGTCTGGGACAAGGTGGCCGGGTTCGTCGGACTCGACAAGCTGCCGGCCGGTCCGAAGCTGCTCGCCGAGGGCGGCCGCACCCACGGCGGTACACCGGGCAAGGACTCGATCCCCGCCCTGATGATGGCCGACGAGTTCGTCGTCAAGCGGTCGTCGGCCCGCAAGGTCGGGTTCGACACCCTGAACTACATAAACCAGTACGGGCAGTTGCCCGTGCAGCGGTTCGCCGGCGGCGGCATCGTGGGCGACGTCGCCGGATGGATCGGCGACAAGGCGAAGAAGGTCGGCGGCGCCCTGATGGACGGCGTCGACTTCCTCGCCAACCCCGGCAAGCTGTGGGACAAAGCGACCAAGTTCATCCGAGACAAGATCGCGAAGATCGGGCAGAACAAGTTCGCGCAGATGATCGGCAAAGTGCCGCTCAAGATGCTCACGGGCCTGAAAGACAAGGTCGTCAACGCGGCGACGAGCATGTTCGGCGGCTCGTCGGGAGACATCGGCGGCTCGGGCGTCAAGCGCTGGTCGGGCGTCGTGCTGCAGGCGCTCAAGCTCGTCGGGCAACCGGCGAGTCTGCTCGGCACCACGCTGCGCCGGATGAACCAGGAGAGCGGCGGCAACCCGCGCGCGATCAACAATTGGGACATCAACGCCAAGAACGGGACACCGTCCAAGGGGTTGATGCAGGTCATCGATCCGACGTTCAACGCGTACGCCGGGAAGCTGCGCGGCCGCGGCATCTGGGATCCGCTCGCCAACGTGTACGCGTCCATGCGCTACGCGCTGTCGAGGTACGGCTCGCTCGCCTCGGCGTACAACCGCCCCGGCGGATACGCCAACGGCGGCCGGCCCCGGCCGGGCGAGGTCGCGTGGGTCGGCGAGAACGGGCCCGAACTGCTGCAGTTCGGCGGCGGGCAGACCGTCCTCGACAGCGACTCGTCGATCGCTGCGGTCGGCGCCGCCGTCGTGCGGGGCATGGCCCGGAACCTGCCGCAGCCTGTGCCGGCCGCCTCGGCGGTACGGGCGGCGCTGCCGTCCGGCAGCGGGCAGACAGTCGCCGGGTCCGGCGATACGTACAACTTCTATCCGCGCACGCTCGACATGACCGTGCGCGACCTGGAGCTGCTGCAGCGGCGACAGGATGCGCTCGCTCGGGTGGGGAGGCCACGGTAAATGCCGCTGATCACCGCACCGGTTGTCACCCCGCCCCCGACGGGCGGGGGCGGCAGTACGCCGGTCCCCCTTCCCGAGATCGGGTTCGCGACCGCCTCGTACACCGACCCGACCGGCAAGGTCTGGCCGCTCACGAACGAGGACGCCGGTTGGTTCACGCTCGCCGACGGCGTGTCCGGGCTCGGCGCGACGCCGTACTCACTGACAACCGACGCCCATCCGCGGGGCGGGGCGCGCCTGCGGTACGCCCAACCGCAGGCGCGGGCGATCGTGTGGCCGCTGTACGTCTACGGCGAGACGCACGACGAGTTCGTCGGTCGTTGGCGGTCGCTCGCGACGGCGTTCACGCGGACGCTCCGCGACGGGCCGGGGTGGCTGGAGATCGCACGGCCGAACGGCGGCCGGCGCCGCATCGCCGTGCACTACCAAGAGGGGTTCGAGGGGCGCGGCGCGAAGGGGTACGGGATCGTCTCGGACGCTGCGGCAATCACGCTGTGGTGCGAAGACCCGTACTGGATCGACCCGACCGAGATCGGCGTGCACCGGGAGACAGGCGCGCTGTCAAGTTTCCTCGCCCCGTTCCCGACCGTCTCGTCGTCGCAGGTGCTCGGGAATACGACGGTCAGGAACCCCGGTGACGTGACCGTGTGGCCGAAGTGGACCGTCACCGGTCCCGCCTCGCTGATCACGTTCACGGTCACCCGAACCGCGATCGTCGACGGCGTCGAGGTCGTCACGACTGAGTCGTTCACCCTCGACCCGACCGAGGTCGGGCACGGCAACCTGCTCGCCGGTCAGCAAGTCACGATCTCGACCGACCCGCCCGCGGTGCGTTACCAGGACGGTTCCAACTGGGTCGGCGCGCTCGACTGGCCGAGCGCCGTTCTGTGGGGGCTCGCCCCCGGCGACAACGCCGTGACGTTCCAACTCGACGGATCCGGCCCCGGCAGCGCCGTCGATCTGACGTTCAACCCGCGGTACGAGACCGCCTGATCGAAAGGGGGCGGCGGTCGGGTGGCCGTGCAACTGCTCATCACCGACAGGAACCTCGTCGTGCAGGGCGACCCGATCGACGGGTGGACGAACCTCGACGCGACGAAGAAGTTCAACGAGCCCGGCTCGGGCAGCGTCGACGTGCCCGCACGGCCGGACGTCATGGCTCAACTGCAGCCCGGCAACCGGCTCGTGCTCATCCGCGACGGCGCGGTGTGGATGTCCGGCCCGCTGGAGATCCCCGCCGACTTCACGTGGTCGGTCACCGAAGAGCCGGGCTACGGGAAGGTGACCGTCAGTTTCTCGGACGACCTCGCGATCGTGGCCGGATACATCACGTGGCCGACCCCGGCGAACGCGTGGACGGCGCAGCTCGCCAACACGTACCGGCAGATCACGAGCACGAACGCCGAGACGATCATCAGGCAGTTGGTGAACGAGAACTGCGGGCCGGGCGCCCGCGCCGAGCGCCGCATTCCGTCGTTCGCGCTCGACGCGGTCGCCGGCGTCGGCACCTCGACCACCGTCAAGACGAGGTTCGAGGCGCTGCTCGACACCTGCAGACGCATCGCCGTCGACGGCGGGGCGATCGGGTTCCGCACCCGGCAGACCGCAGGGCAGATCCTGTTCGGCTGCTACGCGCCGCGCGACCTGACCGCGACGGCGCGGTTCAGCATCGGTCTGGGCAACCTGCGCTCGATCACCTCGAAGCAGTCGGCGCCGACCGTCACGCACGCACTGATCGCCGGGACCGAGCCAGAGACCGGCACGTCAGGACGGACATACGTACAGACCGCCAACACCGCAGCGGCTGCGTCCTGGTGGCGCGTCGAGAAGTACCTCGACGGCTCGGCCGAGAACGACACGAACGGCGAGCTGTCGCAGGCCGGGAAGGAAGAGATCGCCGCAGGCGCCGCCCCGGTCGAACTCGCCACGGTGACCGTGGACACCCCCGACCTCAAGGCCGGCCGCGATTTCGATCTCGGCGACAAGGTCACTGTCGCGCTCCCGTACGGCGTCGAGGTCGCCGACCTCGTGCGCTCCATCCATCTGCAGGCGACCCCGGATTCCGGCGAGTACGTCACGACGCTGATCGGCTCCCCAGAAGCGACGTCCGACCCCGCGACGGTCAAGGCGATACGCACGCTCGGCCGCCGACTCGGCCGGCTCGAAACCCGATAAGGAGGTGCCCGCGTGGCTCAGGACTCTTGGCCGAGCCCGGCGCACAACGCTCGCGCGGTGACTGACAGCGAGTACGAGAAGATCGCCGCTCGTTTCTCCGGTGACGGCGTGTACGGCGACCCCGCGAGCAGTACCCCAGTAGTCACCGCGGGTACCGGATGGTCCGTCAACATCAAGGCGAACGCCTATGCCTCGGTGCGCGGGCACGCGTGGTACTCCGGTGCGTCCGTCGAGAACCTGCCCATCGCTGCGAACGTGTCGGGTTCCACTCGCGTTGACCGGGTGGTGCTGCGGCTCGACCGGTCCACGTGGACCGTACGGGCCGTCGTCCGGCAAGGCGCCCCCGGCGCGGGCGCCCCTGCCCTCGTGCAGGACACGGGCGACACCGGGCTGTACGAGATCCCGCTAGCTCAGGTGACGATCCGCAACGCAGCGTCGTCCGTGACGGTCAGCCGGGAAGAGTTGTACGTCGGCGTCCGTATCCGGCCGTGCACCTCGACGACCAGGAACCCGAACCCGGCGCCCGGAGAGATGTGCTTCGAGACCAACACCGGGCGCGTACGGGTGTGGACGGGCGACTCGTGGGCCGGCCTGTTCGACGACTCGGGCGTGATCGAGATCAACTCCCCGTTGTCCGCGTGGACCGTCACGACGGACAGCGTCCTGCAGAAGCGCAACGGCAACGTGCACTTGCGCCTCGGATCGTTCCAGCGCGCGGCCGGCACCCTCGCGGGCGGCGACGAGTCCCGCCTGCCCGTACTGATCCCGGCCGCCTACCGGCACCCGAACCGCGACCAGTTCGTCATGTGCTACACGACCGGCGTCGAGATCAGCCGGCTGACGATCTACTCGGCCGCCTCGGACCGACCCGGTCAGGTGTGGCTCACGAACCATCCCGCCATCGCGAAGGGTGAATACGTGCTCCCGAATTCCGGCGTCAGTTGGGTGGTGGACTGACCATGCGGTACGAGTTCGGCGCAGGAATCGGCGACTTTGTCGTGCGCCCGTCCGACGGTCTGTGGGGGGTCGCGGCCGGCTCGGTCGTCACCTTCTACGACGCGTCGACCGGCGGCACGCAGTACACCGATCTACTCGACGCCGGCAGCCTGCCGATCACCTCGATCACGACCGACGAGTACGGGGCGCTGCCCCGGTTCTTCGGCCCCGACGGCGTCGAGGGGATGTGGGCCGACGCGGGCGGCAGCACGCGCGCGTGGATCGAGGCGCACAACATCGGCACCGACGAGGCTGCGGCCGGCTCGGTACGTGACTGGCTCAACGTGCTCGACTTCGGCGCGAAGGGCGACAACGTCACCGACGACTATCTCGCGATTCAGGCAGCGATCGCCGCGTGCCCGATGGGCGGCATCGTCTACCTGCCCGGTCTGCCCTACCGCACGAGTGAGCCGCTTACGGTTCCGCCCGCGGTCACGCTGATGAGCACGCACACCAACCTCATGACCGTGCCGGGATTGACCGACCCGCCGTGCTACATCCGGCCGTTGCCCACCTTCGAGGGCGAGGCGGTTATCAGGCTGGTGGACGCCGCGACGGGCGGTTACTCGACGATCAGCGCCGAACACCGGATCTTGAATCTGATGATCGACGGGCGAGATCTGCCCGAAGGATCCGGGGTCGACGGGCTGCAGGCCAAGGGGAACATTCAGAACGTCGGACTGCGCGACTTCACCGTGCGGCAGGTCACCGGGAACGGTATCTATTGCGGCGAGAACGAAGGCATCAACCCGTACTCGTGGCGCCTGCACCGCGTGATGCTGGACAACTGCCACGGACATGGGCTGTCGGTTCAGATCATGACTGACTTGACCCTGATCGACGTGCAGGCGATCGGCAACTTCGCGAACGGGTTCAACATCATCAACGCCGCGAACTCGCAGGCGATCGGCTGCCGCGCCGAGTGGAACGGGAACAACGGCTATCACCTGACCGGCGATTGGGCGGTCGGCACCGGCTCGGGCGGCATGCTGTTCTCGGGCTGCTCGACGGACCGCAACGGGTTCAACGGCGTGTTGGTCGACGCCGTCGGGAACGCCCCGCTGCAGTTCGAGAACCTGCTCACCCGCCGCGACGGCCGCAACGGCGGATTGGGCGGCGGCGCGTACGCCGGGCTCAAGGTGGACACGGCCGGCGTGCCCGTCATCGTCGGCATGGTCACCTGCTACCCCGGCACCGACGACAACGGCACGCAGGCCAACAGCCCGCAGTACGGCGTGCGCGTCGAGGATTCCGAGTACGTGTCGGTCGCGTCCGGGTTCCTGCACGCAGCAACGGCCGGTTGGTCGGACGGCGGCGGTAACAACGTGCTGCGCCGCGGGCTCAACATCGCCGAGCGCACCGGCACGACCGCCGCGCCCGTCGACGTCTACGCCCCGCCGACCGACGTCGGCGGGAACCTCAACGTCGGCGGGTACCTGGCTGCGGCGTCCGGGCAGTCCGGCGGCGTGTGGAACATCTGGGCCGGCGCCGCGAACGCGCTGAACCTCGGCTCGGCCGGCGGCGGCGTCGCGATCAAGGAAGGCGCCAACGCGCGCATGGGCGTCGCCACGCTCGCGGCGGGCACGGTCACCGTGGCCAACACCTCGATCACCGCGAACACGCGTGTTCTGCCGTTCCGGCAGGCGCTCGGCGGCGCGGCCGGGCACCTCTCGATCACGAAGAACCCCGGCGTCGGGTTCACGATCACGTCGAGCAGCGGCACCGAAACGTCGACCGTGGCGTACGTCCTGTTCGAACCCGCGTAGCCGCACCCCGACGTACCTCACGCTCGCCCCTCGCCGACCGGCAGGGGCCTTTTTCATGCCCGACAGGAGGGGCTCACCCATGGGTGACACAGAACGGCCGATCCCCGAGCGGCTCGGCGACCAGGAAGAGCAGGCGCAGCACCTCGTGCGCACCGGCAACGGGCCGACCGTCGACGACGAGCAGGCGCTGCTCGCGCAGGTGCACGGCGCCCCGGACATGGCCGGGTTCTACAGCGGCCCCGAGGCCGCCGTCGACGAGGGCGCCGACCAGGACGCGCCCGCCGAGGACGTCGAGGGCGTCGACCAGGACGCGCCCGCCGACGGCGACGACACCGCGAAGGGGGGCGCGTCCGCATGAGCGTCGAGGCGATGATCAGCGCGTTCGAGCGGTGGATCGGGACCGGCGAGCCGAACGCGATACAGACGTGGTACCGGCAGCGCAACGGCGCCGCGTACGCCTACAACTTCCCGTGGTGCGACGCGACGATCACCCGCGCCGCGGTCGAGTCGGGCGAGTACGAGGCGGTGTGCTTCGGCACCGACTACGCGTACACCGTGGCGCACGCCGCCCGCTTCAAGGCGGCCGGACAGTGGCACGCCGGCGCGAAGGGGATCAAGCGCGGTGACATCGTGTTCTTCGATTGGGGCGGCACGAACGAGATCGCCCGGATCGACCACGTCGGCATCGTGACCTCGGTCTCGGGCGCGTACGTGTACACGATCGAGGGCAACACAGCGAACGTCTGCGCCCGCAGGGTGCGCACCGAGGCGGACATCGCCGGGTACGGCCGACCGAAGTACAAGGCGGCGAGCAGCAGTTCGGGGTCGGCGTCGTCGACGACGTACACCGTCAGGGCGGGCGACACCCTCGGAGAGATCGCGGCCGCACACAAGACGACCGTGAAGATCCTCGCCGACCTGAACGGGATCAAGGACCCCGACAAGATCAGCGAGGGACGCAAGCTCAAGCTGCCCGCGGGCACGACCGCGGCCGCGAAGGTCGTGAGCCTGGCCAAGCTCGTGAAGGCGTTCAAGGCCGACCCGCCCAAGCCCGGTACGCCGGTCTCGTACGCCCCTGTCGAGTACGTCGAGGCTGCCCTCGTCGCCGAGGGGCTGCTCGCGAGCAAGTACGCGGACGGGCACGCCGGAACGGCCACCAAGAGCGCGTACGCGCTGCTGCAGCGCCGCTACGGCTACAGCGGCGCCGACGCCGACGGCATCCCCGGCGAGACCTCACTCAAGCGGCTCGCGAGGGCACACGGGTTCACCGTCGTCGCCTGATCTCCCCGGCCGGCGATCGCCGCCGACCACTCACCCACCACCGAAAGGGGGCCGGTATGTCTGCTGGCCTGTTCGTCTCGTACATGAGAACCGTCGTGCCGTACCTGGTCGGGCTGCTGCTCGCCCTGGTCGCCCGCGCCGGGTTCGACATCGACTCGACCACCGTCATGGCTGCGGTCACCTTCGCGGCCGGCGTCGCCTATTACCTCGTGTTCCGGCTGCTCGAACTGCTCGGCGAGCGGCTGAACGGCACCTTCCTGCAGAACCTCGCAGGGGTGTTCCTCGGGTGGGCGCGGCCGCCTGCGTACCCCAAGTTCGAGGCTCTCGAACCGGTCGACGGCGCGCGGTACCTGAGCAGCGGCGACTCGACGAGCGGGTGACGCCGGCCTTACGGCCGCAACGACCCCCCACTGCACAACCGGAGGTAGCGCGTGGACGCTGCGACGCTCGGCGCCGTCGGAACCATCGTCGTCGGGCTCGCGGCGGCCGCCGCCGCCCTGATCGGGCACCGGGGCGCGAACGCCGCCTCGCAGTCCGGCGTCGTGATCACCGGATCGCTCGGGCTCGTCAACGAGCTGCAGGAAGAGCGCGACAAGCTGCGCGACCGCCTCGTCGAGAACGAGCGGCTGCTCGCCGCGGCGTACGCCGAACTCGCCAGTGAGCGCGCGGACAAGGCGGCGCTGCAGGGGCAGATCACGACGCTCACGCAGGAGAACACGCGGCTGCGCGAACGGATCGTCGAGTTGGGAGGGCAACCTACGTGAACGGCCGTCATGCTCAGCCGATCCTCGCGCAACGGTGGCGGTCGCTCGCGGTCGCCGCCGTGCTGCTCGTGCTGTCGGGCGCCGTCGTCCTGGTGTGGCTGCGGATCGACGCCGAGGCACGTCGGGCCGACGCGCTCGCCGCCGAGGCGAATTTGAGGGGCGACGCCGTCTCGGTACTCGCGGGCGACGTCCGCGTGCTGCGCGAGCAGATCAAGGCCGAGGGCAAAACGCCGGCGGCGCCGGACCCTGCGAGGGCGGTCGACGATCTGCCCTCGCGGGCCGAGGTGCCCGTACCGATCCCCGGTCCCGCGGGCCCCCGCGGGCCGCAGGGTGAGCCGGGCAGTCCGGGGCCGGCCGTGACAGGGTCGCCCGGACCATCCGGCGCGCAGGGCGAGCCCGGCGCCACGGTGACCGGGCCGCCGGGACCGGCCGGGCCGACGGGCCCCGCCGGTCCCCCCGGTCCTGCGGGACAGGACGGTAAGGACGGCACCGACGGTCGCGACGGTCAGACGTGCCCGGACGGGTACTCACTGCAGGCGCCCGCCGACGACCCCGACGCCCTGATCTGCAGGCGCGACGGCGCCCCGCCGCCCGAGGAACCGTCGCCGAGCCCCTCGTCGAGGCTGCTCGGGCTGCCTGCCGAGCGCCGCCGCATCGCATGAACACTGCGCCCCTGTCCGGCCTTACGGCCGGGCGGGGGCGCTTTTGTGCGTTCTGCTGCCGTTGACGTCGGCCGTACCCTGGCGATACGGCACCGGCTCGTGAAGGAGCGGCATGGACCCGTCCGGCGAACTGTCCACAGGTGAACGAATCCGTATGCTGCGGGAATCCCGTGGCCTTACCCGCGAGGCGCTCGCGCAGATGTGCGGCCGCGGCGTCGAGTGGCTGAAGAAGATCGAGACCGGCGAGCGTGAACTGCGGTCGCACACCCTGCTCGTACGGCTCGGCGCCGCACTGCAGCTCTCGGATCTATCCGCTATCACCGGGCAGACCGACGGCCCGGCGCAGCCGGTACCGACCGGCCGGCTTTCGCATCCCGGACTGCCCGACGTGTGGGCGGCCGTGATGAACCGGCCGATGTCCCTCGCCTCACCTGCTCGTCGGCAGTCAATCGACCCCGCGGTGCTGCAGGGACGCGTCGACCAGTCTTGGAACCTGTGGCACACCTCGCAGCACAACCGATCCGAGGTCACGGCGCTGCTGCCCGACTTGATCCGCGACGGCGAGGCAGCCGTGCGCGCCCTCGACGGCGCCGAGCGGCGTGCCGCCCTGGTCGCCCTGTCGGATATCTACCGGCTCACCGGGCAGGCGACGGCGTACGTCGCCCCGGCCGAACTCGCATGGGTCGTCGCCGACCGTGCGCTCACCTCGGCGCAGGAAGCAGACCGGCCGGACGCGATCGCCGCCGCAGCATGGAACCTCGGCAACATCCTGCGCGAGACGAGCTACCCCGAGGAAGCGCTGCGCGTCGTCGTCGAGGCGTCCGAACTGATCCGCCCGCACCTCGACGAGTCCCCCGATGACTGGCGCGGCGTGTACGGGGCGCTGCAGTTGCACGCCGCCGTGACCGTCGCCCGCGACGGCCGCGAGGGCGACGCGTGGCGATACTGGGACAAGGGCGACCAGGTCGCGAAGAGCCTGCCCGCCTCGTACGTGCACCCGTCGACCGTGTTCGGACGCGCGAATGTCGACTTCCACGCGGTCAGTGTCGCGACCGACCTGCGGAAGTCGGCGCGGGCGATCGGGCTAGCCGACGACATCGACCCCGACGTCATGCCGTCGGTCGAGCGCAAGGCCCGGCTGTGGGTCGAGGTCGCCCGCGGGCACCTGCAGCGAGGCGACCGCACGGCGGCGCTCATGGTGATGAAGATGGCATACGAGATCGGCGCTGAAACCGTCGCTTACACCCCGTCGGCCCGGTCCGTGGCTGCCGATCTGTGGCGGCACGCCCCTCGCGCGATGCGCCCCGAGGCGAGCCGGCTCGCCGAGGCGATCGGCGTACCGACGGCGGTCTGACCAGGGGTACAGCTTGGGACAGGGGTACATTCTGTACCCGTTACCGGTCGGTAGACGCTCTACGGTACGTGACCCACCGACTACCGACCGGGGGTCACAATGTCCCGCGTACATGCATCGCTACGCCGAGGCTCGACGCCCGCCTGCGACGGGCGGACGGGCGAGGTGCGCGTACCGCTCACCCTGTACGACCTCGACGAGCCGCAGGATTACCCCGACCTCGTGATGTCTCGATCCGAGGCCGAGGCGCTGTTCGCGCACCTGCGCTTCGCCCTCGTTCCCGTTCCCGAGCAGCCGACGGCACGGCCGGAGGTAGTCCGGTGACCGAGCAGCACAAGCGGGTCGACGACAGCGTGCGACTCACAGCCGGCGCACCCGACCCGGCCGCCCTCGAATGGATCAGCAGAGTCGGCGCGAGCGTTACCGGCGCCCTCGCCTCGTGGGATCAAGGCAGGCTCGTCGACGTGCCCGTCGGTACAGCATGGGACGTCGTCCGCCTGCCTCGCGCACTCGGCTGGAAGACCGTCACGCAGATGCGGCACGCCGGAACGCCCGTCGGTCCCGTGCAGCACACCCCCGACGGCGTCGAGGTTCTCGTGCCGGTCGGCTCTGCCGCACGGTGGGAGCTACCCGACGTCGAGGTGCTCACCGAGGGCGACCTCGTCGCCGTGCCGCACCCCGCGATGGTCGCCCCGCACACGCAGATGGGGCACACGTGGATCGTCTCGCCGCAGGAGTTCGGGCCGGTCACCGACGCCGATCTGCTGTACGAGGCGTACACCGCAGCGCTCGCGCTCCACAGGGGGGGTGCTCGGTGACCACAGAGACGAGGACGGCCGAGGCCGTGCCGATCGCGACGCTTGCGACCGTCAACACGCGCACGTGGGTCGACACCACCGACGACGGCGCCCCGATCCCCTGCCTGATGATCACCTATCCGGCGCCGCGGTTCGAGGACGCCGACCCGGCCGTCGTCGAGGCGACCATGCGGCAGGTTGCGCGCTCCCTCGGCGCCGTCCCGGCCGGCGACCCGGTGCCCAATGTCGGTGTGCGGCTGACCCTGTGTGGCGGCGCGGCGCTGCTGTGGTTCCCTGAAACCTTGTACGCGCTCAAGGTGCAGCACCCCCGATGGGTGCGCGCACTGGAACAGTACGGCGGCGCACTGCTCGCGGTCGGGCTCGACGAACTGTCGCAAGTCGCCTCGGTCGCCGAGGTCGACGAGTACCGGCAGCACTCCCGCGAAACCGGCCGCCTGCACTTCGCGCTCGCCGACCTCGGCCGCGCCGTAGGGGGTGCCTCGTGAAGGCGATCACCCGGCCGGACGTCGTCCCGTTCATCGCGGCGTGGTCCGGCGAGCAGCAGCTCGCGCGCGAGGTCGTCTACTCGGGGCAGGGCGGCATCGCGTACGCCGACGAGACGCCCGAGGACCGCGATCAATACGGCGTGTTGTGGAACGGTCGCTCCCTCGCACGAGGCGCCGGCCGCCCCGAGTACGGCAATGTGCACCCGGAACGGCAGCGCATCGCGATGCAGTACCTCTTGTGTCAGGTGTGCGGCCATACGGCGGACCGCGACGACCGCGGCGTGCTGTGGGTCGTCGAGGATCATCGGGGCGAGTGGGACCGGTGGCCCGAGGGGCTCATGACGACGCACCCGCCGCTCTGCGTGCCCTGCGCTCGCAAGGCGGTCGAGGTGTGCCCGCACCTGGTCGACAGCAGCATCGCGATACGGGTCATCGGCAGCGAGGTGTGCGGGGTGCACGGGCGCATCTGGTCGTCGTCTCCGTTCGGCCGCCCCGTGCGTAAGGACGTGAAGGAAGTCGTCACTTTCGGCTCGCCGGCCGCGCGGTGGGTCACGGCCGGGCAGCTCGTTCGGTCCCTGCACGGCTGCACGTTCGTCAACCTGCGGTACGAACTCGCTCAGCACTCCTAGACCGGGCCGCCCGGCGGTCGACGCTCCCCCCTCGTGTCCCGCCGGGTGGCCCACCCAATCATTCGAATACGCGTTCGACTACGATCGGGTGTTTGGCATATGCACCGCCCAGGGGATCACCCTCAAGCGCAGTTGACCGCAGGTCAAGGCGCTCCCCCGAGCGGGTGCGATAGGTCCCTCACGCGCGAGGTTCCGTTCCGTCCAAAGCACGGACTCGCACCCTGACCGCCCCGGCCGCCCGTACAGTGGCAGCCGGGGCGGGCCCCGTTCGGGTGGACGGGATCGCGTCAAAGTCGAGGATTTCTAGGGCAAGCGCCTTTCCTTAGTTTGGTCCAAGGCGACCTGCAAAAACGCAGGTAAGCACATCGCTAAACGCGTGACACCTTCTAAGCGCTTGGCCGCAGGTTCGAGTCCTGCCGGGGGCACAAAGTTCCCTTGACCAGCGAAGACGCTGATCTTCTCGCATATGCGGGGCAGCGCACAACGTTGTCAGGCCAGGCGCCTGTACACGCCTTCGCTCCGGCTCAGCTGCCGCAGATCGACCAGATATCGCCGCAGGCTCACATGGTCGACCTCGCCGTCCTCGCACCAGGCGCCCAGCTTCTCGTCGACCACTCGCTCCGGATAGGCGATGCCCGGCACGAAGGTCTGCTCGGCGATGTGCCGCAGGACCAGTTCCCGGCGGTTCCAGCGGGCCGGGAGCCGTACCAGCCGGCCCTCGCGCACGAAGGTGCGCAGCACCATGTCGGTGCGCTCGTCCCCGGTGCCGGGGTCGTCGGCGGCCGGCCGGGGCCGTGCCGTACGGGCCAGCTCGCGGAAGAGGTCGTAGGCGACGGTCGGCTCCCCGTCGGCCCCGCTCGTCACCACGCCGTGTTCCCGCAGCCGCAGCAGGGCCGTGGCCGCGCCCTTGGCGGTGAGGCCGGCCAGCTCGGCCACTTCCGCGGGGCTCGCCGCCCCGAGAGCCACCGCCGCGAAGGCCCGCACCCGGCTCTCCTCGGCGAACAGCCCGATCAGCCGTTCGGGGGAACGTTCCGCGTCAAGGCCGGTGCCGGGTCCGGTGCCCGCTGTCGCGTCCTGTGCCGTCTGCACGCTCGTCGTCATCCCGCGAGGCTAGTGCAGGTCGCCGCCGGGCCGGAGGTGAATTTCCCGGGCCGGCGCGGGGGCGCGTCGCCCACCCGCGCGGGGCCTCCCGCGCCTGTTCGGACGGAGCGTCGCCCTCTGTTCGGAAAGGGTGATCCGTGGATCCCCACCGTGACCCGCCCCCACCCCCCGCGTTGAACGGGAAGTGCGGCGGCGAGTCCTGCCGTCGCGCTCACCAGTCGAGCAAGAAGGAGAACGTGATGTCTCGCATCGCGAAGGCGACCGGGGTGGCCCTCGGCACGGGTGCCATGGTCATCGGCGGGGCCGGCCTGGCCCTGGCGGACGCGGGCGCCCAGGGCGAGGCCGTCGGGTCGCCCGGAGTGCTCTCGGGCAACGTCGTCCAGGTCCCCGTCCACGTGCCGGTCAACGTGTGCGGCAACACGATCGACGTGGTCGGTCTGCTCAACCCCGCGTTCGGCAACACCTGCGCCAACGTGGACGGCCACGAGGACAACGGCGACTACGGCTACGGCGGCTGACGGTCCGTCCGTGACCGCACACGAGAGCCCCGGCACTCCGAGCGCCGGGGCTCTCGCCTGTTCCCACCGGGAGCGTCAACGTCCAGGCGCGGCGGCGGTGCCGAGGACGGCACGGCTCACGCGCGGCGGCGGAGCCGAGGACGCCACCGCCCAGGCGTAGCGGCAGATCCGAGGGCATCCCGCTCAGGCGTAGCGGTAGATCCGGCTGACGTCCTCCAGCCGGTCCGGCGTCACGTCCCACGGCGGCAGCTTCTCCAGGCGGGCCACGACCCGGCCCCGCTGCGGATCGCCCGGGCCCGGCGGACGGGCGGGCAGATAGCGGTGCACACTGTGCCTCCGCTGCCAGCGCTGCCACAGTAGGTCGATGAAGGCGTGGTGCAGCCAGAAGACCGGGTCGTTCACCGAGGCCCCGCCGACCATCACGCCGCCGACCCAGCGGTGCACCCGGTTGTGGTTGCGCCAGGCCACGCTGCCCCGCCCGCTTCCCCACCCCTCCAGCTTGTTGCGGAAGCCCTTGGCGGACGTGGAGTTCCAGGGCGACACGTCGTACACCGGGTCCTTCAGCGCCCACTCCACATCGCTCGCCGTCGGCAGCGCGATCGGGTCGCGGGCCCGGCCCAGGTCCCGGGTGAGGAACTCCGCGTCCGTCACGCCCTCCTTGAGCGTCCAGTCGCCCGTCCGGTACGCGAACGGCCCGGTGGTCACCTGCCGGTCCCAGCTGCGCCCGTTGCCGCCGAGCAGTTCCGACGTCCACGGCACGGAGTTCGCGGTGCGGTTGCGCGTCCAGTCCCAGTACGGCAGCGTCACCGCCGGATCGACGCGCCTGAGCGCCTTCTCCAGCTCCAGCAGGAACTGCCGGTGCCAGGGCAGGAAGGACGGGGCCATGTGGGCGGTGCGCAGGCCGCCCTCCCCGTCGGCGACGTAGTACGCGATGTGGATCCGCACGAACTCGTCGTACTCGCCGCGCCGTTTGAGCTCCAGCACGGCCCTGACGAACCGGCGCCGCTCGGCGCTCGTCAGGGTGCTGACTTCCTTACGGACGTACGCCATGACGGTGTCCCCCCTGCTGGGTGTCGTGATGGGCGTGACCGGGCGCCTTCCGCAGGTGCTGGGCCGGGCCGAGTTCCTCGACGGCCGCGCGGGCGGCCTCCAGCGGGGTGGCGTAGGAGGCGTAGTGGTCGACCATGGTCAGCCAGGTGCCGTCGGCGCGGCGCATCAGGTGCAGCGGGCGGCCGTCGACGGTGACATGCCACTCTCCGTCGCCGAAGGTGCGGCCCGGCAGGGTCTTGATCCCGCGGATGTGGTGGCCCAGGTAGACCTCGTCGAACGCCTCCTCGCCCGGACGGCCGGCGGCCGGCTCCGCGCGCACCGGACGGGAGGCGGCGACCACCGGCGCGAGCGCCAGCGCGCCCGCCGAGGCGGTCAGAACGCGCAGCACGTCCCGCCGTGTCCCGCTCGCCCGTCTCGCGGGACCCTGCTCCGCCCCGACCGCCACTCCGCCGACACCAACGACCATCGCGCTCTCCTCGTCCGGTTCGGTGTGCCGTGTGCACTCCGCCCCGGTAAACCGCCGGCCGGCCCGCGCGGTCACCTTCCGTACGTCCATATGAGGAACGCCGCACGTGCGGGGCCCGGACGGGGTTTCCCGCCGGGGCCGCGCACGGGCCCGCCGACCGCGGTCGTACGGCCGTGGCCACGGGCCTACAGCCCCGCACCGACTCCCAGGTCCGCGCCGGGAACCGTCCGCAGCACCGGCGTGAGTACGCCCGCCTGCGGGAGCCTGGGCTCCGGGAGGCCGAACGCGTCCGGGTCCGGCGGGGTGAGCGGGGCGTCCAGGGTCAGGCCGGGGGCGAGGGTCTGCAGGTCGGCCGCGGGTGCGCCGACGGCGAGGTGGTCGAAGTCGTCGCCGAGGACATGCGGCAGCGGGGCGCGCAGATCCGCGCCCGGCAGGCCGCCGCTGACCGGCAGCTGCGGCAGGGCGCGGTCCGGGACCAGCCGGCCCGCGACGTAGCTCGGACCCTCGGGCGCGCCGGGCGCCGGCACCGGCAGTTCCCCGCCGGCCTCGGGCAGTTCCATGTCCAGGGACTGCTCGACGCCCTCCAGCGGCACGGGGACGGGGACCGTGCCGGCCGCCGAGGCGGGCGTCGCGGCGGCGGCGGCACCCACGGCGGCCGCGACACCGGTGAGGAGGGCGGCCAGGGTTCCTCGTGTGCTCGACTTCATTTCAGGCACGGTCCTTTGCGAGGTCGGAGGGCTCAACGTCCGTAGCGGACAACGATCTGGGGCGCGCCCGCAGCGCGCAATTCCCCCGGATGCCGCAGTCGTACGAGGATCAGCTCGTCCAGAAATCCCACCAACGTGTCAGCACGAGCATGCCGATCACCCCCAGGTGCAGCACGGGCGGCACCCAGGTGAACTCGTCGAGGAACGCGCGGGCCCAGCCCGGCGCGGGCAGGAAGCCGTGGCGGACGGTGTGCGAGAGGACGTACCAGAACAGGACGGTCGTCGCGATCCACGCAAGGCAGCACCACAGGCACAGCGCGTTGATCCGGTACAGCGACTCGAACTGGAGCCAGGAGACGAAGCCGATGCCGAACACACAGCCGGCCAGGAAGGTCAGCCAGTACCAGCGGGGGAAGACCGCCCCGGTCAGCAGGCTGACGCCGACGCAGATCACGACGCCGTAGGCGACCAGGCCCAGCATCGGGTTGGGGAACCCGAACGCCTCGGCCTGGTCGCTCTCCATGACGCTGCCGCAGGACACCACCGGGTTCAGGCTGCACCCCGGTGTGAAGTCGGGGTCCTCCAGGAGCTTGAACTTGTCGATGGTGATGACCCAGGCGGCGAGCAGTCCGGCCGCGCCCGTGATCACCAGCAGCAGGGCGAAGGCGCGGCCGGAGCCGGCCGTGTGCCGCACCCGCTGTCCCGCGGTGGCGGTCATCGTGGCTCAGACGCGCAGGCTGCGCGCGGGCAGGACCACATGCGCGGCGGCGGTGAGGGTCTCCTCGGCGCCCGCGAACGCGGCCAGCGCCTCGGGCTCGATCGGCCTGCCGGGCGCTGCCTCGGGCCAGGGGCGCGTGGTGAACACCAGGTAGGCGTAGCCGCGTTTGCCGACGGCGGCGAGCCACTCCGGCGGCGCGGGGCACTGGGCGTTCAGCGGCGGCAGGGTGAGCACGGCCTGGCCGGCCTCGACCAGCAGACTGGCGGGCACGTTGGACGTGACGTTGCCGTCGACGAGGTCGCCGCCGACCGGCAGGCCCTTGTCGGCGAGCAGCCGGGCCACGGCCTCGCTGGTCGCCTCGGGGCCGCCGGGGCCGTCGCCGAGGCAGTAGGCGAGCAGGTAGGGCATGTCGCCGCCGTCGGGGGCCTCGCCGCTCCACGCCATGACGACGAGGGTGCCGAGGTCGGCGGGGTGGACGGGGCGGGTTGCGCTGGGGGTTGAGGTCACCGCGCGACCTTATCGACGGGGCGGAACACCGCCGGGCGGGTTCTCACCCGACCGGGGGACGCTGTGCGCGGGCTCCACACGATCGAGGGAAGGAGCCTCGAACAACGCCGAGAGAGCCGATGCCGTGCGCTGCGCCCCGCGCGCCGGAAAGGCGCGTGACGCGGCACGGTATCGGCTCTCTCGGCGCTTTCACGGGCCCCGGAATCGCGGAAAGGGGCCGGGAATCAGTCAGCCCTGGAGCGGCAGACCGCCGAGCAGACCGCCTGCGGAGTTCAGGGCGGTGGTCGCGCCCTTGACCGTGTTCAGCACGGAGTCGGGGTTCTCGGTGTTCAGCGCGTCCGACTGGTGCTGGAGCGGCATCGCGTCGGCGACACCAGGCTGCAGACGGCCACTGGTGACGTTGTTCACGGCGCCGGTGAGGCTGGTGGGCGTGAGGTCGGCGGAGCTGGCGGCGAACGCGGGTGCGGCGGCACCGGCGAGGGCCAGGGAACCGGCAACGACAGCGGCAGCCTTCAGGGACTTCATCGTGTTCCTTTCTTCGACAACTCGTGTCACCAGAGGGAATTCTGACGCCGTGCACAACGAGGTGACGGCGGAGGGGAAACTCGAACGCGGAGGAAATTTCCGTACCCCCGGTCCCTCGTACGCCCCACTGGGTGGCCTGCTCCGCCGGGAGCCGGCCGTTCTCCGCCTTGAGCGCGGAGTGGACGAGGTCGGTGACAGGGGTGAGGACGGTGCCTATGTCGCCCAGGCTCTGCACCTGGGCGAGGAGCGAGTCGGCCCCGGGGACGGGCGTTCGGGACGCCGCCTGGGTGTGCGCTCCTGACCGGAACCGCTGTCGGCCGCGACCGCAGCCGGGCCGGCGATTCCGAGAATGAGGCAAGCGAGCGATCGCGCCACGTGTCACACCTGTCGCATCCGACCGTCACCGGCGAGGACATCACCCCAGGTCGAAGGCGGCACGGAGGGCGACCCGCGCCCTTCGCGCGGAGCCCCCCGTTCGGAGCAGGCCGCCGTACGCGTCCGCAACGACGAGCCGGCCGCCCTCCCTGCAACGGGAGAACGGCCGGCTTCGCGAGAACGCGTCAGTCGTTGACGCAGGTGTTGCCGAAGGCCGGGTTCAGCAGGCCGATGACGTTGACGGTGTTGCCGCAGACGTTGACCGGAACGTGGACCGGAGCCTGGACGACGTTGCCCGACAGCACGCCCGGGGAGTGGGCGGCGCCGCCCACCGCGTCGGAGTCGGCGGCGGCCACACCGGCAGCGCCGGCTACGGCCGCGACAGCGGCAGAGGTCAGGACCAGGCCCTTCGCGATACGCGACATGGAGAGGAGCTCCTTGGGATTGACACAAACACCAGGGCGGGGATGCCCGGCGCTGTGAAAACGCACGGCACGCCGAGGAGTTGTGCCGCCAATGGGGTGATCTCGCCGAAAGCCGGGCTTCACGATTCCGACACACTTGCCCATTTTCGGGGGATTAATACGGATAGCGGCTAGAGTTGCGGACCTCCCGACCCACCCTTATAGCCAGCAAATCGCACGAAAGGGAAAGCCGGTCATGCGCATTTCCCCGGCTCCATCGCGGGACGACGCCTCCAGACCACTGGACGACGTGCCGAATCCGACGACCGGCGGGGCGGCGGGGGCGCGTGAACCGGCGTACGCGCACAACGCCGGCCCCGGCCCGGACGCGTTCGAACCGACCGCGGGTCTGCGGCGCGGCGGTGACCAGCCGGGCTCCCGACTCGTTCCCTCACGGGACGCGGCATGGGCCGGCGTGCTCTCTGTCGCCGTCGACGCCCAGCAGTGAAGCGCGTTCCCGCACGTCCCCAGCGTCACCCGTGAGCGAGGAAACCGCGCATGCACCAGTCAGCAACCGACCCCCCGCCGCGGGTCCTGCACATCACGCAGCCCGTGGACGGCGGGGTCGCCCGAGTGGTCGTCCAGTTGGTCGGCGCCCAGCTCGCGGCGGGGCTGCGGGTGAGCGTGGCCTGCCCGAAGGGGCCGCTGACCGGATTGCTGCACAAGGCCGGTGCCCAGGTCCTGCACTGGCCGGCGGCCCGCTCGCCCGGTCCCGCCCTGGCCCGCGAGGTGCGCTCCCTCGGACGTCTGGTCGAGGAGGTGCGGCCCGAACTGGTGCACGCGCACAGCGCGAAGGCGGGTCTGGCCGCACGGCTCGCGGTGCGCGGGCGGATTCCGACGGTGTTCCAGCCGCACGCCTGGTCGTTCGAGGCGGTCGGCGGTGTCACCGCCTCGCTCGCCCTCAACTGGGAGCGCTTCGGGGCGCGTTGGGCCCGGCGGACGGTGTGCGTGAGCGAGGCCGAGCGGGAGCGGGGCGTGCGCGCCGGGATCGCCGCGCGGTGGAGTGTCGTCCCGAACGGCGTCGACACCGAGGTCTTCCACCCGGCCGCCGTGGACACCGTACGGGCGTCCCTGCTGCCGGACTGCGACCCCGCGGCCCCGCTGGTGGTGTGCGTGGGGCGGCTGTGCGAGCAGAAGGGGCAGGACGTCCTGCTCGACGCCTGGCGCCGGGTGCTGCGGCGGGTGCCCCGCGCACGGCTCGCGCTCGTCGGGGACGGGCCACTGCGACAGCGACTCGCCGCGACGGCACCGGAGTCGGTGCTGTTCGCCGGTGCGGTGGCCGACCCGGTGCCCTGGTACCAGGCCGCCGATCTGGTGGTCCTGCCCTCGCGCTGGGAGGGCATGGCGCTGGCGCCGCTGGAGGCGATGGCGTGCGGGCGGCCGGTGCTCCTGACGGACGTGGACGGCTCCCGCGAGAGCCTGCCGTACGGACTCGCGCCCCGCTGTCTGGTGCCCCCGAGGGCCCCGGCCGCGCTCGCCGAGGCCCTCGCCGCGCTGCTGCTCGACCCGATGCTGCGGGAGTCCCTCGGCCACCAGGGGCGTCGTCATGTCCTCGCCGCGCACGACGTACGGCACACCGCGGCGGCGGTCGCGGACGTGTACCGCGAACTGCTGGGCGGCGTACGGCAGATGGCGCCCGCCGGGGCCGGGCGGGAACTCGCGGCTGCGCGCCCCGCGCCCCTCGCCGAGGACCTCACGGCGCCCACCCCGCCCGCCCGGGACGGCGCACCCGCCGAGGACCCCGGGGCGCACCCCGCGGCACATCCGTCGACTCTCCCGCCCACCGAAGACCCGGCGGCGCGCACCACGCCCACCGAAGACCCGGCGGCGCACCCCACGCCCACCGAAGACCCCGCAGCGCACCCCACGCTCACCGAGGACCCTGCGGCGCGTCCCGCGCCCACCGAGGACAGGGAGCACATCCACTCGTGACCGCGGAAAGCACCGTCCCCTCGCCCGGCGCGCAGGCGCGGGACCACGGATCCACGCCCCTCACCCTGTTGCCGCGCAGCCATCGCCGCGCCTCAGGCTTCCTGTTCCCCGCGCGCAGACCCCGGGCCCGTCCCGCGTCCCCGCTGCCGCTGCTCGCCGCCGACGCCACGGCCGCGCTGCTGGGCACCCTGGCGCTGACCGACCGGCACCCGGTCCTGGTGGGTCTGCTGGTGGCCGCGGCCATGCTGCTGCGCCCGCACCGGCCCATGCGGGTGCCGGGCGTGCTGGACGAACTGCCCGCCGTCTGCGGGCGGATCGTGGTGGCCTGGCTGAGCCTGGCCGCGCTGCTCGCGGCATACTCCCCGCAGCACGCGCTGTCCGCCCGCACCCTGGCCGTCGGCATCCTGGTGCAGTCGGCGACGGACCTGACCGGGCGGGCGCTCGTGCACTGGCGGCGCCGGACCGCGCTGCTGCGCCGCCCGCGCGCCGCGCTCGTCGTCGGCCCGGCGCCCACCGCGCAGCGCGTGGCCGCGGCCGTGCTGCGGCACCCTCGCTGCGGGGTGCGGCCGGTCGGTGTCGTCGCCGGCCACCACGGGGGCGCCGACGGGCTGCCGGTGCTGACCACCGGCGGGGAGGTGCAGCGGGCGCTCATCCAGAACGCCGTACGGGACATCCTCGTCGTGCACCCCTCGGCGCGGGTGCAGCAGGCGCCGCTGCTGCGGGCGCTCGCCGAGTCGGGGTGCGCGGTGTGGGAGCTGGACGCCGACTCGCCCGCCCACGAGGCGCGTGAGCTGCTCGCCGGGTTCTCCTGCCGCAGGCTGCGGCTCGGCTCGGGCCTGCGCGGCAACCTCGGCAAGCGGGTGCTGGACGTGGTGGTGTCCGGGGCTCTGCTGGTGGCGGTCAGCCCGCTGCTGCTGGTGTGCGCTGCGGCGCTGCGGCTCATCGCGGGGCCGGGGGTGGTGTTCCGCCAGGAGCGCATCGGCAAGGACGGTCGCCCCTTCACCCTGCTGAAGCTGCGCACCCACCGCCCGGTGAACGCGCACGAGGCCGCCACCCGCTGGAGCGTGGCGAACGAGCGGGACATGCCGTGGTTCTGCCGCTTCCTGCGCCGCAGCTCCATGGACGAGCTGCTCCAGCTGTGGAACGTCTTCCGCGGCGACATGAGCCTGGTCGGCCCGCGCCCCGAACGCCCTTACTTCGTCGGCCAGTTCAGCCAGGCCCACCCCGGCTACGCGGCCCGGCACCGGATGCGCACCGGCATCACCGGGCTGGCGCAGATCAACGGGCTGCGCGGCGACACCTCCATCGAGGACCGGGCCCGCTTCGACAACGCCTACATCGACAACTGGTCGCTGTGGCAGGACGTCTGCATCCTGGCGCGCACCGCGGCCACGCTCGTCCGCCCGACGGGGAGCTGACCCGATGACCCTCGCCCTGCCGCTGACGCCCCGCCGGACACCGTCGCCGGTGTGGCCGGTGGTGGCCGTGGTCGCGCTGCTCGGCCTGCCGTTCACGCCCGGCGCGGAGGGCGGCGCGGGCCCGGCCGACGCCCTGTCCGCGCTGGTCGTCGGCTTCTGCGCGGTCCGACTGCTGCGGCAGCGGCGCCGGCCGCTGAGCCGTACGGCGGCGATCGTGCTGGCCCTGCCGGTGGTGGGGCTGGCGCTGGCCGCGGTCGGCGCGTCCTCGCCGGGGGCCGGGCCGGCCGGACTCGGCCGTTATCTCCAGGTGTTCGTGCTGGTCCCGGCCGCGGTCGTGCTGCTGATCCGGAACCGGGCCGATTTCCGGCTGCTGGCCTGGGCGTTCGTGGCCCTGGCTGGCTGGGAGGGCGCGGTCGGCGTCCACCAGTACGTCACCGGCACCGGCGCGTCCTACCAGGGCCGGACACTGCGGGCCGTGGGCACCTTCGGCGCGCAGGACGTGATGGGCATGGCGACCGTGGTGTCGTTCGGCCTGGTCTGCGCGGTGGGACTCGCCCTCGGGCGCGGGCCGGTCAGACAGCGCGGCATCGCCCTGGCCTGCGCCCTCGCGCTGCTGGTGCCGCTCGCGCTGTCCTTCAGCCGGGGCGCCTGGATCGCCACGGCCGTGACCTGCGTGGTCCAGCTGTGCCTGGCCGGGATGCGGCGGGCACTGAAGGCGGGCGCGGCCGCGCTCGCCGCGGGCGTGCTGCTGGTCGGCGGGTTCGGGTTCGGCACGGCCATGCTCCAGGAGCGCATCGCCAGCATCACCCAGGTCACCGACGCGCCCGACCAGTCGGTCACCGACCGGTACACGCTGTGGGCGGCGGCGACCGGGATGTGGCGCGAGCGGCCGCTGACCGGCGTCGGCCTCAAGGGCTTCCCCGAGCACCGCGACGCGCACGCCTCGCTCGCGCTGTCCTCGGGCAGCGACACCGAGGGCGCGGGGGCCGCCTTCCGCAGACAGCCGCTGCTGTCCCCGCACAACATGTACCTGCTGGTCCTCGCCGAGCAGGGGCTGATCGGACTGCTCGCACTCGCCGGGAGCTGGCTGGCCCTGCTGGTGTGCGCCCTGCGCCGACTGCCCCGGGCCCTCCGCACGTGCACGGGGCTCGACTGCGCGCTGGTCTCCTGCGGCCTGCTGACGTGGCAGCTGACCGACTTCTTCTACGCCGACATCGGCGGCCCCTCGACCGTGCTGACGGCCGTGTGCTTCGGGCTCGCGGCGTGGTGGGGACTGGCGGGCGGAGCGGACGCGGCGCACGGCGGCACGGCCTCCGCCGAGGGGGTCGTGGCACAGGACGGTCCGGCCTCCGCCGAGGGGGTCGCGGCGCGATGACCGTGACACCTTCCCGGCCACCCCGGGCCGAGGACACGGCAGGCCTGCCGCCGGCCCGTCCCAGCGAGCCGACCGGGCAGGCAGCCCGCCCCAGCCAACCAACCGGGCAGGCAGGCCGACCCAACGAGCCGACCGGGCAGGCAGCCCGCCCCAGCAAGCCGACCGGGGAGGCGACCCGCCCCAGCCAACCGACCCGGCGGGCGGCCCGCCCCAGCGAGCCGGCCGGGGAGGCGGCCGGGCACCCGCACGCCCCGGACCGGCCCACCGCCCCGGCCGCCTGGCCCACCGCCCGGACCACCCGTGCGACCGGCCTGCTGCACGCCTCCGACGAGCCGGTCGCACGGAGCGGACACCTGCCCCCCGCCGCCCGGACCGAACACGCCACCGGACGACTGCACGCCCCCGAAGGCCCCACGGCACCGGCCGGGCCGCCCCCCGCAGACCCGCACACCCCGGACCCGTCCCCCGCACACCCGCACACCCCGGACCCGCCCACCACGCCCACCGCGCCCACCGCGCCCACCGCGCCCACCCATCGCACCACCGGACACCCGCCTCCCACCGACCACCCCCCGCACACCGAGGCCCCCACCGACCACCCCCACCCCACCAGCCGGTTCCTCGCCCGTGCCGCGCTGGTCACCGCGTCCCTGTCGATGGCCGGGGCGGTGCTGGGTCTGGTGCGTGACCAGGCTCTGGCCCGCCTGTTCGGGGCGGGGAGCGGCACGGACGCCTTCCTGGTCGCCTGGACCGTGCCGGAGTTCGCGGCGACCCTGCTGATCGAGGACGGCCTCGCCTTCGCGCTGATCCCCGCGTTCAGCGTGGCCCTGGCCCGGGGGTCCCGGGGAGGCGGCGGGGACCCGGTGCGGGCGCTGGTGGCGGCCACCCTGCCCCGGCTGGCCCTGACCCTGGTCGCGGTCGGCGGCCTGCTGGTGCTGATCGCTCCCCAGCTGGTCGAGGCCCTCGCCCCCGGCCTGCCCGACCCCGGCCTCGCCGTCGACTGCACCCGGCTCACCGCGACCTGCGTGGTCAGCTTCGGCCTCGCCGGGTACTGCAGCGCCGTGCTGCGGGCGCACCGGCGGTTCTTCGCACCGGCGGCGATCTACGTCGCGTACAACACCGGCATCATCACCGGCATGTTCGTCCTCGGCGGCCGCTGGGGTGTGCGCTCGGCCGCGATCGGCGTGGCGGTGGGCGGCTGTCTGATGTTCGTCGTCCAGCTCCCGGCGCTGCTGCGGCAGTTGCGCCGTACGGCCCCCCGTGAGCAGAGCCGGGAGCAGGAGCGCGACCGCAGGGTGGGGATCGCCCTGATCGCCACCGTGCTGCTGTTCGCGCTGTGCCGTCAGTCCCAGATCCTCGTCGAGCGTTTCCTCGCCTCGCACCTGCCCTCCGGTGCCATCTCGCATCTGAACTACGCGCAGAAGGTGGCGCAGATGCCGATGGTGCTGTCGCTGATGCTGTGCACGGTCACCTTCCCGGTGGTCGCCCGCGCCCTGGCCGAAGGCGACACCGAGCGGGCCCGCAGCCGTGTGGAGCGGGATCTGGCGCTGGCCTCGTGCATGGTGCTGCTGGGCACGGCGGCGGTCGTCGCGTGCGCCCCGCAGATGGTCGAACTGCTCTTCCAGCGCGGCGCGTTCAGCGCGCGGGACACGGACGCCACCGCCGACGTCATGCGGGTGTACGCGCTCGGACTGCTCGGGCAGACCCTGGTCGGGGCCCTGGCCCGCTCCTACTTCTCCGCGGCCCGCGCCAGCTGGTACCCGGTCGGCGCGATGGCACTCGGCATCGTCGCCACGTCCTGGATCGGCGTCCTCGCGGTCGGCCCCTGGGGGGTGCGCGGCATCGCCGCCGCCAACGCCGCCGGCATCACCGTCACCGCCGCGCTGATGCTGGCCGGCATGCGCGGCCGCGGCGTCCCCGTCCGGATGCGGCCGGTGCTGCGCGAGCTGAGCCGTCCGGTGCTGGCGGCACTGGCCGCGGGCGCCGCCGGGGCGTTCGCGGCGAGCCGCTGCGCGGGGGCGCTGCCGGGCCTGGCCGCGGGCGGCACCACCGTCACCGTCGTCTTCGTCCTGCTGGGCTGGGCGCTGGGCGCCCAGGGCATCGCACCGGCACTCCGATCCGTCCGTCCCGCGACCCGAAGGCTCCCGTATGGCCGTAACCGTTGACACCGGCAGACCACCGTCGAGGACATCGGCCCCCTGGGTGGCCATGTACCACTCGGTGGCCGACTGCACCGACGACCCCTACCGCATCACCGTGACCCCCGAACGGCTCGACGGACAGCTGGCCTGGCTGCGCAGACGCGGCCTGACCGGTGTCGGCATGGCCGATCTGCTGGCCGCCCGCGCCCGCGGCCGGGCGCACGGACTGGTGGGGCTGACCTTCGACGACGGGTACGCCGACTTCGTCGGCGCGGCGCTGCCGGTGCTGCGCCGCCACCGCTGCAACGCCACCCTGTTCGTGCTGCCCGGCCGGCTCGGCGGCGACAACGCCTGGGACCCGCTGGGCCCGCGCAAGCCGCTGCTCACCGCCGAGGGCATCCGGCACGCGGCCGCCGAGGGCGTGGAGATCGGCTCGCACGGTCTCACCCACATCGATCTGACCAGGGCGGACGACCGGGTCCTGGCCGCCGAGCTCGGCGAGAGCAGAGCACTGCTCGCGGAGTTGACCGGTGCTCCGGTCACCGGGTTCTGCTACCCGTACGGCACGGTCGACCGCCGGGTCGTCGACTCCGTCGCCCTCGCGGGCTACGACTACGCCTGCGCCATCGACCCGGGCCCGCTGACCGGCCCGCTCGCCCTGCCCCGGGTGCACATCGGGCAGCGCGACACCGCCGTACGCCTGTATCTCAAGCACCGGCTGCACCGGCTGCGCCGACGCCCCGTGGGAGGCCTGTGATGAAGGCGCTGCATGTGATCACCGGGCTCGGTGTGGGCGGCGCGGAGCAGCAACTGCGGCTGCTGCTGCGGCATCTGCCGGTCGACTGCGACGTGGTGACACTCACCAATCCCGGCGCGGTCGCCGACGGACTGACCGCCGACGGGGTCCGTGTGACGCACCTCGGCATGGCGGGCAACCGCGATCTGGCCGCCCTGCCCCGGCTGGTCCGGCTGATCCGCGGCGGCGGTTACGACCTCGTCCACACCCACCTCTACCGGGCCTGTGTCTACGGCCGTCTCGCCGCCCGGCTGGCCGGGGTGCGGGCGATCGTCGCCACCGAGCACTCCCTGGGCGACGCCCAGATGGAGGGCCGCCGCCTGACCAGGGGCGTGCGCGGCCTGTATCTGGCCACCGAGCGTCTGGGCCGCTCCACCGTCGCGGTCTCACCGACGGTGGCCGACCGGCTGCGCCGCTGGGGCGTGCCCGCGCCCCGGATCGAGGTCGTCCCCAACGGCATCGACCTGACCCGCTTCCGCTTCGATCCGCTCCGGCGCCACCGCACCCGCCAGCGCCTCGGCCTGCCCGAGGGCGCGTACGTCGTCGGCGGTGTCGGCCGTCTCACCGCCGGCAAGCGCTTCGACGTGCTGGTCCGCGCCCTGGCCCTGCTGCCCGGCGACCACTGGCTGCTGCTGGTCGGCGGCGGTCCGGAGGAGAACGTGCTGCGGCGCACCGCGCACGAGGTCGGGGTCGCCGACCGGGTGCTGTTCACGGGCGAGCGCCCCTACCTCCCCGACGGCTCGCCCGGACCCGATCTGCCCTCGCTGACCTCGGCCATGGACCTGCTGGTCTCGCCGTCCCCCGAGGAGGCCTTCGGGCTGGCCGTCGTGGAGGCCCTGGCGGCGGGACTGCCGGTGCTCTACGCCTCCTGCCCCGCCATCGAGGACCTTCCGCCGAGGACCGCCCGCGCGGCCCGCCGGGTCTCGGGCGGCGCCGGGGAGTTCGCCCGCGCGGTCGCCGAGACCGGCGCCGCCGCTCCCGCGCCGCGCACCGCCCCCGAGGCGGCCCGGCACTACAGCATCACCCGCAGCGCCGCCCGGCTCATGGACGTGTACGCGGCCGCGGTCGCCCCCTCGACGTCCCCCGCACCCCAGGAAGTGAGCTCCTGATGACCGACAACCCCACCGCACAGCACCGCGCGCCCCGCCCGCTGGCCCGCGCCAGGGCCCTGCCGCCGTGGACGCTGCTCGCGGCCGGCGTGCTGGCCGGGGGCGTGCTGGGCGGCGCGTACGGCGCGCTGAAGACACCGACGTACACCGCGACCGCGTACGTCGTCGCCGTCCCCGCCGACAAGTCCGACCCGGCGTCCGCGCTCGGCTTCGCCCAGGCGTACGGCCGGGTCGCCACCCAGCTCGCGGTGCTCGGGGACGCGCAGGTGTGGGCGGGTGTGCCGGCCGCGACGCTCCGGTCCGGCGTGACGACGGCGACCTCCCCGGACGCCCCCATGGTCGCGATCACCGCCACCTCCTCGCGGCCCGACCTGGCCGCCGACATGGCCAACGCCGTCTCCCGCGCGCTGACCCGGCACGCGGCCGACAGCTCGGACGCCACCAACGTCGAACTCCAGCAGTTCGCCCGCGCCATCAAGCCGGTCGAGCCGTCCTCCGCCTCCCCCGCCCTGACCGGCCTGGTCGGCGCGAGCGCAGGCGGGCTGCTCGGCGGCATGGCCCTGCTGGTCCGGCCCCGGCGCGCCCCGCGCGGCACGGAACCCGCGGCCTCCCTGCCCGCACCGGCCGTCGCCGCCGACACCCGCGGCGCCCTGTGAAGCCGTCGTACTCGACCGAACTGATCACCGCCGACGCCGACTTCGCCGCCCTCGCCCCCGACTGGGCGCGTCTGTACCGCCGTTGCGCCGCCGCGACGCCGTTCCAGAGCCACGCCTGGCTGCACTCGTGGTGGCTGTCGTACGGCCGACGCGGGCGGCTGCGGCTGCTCCTGGTGCGGGCACCCGGGGGCGAACCGGTCGCCGCCGCGCCGCTGATGGCCGTGCGGCGGCCGCTGCCCGCGCTCGTGCCGCTCGGCGGGGCGATCTCCGACTACGGGGACGTCCTGCTGGACGACACGCACACCGAGGGCGCGGTCACGGCGCTCACCGAGGGTCTCGCGGCGGCCGCCCGCACCGCGCTGATCGACTTCCGCGAGGTCCGGCCGGGCGCCGCCGCCGAGCGGATCTTCGACCGCTGGGACGGCCCGCGCCACCGGGTGAGCGACTCGGTGTGCCTGGAGCTGCCCGCGCTGCCCATGGACGAGCTGGTCGCCCGGCTGCCCTCGGCCAAGGCCCAGCAGCGGGTGCGCGCCAAGCTGCGCAAGCTGCACGCGCTCGGCGTGCGCCGCACGGTCGTACGTCCCGACGACGTGGACGACGCGCTGCACCGGCTGCTCGAACTGCACCGGCTCCAGTGGCAGGGCCGCAAGGTGACCGGCGAGCATCTGCGGCCCCGGTTCGGGGAGCACCTGGTGCGCTCGGTCGGGCCGATGGTGCGCTCCGGGGACGCGGTGGTCACCGAGTTCCGGCTGGACGACGACGTGGTCGCGGTCGATCTGACCCTGGTCTCGCCACGCCTGGCAGGCGGCTATCTCTACGGCGCCCACCCCCGGCTGCGCGAGCGGAAGGCGGACGTGGCGGTGATGCTGCTGGACGCCTGCGCCGAGCACACCCGCACCGGCGGCCACGGCACGCTGAGCCTGCTGCGCGGGAACGAGCCGTACAAACACCACTGGCGTCCCGAACCGGTCGTCAACCAGCGGCTGTTGCTGGCCCGCCGGCGCACCGCCCCGCTGCTCGGGGCCGCCCTCGCCGAGGTCGCGGCCCGGCGGCGGGCCAAGGAACTGCTGCGCCGGAAGGAGCACGACGGTGGCGGCAGGTCCTGAGCGGGCCCGCCGCCATCCGGCGCCTGTGCGGTCAGGGCAGCCGCGACCACCAGTCGAACTTGACGCACAGCTTCCCGCCGAGCCAGTACTCGACCCAGTCGCCCATCTCCAGCGGCGAACAGTCGGCCGGGGGCTGCGGGGGCTGGGTGGGGGCCGTCGGTGTCGGCGTGGGCTCGGCCGGCGTCGGTGTCGGCGCCGGTTCCCGCGTACGGCCCGACAGCACCTGGCGGTACACGGCGGAGGCCTCGGGGTTCTGCCCGCACTGCCACACGCCGTGCGGACAGTAGTCCGTCACCGTGTTGTACAGCGGCTTGTGCTCGTCCATCCAGGCGAGCATGCGGCGCATGTACTCGGCGTTGTCGCCGTTGCGGAACAGCCCCCACTCGGGATAGGAAATGGCCTTTCCATGGGCCTTCGCGAAGTCCACATGGGCCTGAAGTCCGTAGGGCTCCTTCACCTGTTCGTCGAACGACAGGCCTTCCGGCTGGTCGTAGGCGTCCATCCCGACGATGTCGACGGTGTCGTCACCGGGATAGCACTGCGTCCAGGCAATGGCGTCCCGACCACGGCTCGGCGTGAAGTCGAAAATGAACTTCTGCCCGGACACGGACCGCATGGTGGTGACGATCCTGTTCCAGTACGCCTTCCAGGACTCGGGGTCCGGTCCGCAGCGGTGGGTGTACGTGATGCCGTTCATCTCCCAGCCGAGCACGATCACCGTGTCGGGCACCCGCAGCTCGACCAGCCGCTCGGCCAGGGTGCGGAAGTGACGGTCGAACGCCCCGGACGCGCCCTGCCGCAGCAGCCGGCGCACCTCGGCGTCGGACAGACCCGCCTCGTTGCGCTCCAGCATGGGCACGTTGAGGACGAGCATCCGGTCCTCCCGTTCGGTGCGCCAGTCGGCCCACACGTCCAGGAAGCCGGGCAGCCCCTCGATGTTGCTCCAGCGGTCGCCGGGCAGGTAGGTGTGGCCGACGCGCAGGTCGGCGCCGCCCAGCCAGGCGCTGAGCTCGGCGATCCGGGCCACGCCACGGGCGCCGTAGTCGAGGTAGGCACCGAAGGCGGGCTTCGGCTGCGCGGCCGGGGTGGTGGCCGTCCCGGGGGTCTCGGCCGGGGCCGGGGGCCGCACGGCCTCGCCGGAAGCAGCCGGGGCCTGGGCCGCTGCCGGGTCGGGGGTGGCTGCCGGGTCGGGGGACGCTGCCGGATCGCCGGCCGCGGGCGCGGGGGACGCCGGCGCGGGAGCGGGAGGGTCGCCGACCGCCACCACCGCGAGTCCCGCGGCGAAACCGGGGCCGCACGCCAGGGCGGCCGACGCCGCGACCGTCGCCGCGACCAGCGCCAGGCGCCGGGACCGGGACCGACGTTGCTGTGGGGCCATACCTGCTCCCTTCTTCTCTCTCGCGCTCAGTACTGACACTCAGTCATATGAATGGGCTTCCCGCCAGCGCCGTTACGGCGTCCGTGTGCCCCGCTCGCCCGCCCGGGTGATCCGACGTAAGGAAATCCGTCCGTGCCCCTGTTCGATGTTCGCGTTCCCGCCGTGCTGCTGCGGATCGACCGCAACCCCTTTCACCACGGAACGCTCGGGGCGGTCCGGTCCCTGGGCCGGGCGGGGGTGGAGGTCCATGTGGTCGCCGACTGCGCGCACAGTCCGGTGCGCGCCTCGCGCTTTCTGCGCGGGCTGCACGCCCCGCCGCCGCCCGGCGCCTCCGACGCGGTGATCGCGGCCGTCCTGGGCACGGTCGCCGCCCGGGTCGCGCGGCCGGCCGTACTGGTGCCGATGGACGACGCGGGCGCGGTCGCGGCGGGCCGGCTGCACGGCGAGCTGGGCTCCGCCTATCTGCTGCCCGGCCCCTCCCGCACGGCGCCCGAACACGTCGCCGACAAGGCGGAGCTGGCCTCGGTGTGCGCGGCGCTGGACGTACCGCATCCGCGGACGCTGCTGCCGGACAGCCCGGCCGAGGCCGCCGCGGCCGCCTGGCGGCTGGGACTGCCGGTGGTGGCGAAGTGGAGCCGTCCGTGGCTGCTGCCACCGGGCAGCGGACTGCGCAGCACGGTCCTGGTGCAGTCCACCCGCCAGGCGCGGGAGCTGCACGCGCGCGGTGCCGAGGCGGGCTGCGCGCTGCTGCTCCAGGAGTTCCTGCCGCCGGGTGAGAACCGCGACTGGTTCTTCCACGGCTACGCCGACCGCACGGGCTCGGTGCACGGTGGCGGGTCCGGTCGCAAGCTGCGGTCCTGGCCGCGCGCGGCGGGCCTGACCTCGGTCGGCACCTGGACGCCCAATCCGCGGGTGCGGGCGCTCGCCGAGCACATCGTCACAGGGCTCGGCTACCGCGGCATCCTCGACCTGGACTTCCGGCTCGGCGACACCGGCCACTACCACCTGCTCGACTTCAACCCGCGTCCCGGCGCCCAGTTCCGGCTCTTCGCCGACGGCGCCGGACTGGACGTCGTCCGCGCGCTGCATCTGGACCTGACCCACCGGCCGCTGCCGCAGGGGCGGCCGCGGCCGGGTCGGGAGTTCGTCGTGGAGAACTACGCGCCGCTCACCGCGCTGCGGCCGGCGTCCGCGGGCCGGGAACTGGCCTGGCACGCCGCGGACGACCGGTCGCCCGGCCGGGCGCTGCGCTCGATGTGGTCCCGGCATGTGGCGGGCAGGCTGCTGGACCGGCTGCCGGCGGCGCGGCAGGAGCCGCCGGCCGAGGTGCACCGCGTGGTCCGCCAGGGCGGGGCGCCCGTCGAGACCGACTCGGGCGCGGGCCGGCGCATCGACGACGAGAAGGCCGGCAGCCACTGACGTACGCGTGCGCCCCGGGTGACGAGGGGAGGGATGTCACCCGGGGCGCGGCGCGGCCGGTCACGGCCGCCGGGGCTCAGCGCTCGGCGCTCAGCGGTGGGACCCGGTCCGGCGGCCCCGGCGGAAGAGCAGGGCTCCGGCCGCGATCAGCACGGCGCTGACACCCGAGGCGGCGATCAGGGCCTCGCCGCTGCCGGTGTCGGGCATGTGCGGGCCGTGGCCGGGGGGCTTGGTGCCGCCCGTGTGGGGCGGGTGCGTCGTCGGGGGCTGCGTGGTGTGCGGGGGGTGCGTCGTCGGCGGGCTCGTGGTGTGCGGCGGGTGCGTGTGGGGCGGCTTGGTGTGCGGGGGCCTGGTGTGCGGCGGCTTCGTGTGCGGGGGCTTCGTGGGAGGCGGCGAAGTCGTCGGCGGGTGCGTGGTGTGCGGGGGCTTGGTGTGCGGCGGGTGCGTGTGGGGCGGCTTCGTGTGCGGCGGGTGCGTGGTGTGCGGGGGCTTCGTGTGCGGCGGGTGCGTGTGCGGCGGCTTCGTGTGGGGCGGCTTCGTGTGCGGCGGGTGCGTGGTGTGCGGGGGCCAGGTGTGCGGGGGCCAGGTGTGCGGGGGCCAGGTGTGCGGGGGCCAGGTGTGCGGGGGCCTGGTGTGCGGGGGCTTCGTGTGCGGCGGCTTCGTGTGGGGTGGCTTCGTGTGCGGCGGGGACGTCGTCTGCGGCGGGGACGACGGGGTGTCGCCGTAGCCGCCGTCGGAGGTGTCCCCGTCGCCGTAGCCGCCGTCGGAGGTGTGCTCGTCGCCGTAGCCGCCGTCGGAGGTGTCCCCGTCGCCGTAGCCGCCGTCGGAGGTGTCCCCGTCGCCGTAGCCGCCGTCGGAGGTGTCCTCGTCGCCGTAGCCGCCGTGGCCGCCCTGGTCGTCGCAGCGCTTGCCGAAGGGGCCGTCGCCCATGTCGATCGCGTCGAAGGCCTCGTCGCACAGGCCGGGAACGGAGGAGTCGGACGATTCATCGCTGTAGCCGGAGTCGTCGTCCGAGGCGGATCGCTGGTGGCCCGACGTCGCGCCGGGTGAGGCACCGGGGGTCGCCCCGGACACGTAGTCCGCGAGGGCGGGGCTGCCGCACAGGGCCAGAATGCTCGTCGCGGCGGCGGCCGCGACCATTCCCTTGCTCAGGGTCTGACGCACGCTCGTGTTCTTCCTGCTTGATGGGATGAGAAAGGCCGGCCCCGGAGCGGTGTTGAGGAACGGTCCGGGGCCGGCCGTGGCGCGGCCGCGCGATTGCTGTCGAACGACGTCAGTCGTTGACGCAGGCGTTGCCGAGCGTCGGGTTCAGCAGGGCGATCACGTTGACGGTGTTGCCGCAGACGTTGACCGGGATGTGCACCGGGATCTGGACGACGTTGCCGGACAGCACACCCGGGGAGCCGACGGCGACGCCCGTGGCGTCCGAGTCGGCGAAGGCCGGAGCGGCTCCGCCAAGGGCCAGGATCGCGCCCGCGACGAGGGCAGCGGTCTTCTTCATGGACTTTCCCTTCTTCTGCGGTCATGCCCCTATGACGGCCGAAGCCGAGCGGGCTCGACTGGAGTGGGCCCGCACCATGACCGGCAGGTTGTAGAACGAGGGATAGACGGAAGAGGCAACTGATGAACGCGAGTCGCGGGGGAATTCACTCGTACGTCCTCACAGAATTGACGCCGAGTGCGAGCAGGAGAGGCAACGCTTCGCCTGAGTGGTGGAAAATCAGGGTGATACGTTTGACGCGGACGAGGCCGCCGGAACGGGCGGGTAAAACGCCTCGTTCCGAGCGGCCCCTGACGGCGGATCAGCCGTTCTGCACACCGTTGCCGGACAGTGCCGAGATGTCGCTGAGGATGTGCGACAGCGGCTCGTCGCCCTTGGCCTGGGTGGAGTTCTCGGCGCACTGCTGGTTCTGCGGGGCGGCCAGCACGTTGATGTCCTGGACGGCGACCGGCACCAGTACCCCGAGGAGCGGGCCGACGTTGGCCTTGACCGGCAGACCGGCGCAGAGCTTGTTGACGGAGCCCTGCACCAGGGTGGCCTGCGGGCTCATGTCGCCCTTGGTCACCGAGTTGCCGAACGCGGACTGGGCGCCGTTGCCGCTGGCGGAGTGGGTGCCGTCGTCGTTACCGATGGCAAGCGCCTGGGGGGCGGCCGCCGCCGCCACACCCACGACGGACGCGGCGACCGCCGCAGCGGCCATTGCCTTCTTCAGCATTTCGCTTTCCTTTCCTGACCCACCACGCGGGTTTCGTCCCGCCTCGCGGGTTCCTGCCGACCCATCAAGCGGGTGCCTGCTCCCGCATCAACCCCAGGACACGGGATTGGTTGCGGGCATTCACCCGGAAGGATCGTTCGGCGGACGGACATTCATGGAATCCGGCCCGAATGCCCTGACGCACCCCCGCTCACGTGGGCCATTCGAGTGAATGGGGGCAACCAAGCCCGCCGAGGGGAGTTGGTCAGGAAGCTCCGGTGGACGGGGTTTCTCCAGAAGGGACTCAGCTAGTGATCAAGAAGGTTCTGGCCATCGCCGCGGTCGCCGCCTCCGTTGCCGGTGGCGCCTCGCCGGCCATGGCGATCGGCAACAACGACGGCACCCAGTCCGCCAGCGGCAACGGCGCCTCGCAGTCGTTCGGCAACTCGGCCACGTACGGCAACATGAGCCCGCAGATGGCGCTCATCCAGGGCTCGCTCAACAAGCCCTGCATCGGCCTGCCCGCCAAGGCGAACGTCGGCTCCCTGCTGGGCCTCGTGCCGATCGCCGTCCAGGACGTCAACGTGCTGTCCTCCCCGCAGAACCAGCAGTGTGTCGAGAACTCCACCCAGGCCAAGGGCGACGAGGCGCTGTCGCACATCCTGGACGACATCTCGGTGCTCGCCGGCAACGGCGCGGGCAACGGCTGATCCGTCGCGGCACATGGGCTCCCCGTGTGAGCCCTGGGGCTGTATTCCGCAGCCCCGCCCAGCGGGCCGCCGAATTCTCGGCGGCCCGCTGGCTTACCTTGCGTCGCGTGACGATCAAGAAGACCCTGCGGCTCGCCGTGCCGTGCCTCGCCCTGGCCACCACCGCGGGCCTGCTCGGCGCCGCCGTGCTCCCCGACCGGCAGGCGCCGCGCGCCATGAACATCCTCCTGATGGGCACCGACACACGGGACACCACGACCGCCGAGGAACAGCGCGAGTTCTACGCGGGCGGCATCGCCTGCGACTGCACGGACTCGCTGATGCTGGTTCACGTCTCGGCCGCCCGGGACCGGGTGAGCGTCGTCAGCCTGCCCCGTGACTCCCTCGCCGAGATCCCCCCGCACCGCGACGGGACCGGCCGGGAGTACCCGGCTCATCCCGCGAAGATCAACGCCGCGTACGCCGAGGGCGGCCCACGGCTCACCGTCGACACCGTCGAGTCGATGACCGGCGTGGAGGTCGACGGCTACCTCCAGGTGGACTTCCGGCGGTTCATCGACAGCGTCGAGCAGGTCGGCGGGGTCGAGGTGTGCACCGCGCGCACGCTGCGGGACCCGGCCACCAAACTCGACCTGTCGCCCGGCAAGCACCGGCTCGGCGGCGGGCCGTCGCTGCAGTACGTGCGCTCCCGCAAGACGGACGACAGCGCCGACCTCGGGCGCATCCAGCGCCAGCACCGGTTCCTGGTCGCGGCGCTGCGCGGGCTCCAGGGGCGCAACCTGCTGACCGACCGCGAGGGCATGAAGCCCTTGGTGCGGACCTTGATGGGCCAGGTGGAGCAGGGCCTCGACGCGGGCGGGCTGCTGGAGCTGGCGGCGGCCCTGCAGAAGGTGCCGCCCTCGGCGACGGAGTTCACCACGGTGCCGGTCTCCGGGTTCAACCCGGAGATCCCGAAGATCGGCTCGACACTGGCCTGGGACCGTGTGAAGTCCGCCGAGATGTTCACCAGGCTGCGCGAGGACCGGCCGCTGCTCAAGGTGGGCGAGGATCCCCTGCCCAAGGACCCGCCCGGTTTCGAGCCCGCAGCACCCGTCCGCGGCAGCGCGCTGGCCTGCGAGTGAGCCGTGCGGGACGGAGCCTGCGGGACGGGGCGTGCCGGACGGGGCGCACCCGGGGGCGTTCGTCCCATGATCGGAGTGCGCTGCGCCGATCGGGGGGTTTTCCGCAACCCGGGCCCCGTTCCCGCCGTTGACGATCATGCAACTCCCCACCGGAGTCCGGTTTTCGAAGGGAACGATCATGAAGAAGCTGTGGGCAACCGCGGCTATCGCCGCCACCGTCGTCGGCGCCGCCTCCCCGGCCATGGCGATCGGTGACGGCGACGGCACCCACTCCGCCAGCGGCAACGGCGCCTCGCAGGAGTTCGGCAACTCGGCCACGTTCGGCGACATGAGCCCGCAGCTCTCGCTGGTCCAGGGCTCGCTGAACAAGCCCTGTGTCGGTCTGCCGCTGAAGGCGAACGTCGGCTCGCTGATCGGCGCGATCCCGATCGCCGTTCAGGACATCAACGTGCTGTCCTCGCCGCAGAACCAGCAGTGTGTCGAGAACTCCACCCAGGCCAAGGGCGACGAGCCGCTGTCGCACATCCTGGACGACATCTCGGCCCTGTCGGGCAACGGCGCGGGCAACGGCTGAGCATCCCCGCTCCCCCGCGACGGCGGGCCACCGGTTCACGGTGGTCCGCCGTTCGCATGCCCGGGGCGGTCCGGCTCCCCAGCCGCGGTACGGCTCCTCGATCTCGTCGGCGCGGGCCGCCGGACCGCCCGCCGCTCGGCCTTCACGGACGGGGTGAGCATTCCGTCTCCCTTGGTGAACTCGTCCTCCACGAGGGCGAAGGCACACATGGACCCGGCGCGCGAGACGGCCTTGTCGGCATGGTCGACGGCCCGCTGTACCTCGGGGCGCGTCCGCGGGTCCCGGACCAGCTCGGCCGGGGGCGCGCCGGGGGACGGTCCTGCGACAACGGCCCTGGCCGGCTCACGGCGACGACGCCGTTCGGCCCACGACCACGCCCCCGCGCCCCCGGCACCCATGGCCCCCGCTCCCCCGGCACCCATGGCGACAACCCCGGCACCGGCCCTCGACAACGACCCTGGCGGGCCCGCGACAACAGGCCGCACGGCGGTCCACCGCCCCGGCCGGCCCACGACGAGGAGCCGGACCTGCCGACGGCGACGGCCCGGGGCAGCCGACGACGGCCCCGCGACAATCCGCCGCGCGCCGCCCCCGAGGCTCACATCATTCGGTCCGCCTGGCGTACCGCGTCGGCCAGTTGGCCGACCGCCGGGTCCTCGGTGCGGTCGGCCAGTTCCTCGGTCTGCTCGGCGAGGCGGGCGAGACCGGGGGTGCCCGGCAGCGGGCGGAAGCGCTCGGCGTCGCCCGAGCCGCGCAGCGCGTCGGCGAAGTACGCGGCGGCCACGGTCACCTGGAAGCGGGGGGCCGCGGTGCGCACCGAGTCGTGCAGGGACGACGACTCCAGTTGCCCGGAGCGCTCGTGCGGGGTCCGCGTCGCGGGGTCGAGCCAGCGGACGGTGGCCGTGGCGAGGTGTCCGGAGGCCCCCGGCGCGGTGCGCACCGCGTACAGCGCGGTCACCGTGTGGCCGGGGCCGACCTCGCCGCCGTCGACCCGGTCGTCCCGGAAGTCCTCGTCGGCGACGGCCCGGTTGTCGTAGCCGACCAGACGGAACTCCTGCACCGTGGCCGGGTCGAAGGCGACCTGGGCCTTGGCGTCGCGGGCGGTGAGGTCGACATGCCGGGGCAGTTGCTCGCAGAAGACCTCACGGGCGTCCTCCTCGTCGGACACATAGGCGGTGTGCCCGTCGCCGCGGTCGGCGAGGCGTTCCATCAGGGCGTCGCCGTAGTCGCTGCCGACGCCCACGCCGAAGAGGGTGATGCCGTACTCGCGGCGGGAGGAGTCGATCTTCTCCAGGATGGTGTCCGCGTCGGTGTCGCCTGTGTTGGCGAGGGCGTCGGAGACCAGCACGACCCGGTTGGTGGCGCCCTCGCGCAGACCCTCGACGGCGGTGGCGTAGCCGTTCTCCACGCCCGCGCCGAGGTTGGTGGAGCCGAGGACCTCCAAGCGGTCGACGGCCTCGTGGATCTCCTCGCGACGGTCGCCGAGCCGGGTCATCGGCAGGACCGTCTCGGCCTCGTCGGAGAAGGTGACCAGGGCGACGGAGTCGTCGTCGCGCAGCCGGTCGGTCATCACGCCGAGGGACCGCTTGGCGAGGTCCAGCCGGCCGGGCTCGGCCATGGAGCCGGAGACGTCGACGACGAAGGTGAGCGCGGCGTGCGGGCGTTCGCCCCGCTCCTCGGGCAAGCGGGTGGCGAGGCCGACCCGGACCAGCGACCAGTCCTCCTCGGAGGTGCGGGCGCCGTCCACGGAGACGGTGAAGCCGTTGCCGTCGGGGCGGTCGTACTCCTGGCGGAAGCTGTTGACGAACTCCTCCGGGCGCACCTGGGAGGGGTCGGGGGTGCGGCCCTCGGCCAGGACGCGGCGGGTGTAGCCGTAGGAAGCGGTGTCCACGTCGAGGGCGAAGGTGGAGAGCAGGTCGGGGGCCCGCTCGGTGTCCTCGCGCAGATCCTGCTCGTCGCCGGTCGGCCGCGGGGCCTGCGGGGCCGGGAAGCCGGAGGACTTGTTCCCGGAACTGTCCTCGCTGTGGCCCGCACCGCCCTCGCCGCAGCCCGTGAGCAGCAGGCCGCCCGCCGCCACGAGGGCGGTCAGCGCGCCGCCGAGCCGCCTCGCGCGCCGCCGTGTCCGTGTGCCGTAGCGCTTCATCTTCCGTGCCCCCTGGGTTCGTTGACGTCGTGGTACGTCTGCGACTGTGACGTCGCGGGGGCGCGGAACGTGCGTGACGGGGCGTTGCGGATGGGTCTCGAAGCGGGCACGAACACGGCCCGTCGAGACCGGTGGGTGATCTTCCGGTGACCTAGGAGACGACGTCCTTGCGGGCGAAACCGCGGAAGGCCAGCGCGAACAGCACCAGGGCGTACGTTATGGAAAGCGCGGTCCCCTGGATCATGCCGGACCACTCCATCCGGGGCTGGATGGCGTCGGCCCAGGCGAACTGCCAGTGCGCGGGCAGGAAGTCGCGCCAGCCGCCGAGGGCGGTCACCGCGTCCAGCACATTGCCGACGATGGTCAGACCGACCGCGCCGCCGACCGCGCCGAGCGGGGCGTCGGTCTTGGTCGACAGCCAGAACGCGAGCCCGGCGGTGACCAGTTGGGACACAAAGAGGTAGGCCACGACCACCACCAGCCGCTGCGCCGCGGTCGCCGCGTCCAGCTCGCCGCCGGTCGGGATCGCCAGTGGGCCCCAGCCGTAGGCGACGGTGCCGACGGCGAGGGCGACGACCGGCAGCAGGATCATCGCGGCGAGGCTCATGCCCAGCGCGACCACCAGCTTCGACCACAGCAGGCGCGCCCGGGGCACGGGTGCGGCCAGCAGATAGCGCAGGGAGGACCAGCCGGCCTCCGAGGCGACGGTGTCGCCGCAGAACAGGGCGACGGGGATGACCAGCAGGAAGCCCGCCGACACGAACAGGTTGACCGCGGCGAAGTTGGCGCCCGACGCGGTGGCCGTGTCCAGCAGGGTCACCTGGCCGTTGCGGCCGCCGGGCTCGCCGCCGATGGCGAAGGCGACGACCAGCACGAAGGGCAGGGCGGCGAGGATCGCGGCCATGACCAGGGTGCGGCGGCGCCCGAGCTGGCGGACCCACTCCACGCGCAGGGGCAGGGTGCGGCCCGCCCGGTAGCCGGAGGCGGCCTCGGTGAGCGTGCTCATGCGGTACCTCCGATCAGGGTGAGGAAGGCGTCCTCCAGGCGGCGGTGCGGTCCGACCGAGATGACGGGCACGTCCAGCCGGACCAGTTCGGCGACCAGCCGCTGCGGGGTGCCGTCGGGGTCCTCGCTGTCCAGCCGGATCAGCAGGCCCTCCTCGGTGCCGGTGGCGGCGGCGACACCGGGCAGCGCGGCCACCTTGTCCACCACCGCCTCCTCCAGCGGCGCGGTCGTGCCGACCAGCAGTGTGTCGCCGTTGCCGGTGATCTCGCCGACCGGGCCGGCCTGCACCAGGCGGCCGCGGTCCATCACGACCAGGTGGGTGCAGGACTGCTCGACCTCGGCGAGGAGATGGCTGGAGACGATGACCGTACGACCGGCCGCGGCGTAGCGGATCATCACCTCGCGCATCTCGCGGATCTGGGGCGGGTCGAGGCCGTTGGTCGGCTCGTCGAGGATCAGCAGGTCGGGCAGGCCGAGCATGGCCTGGGCGATGGCGAGGCGCTGGCGCATGCCCTGGGAGTAGGTGCGCACCGCGCGGGCGAGCGCGTCGCCGAGCCCGGCGATCTCCAGGGCCTCCTCCAGGTGGGCGTCCTCGGGCGGGCGGCCGGTGGCGCGCCAGTACAGCTCCAGGTTCTCCCGGCCGGACAGGTGCGGCAGGAAGCCGGCGCCCTCGACGAACGCGCCGACCCGGGACAGCACGGGCGCGCCGGGGCGGACGGCCTGGCCGAAGACGTGGATCTCGCCGCCGTCGGGCCGGATCAGGCCCATCAGCATGCGCAGGGTGGTGGTCTTGCCCGCGCCGTTCGGCCCGAGCAGGCCGAGGACCTGGCCTCTCTCCACGCGGAAGGACAGGTCGCGGACGCTGTAGCGGTCACCCCTGGCGTACTTCTTGCTGAGGTCGGTGATCTGCAGGGGCACCTCGGCCAGGGCCGGGTCCGGCGCGGGCGCGGTGGTGCGGCGGCGGGCGCCGAGCAGCAGGGCGAGGGCGACGGCGGCCGCGGCTACGGGCAGCCACCACACCCAGGCGGGCAGCGGCGCGGCGGCGGTCTCCACGCGCGGGGCGGTGGGCACGGACAGGGGGCTCTCGACGGAGACCTTGTAGGTCGCCGGGGCGGCCGGGGAGGCGTAGCCGAGGTCGGTGGAGGCGAGCACCAGGCGCAGCCGGTGGCCCTTGTCGATCTCGTGGTCGATGGCCGGGAGGGTGAGGGTGACGTCCTTGCCGTCGCGGGCGCCCTCGACGCGGACGGGCGCGACGAGCTGGGCGGGCAGCACCTGGCGGGTGCCGTCCGGCCCGACGTCGTAGACCTTGCCGAACAGGACGGCGTCCTCGGTGCTGGACTCGACGTGGACGGTGACGGCCGGCGAGCCGGTGACGCGCAGCGGGGCCGTCAGGGGCGCCGAGTCGAAGCGGGCGTGCTGGCCGGGGAAGTCGAGGGAGACGCCGACTCCGAGGGAGGACAGCCGGGCGAGGCCGCCGCCGGTGCCGAGGCCGGGCAACGCGGACACGGCGGGCGGGACCGCCCCGGCCGGGTTGGCGAAGGTCTGCTCCCGGCCGCTCAGGGTGACCTCGCGGGGGTGGGCGCGCAGGCCCGGGTAGGTGTCGGCGCTCGCGCCGCGCAGCTGGGCGGTGCCGTCGGTGGTGTCGATGCCGCCGGTGCGGGTGACGCGGAAGGCGGGGCCGGTGTCCGCGGACCTGTCGTCCTTGAGGTAGCGGTCGAACCAGGCCGTCACCCGGGAGCGGACGCGGTCCGGCTCCAGGTCACCGCCGTCGTGGCCGCCTGCGATCCAGTCGACGTCGACCGGGGCGCCGTTCGCCCGGATCGCCCGTGCGGCGGCGTCGGCGTGGCCGAGCGGGAAGAGGGAGTCGGACTGGCCCTGCACCAGCAGGGTGGGCACCTTGATGCGGTCGGCGACGGCGGACGGGGAGCGGGCGTCCAGCAGGGCGCGGGCCTCGGCGTCGGGTGTGCCGGACTCGGCGACCCGCTCGTACATCCGGCACAGCCGGGGCTCGAAGGCCTGGCAGCCGCCGCCCGTGGTGACGAAGACGCCCGCCCACAGCTTCTTGAACACCCCGTCGGGGAACAGGGCGTCGGAGAGGTTCCAGTAGGTGATCGCCGGGGCGATGGCGTCCACCCGGTCGTCGTGCCCGGCGGCCAGCAGGGCGACCGCTCCGCCGTAGGAGGCGCCGGCGACGCCCACGCGCGGGTCGCCCGGCTCGTCCAGCCGGACCTGGGGGCGGGTGGCGAGCCAGTCGATCAGTCCGGAGACGTCGGCGACCTCGCCCTGCGGGGCGTTCAGCCCGATCCTGCCGGTGGAGGCGCCGAAGCCGCGGGCGGACCAGGTGAGGACCGCGTAGCCGTCTCGGGCGAGGTCCTCGGCCTGCTCGCGGACGTCGTCCTTGCTGCCGCCGAAGCCGTGCCCGAGCAGCACCGCGGGGCGGCGGCCGGCCGTCGCGGTCGTGAAGTACGAGGTGTCGAGCCGCACCCCGTCCGCCACGGTCATGACCTGGTCGGTGCGGCGTACCGGGGGCGCGTCGTCGTCCGCGACGGCCGACGCGACCGTCCACGTACCAGCCCCCGCGAGCACGAGGACGGCGGCCGCGGCGGCGAGCAGCCGCCTGGGCCGCCGCAGCGGGCCGGGCACTCGAAGATCCATGGTGTCAACGGTACGGGGCACCGCTGACAGGCTCAGCAGACCGCAGACCGAACTCCCCGACCTCCCTGAGGCGTATACCGGGTCGTGCGCGTACCGCGGTCGTGGTACACGGACGTATGGAGATCCGCAGAGCCATGACAGCCGCCGAACTCAAGGCGGCGGAGCATCTCTTCGACGACCCCGTGCGCCCGGAGTGGGCGGACCGCTTCCTGGCCGCCGCCGGGCACCATCTCTTCCTCGCCTACGAGGGCGCGGAGCCGGTCGGGTTCGTGTCCGGGGTGGAGACGGTCCACCCGGACAAGGGCTCCGAGATGCTGTTGTACGAGCTGGGGGTCGACGCGGCGCACCGGCGCCGGGGCATCGGGCGGGCGCTGGTCGAGCGGCTCGCCGAACTGGCCCGCGAACTCGGCTGCTACGGGCAGTGGGTGCTGGTGGACACCGGCAACGACGTGGCGCTGGCGGCCTATCGGAGCGCGGGGGGTGTGACGGAGGGCAGCTGCACGGTGCTGACCTGGGAGTTCACCTGAGCAAATCCGTTTGTCCACAAGGCTGTCAGTGGGTTTCGATACAGTCGCCGTTCACAACTGACACACAGCAGCGGGGTGGGGACAGATGAAGCTGCGGCACACAGCCGCCTGGGTCGGCGTCACGGCCATAGCACTCGTGACGACCTCGGCGTGCGGGGCGGACAGCGCGCGCAAGGCCGCCGACGCGGTCGACAGCACCGACGTGATCATGGCCGCGCTGGCGCGGGCGACGGACCGTACGGAGGACGTCGGTTCGGCGCAGGTCGACATGACCGCCGACATGGGCACCGGCACGCCGGTCAGCATGGACGGCACGTACTCGTGGGGCGACGGCTTCGCGTTCGACGTCGAGATGGACACGGCGGCCGTCCAGATGCAGGCGCTCCAGGACACGCCGACGACCCGCATGCTCTTCGTGGACGGCGCCTACTACTACGACGTCGACCCGCAGCCCTCCGGCCCGCTGGCGGGCAAGGAGTGGATGAGGATCGACGCGTCGGCGGTGTTCGGGGAGAAGGGCGCCGAGGCGTTCAGCGGCAGCGCCGGCACGGGCAGCCCGGCCGCCTCCATGCGCACCCTGAAGTTCGCGCGCAACGTCTCCGACCTCGGCGAGGAGACCGTCGACGGCAAGTCCACGGTGCACTACCGCGCCGAGCTGGGCCAGAAGGAGCTGGGCAAGTTCGCGGACGCGTACACCGGCGAGGACAACCCGTTCAACTCGGTGACGGGCGCCATCGACACCATCGTGATGGACATCTGGGTCGGCGAGGACGACCTGCCGGTCCGGCTGAAGCAGGACATGGGCAACGCCAGCGTGACCATGGACTTCAAGAAGTTCGGCGCCACGGCCGCGGTGACGGCGCCGCCCGCCGCGCAGACCGGTGACCTCACCGAGCAGGTCAAGGAGATGCAGCAGGGCTGAGCCCGGGCACCTGGGCACCCGGGCTCACGAGGACATCAGTGATTGCGCGGGAAGCCCAGGTCCACGCCCGCCGGGGCCTCGGACGGGTCGGGCCAGCGCGTGGTGACGACCTTGCCGCGGGTGTAGAAGTGCGTGCCGTCGTTGCCGTAGACGTGGTGGTCGCCGAAGAGCGAGTCCTTCCAGCCGCCGAAGGAGTGGTAGCCCACGGGGACGGGGATCGGCACGTTCACGCCGACCATGCCGGCCTCGATCTCCAACTGGAAGCGTCGGGCCGCGCCGCCGTCCCGGGTGAAGATCGCGGTGCCGTTGCCGAACGGCGAGGCGTTGATCAGGGCCACGCCGTCCTCGTAGGTGTCCACGCGCAGCACGCACAGCACCGGGCCGAAGATCTCCTCCTGGTAGGCCTTGGCGGTCGTGGGCACCTTGTCGAGCAGCGAGATGCCGATCCAGTGGCCGTCCTCGAAGCCGTCGACGGTGTAGCCGGTGCCGTCGAGCACGACCTCCGAGCCCTCGGCGGCCGCGCCCTCGACGTAGGACGCCACCTTGTCGCGGTGGACCTTCGTGATCAGGGGGCCCATCTCGGAGGTCGGGTCGTTGCCGGGGCCGATCTTGATCTTCTCGGCGCGCTCGCGGATCTTGTCCACCAGCGTGTCGGCGATCGAGCCGACCGCCACGACGGCCGAGATGGCCATGCAGCGCTCGCCGGCCGAGCCGTAGGCCGCCGACACGGCGGCGTCCGCGGCCGCGTCCAGGTCGGCGTCCGGCAGGACCAGCATGTGGTTCTTGGCGCCGCCCAGGGCCTGGACGCGCTTGCCGTTCGCCGAGGCCGTGGTGTGGATGTAGCGGGCGATCGGGGTCGAGCCGACGAAGGACACCGCCTTTACGTCGGGGTGCTCCAGCAGCCGGTCCACGGCCACCTTGTCGCCGTGCACGACGTTGAACACGCCCTCCGGCAGACCGGCCTCGGCCAGCAGCTCGGCGATCCTGACGGACGCCGAAGGGTCCTTCTCGGACGGCTTGAGGACGAAGGTGTTGCCGCAGGCGATGGCGATCGGGAACATCCACATCGGGACCATCGCCGGGAAGTTGAACGGCGTGATGCCCGCGACCACCCCGAGCGGCTGGCGGATCGCGGCCACGTCCACGCGGCTGGCGACCTGGGTGGACAGCTCCCCCTTGAGCTGCACGTTGATGCCGCAGGCCAGGTCGACGATCTCCAGGCCGCGGGCGACCTCGCCGAGGGCGTCGGAGTGCACCTTGCCGTGCTCGGCGGTGATCAGCGCGGCGATCTCGTCGCGGTGGGCGTCGAGCAGCGCGCGGAACTTGAACAGGATGGACGTGCGCTGGGCCAGCGAGGACTGGCCCCAGGTCAGGTAGGCCTCCTTGGCGGCCGCGACCGCCGCGTCGACCTCGTCGACCGACGCGAAGGCGACCTCCGTGGTGACGGCGCCGGTGGCCGGGTCGGTGACCGGGCCGAAATTGCCTGACGCGCCCTCGACGGTCCTGCCGCCGATCCAGTGGTTGACGATCTTCGTCATGCCCAGTTGCTCCTTCACAGATGGCGGCGTCGGGTCGACACGTGCCGGTCGTACTCCTCGCGGGCCTTCACCGCCGACGCTCGGGTCGCGGTCTCGGCCACAGGAACATCCCACCAGGCCTGCGCGGGCGGCGCGCCCGACACTGTGTCTGCCGTTTCGGTCTCCACGTAGACACATGTGGGAGTGTCGGCCGCCCGTGCCCGAGCGAGGGCCGTCCGCAGGTCGGCCACCGTCCGCGCCCGCAGCACGGTCATGCCGAGGCTGGCCGCGTTGGCCGCGAGGTCGACCGGGAGCGGGGCGCCCGTGTAGCCGCCGTCCGCGGCCCGGAAGCGGTAGGCGGTACCGAAGCGCTCGCCGCCCACCGACTCCGACAGGCCGCCGATGGAGGCGTAGCCGTGGTTCTGCACCAGCAGGATCTTGATGGCGATGCCCTCCTGGACGGCCGTGACGATCTCCGTGGGCATCATCAGATACGTCCCGTCCCCCACCAGCGCCCACACCGGCCGCTCGGGCGCGGCCAGCTTCACCCCGATGGCGGCCGGGATCTCGTAGCCCATGCACGAGTACCCGTATTCCAGGTGGTACTGGTCCACCGACCGGGCCCGCCACAGTTTGTGCAGGTCGCCGGGGAGCGAGCCGGCCGCGTTGACGAGGATGTCCGTCCCGTCGACCAGCGCGTCGAGCGCGCCGAGCACCTGCGGCTGGGTGGGGCGCGCGGCGGGGTCGGCGGCCGCGAAGCAGGCGTCCACGCGCCGCTCCCAGTCCGCCTTGCCGTCGGTGTACCCGGCGAGGTACGCCTCGGTCACCCGGTGTCCGTGCATCGCCAGGGCCTCGGTGAGCTCGGCCAGGCCGCTGCGGGCGTCCGCGATCAGCGGGGTGCCGGCCAGCTGGTGGCCGTCGAAGGGGGCGATGTTGAGGTTGAGGAAGCGGACGTCCGGGTGCGCGAAGAGGGTGCCGGAGGCCGTCGTGAAGTCGGTGTAGCGGGTGCCGACCCCGATGACCAGGTCGGCGGCGCGGGCGAGCGCGTCGGCCGTGGCGGTGCCGGTGTGGCCGATGCCGCCGACGTCCTGGGGATGGTCGTACGGCAGGACGCCCTTGCCCGACTGGGTGGCGGCCACCGGGATGCCGGTGGCCTGTGCGAACTCGGCGACGGCGGCCTCGGCGCGGCTGTGGCGCACCCCGCCGCCCGCGATCAGCAGAGGCCGCCGCGCGGCGCGGATCAGCCGCACGGCCTCCGCCAGCTCGGCCGGGTCGGCCCCTGGTCGTCGTACGGCCCATGTGCGCGTCGCAAAGAACTCCTCCGGCCAGTCGTACGCCTCGGCCTGCACGTCCTGCGGCAGGGCCAGGGTGACCGCGCCCGTGTCGACGGGGTCGGTGAGGACGCGCACGGCCTGGAGCAGGCTGGGGATCAGCGCCTCCGGCCGGTGGACGCGGTCGAAGTACCGGGACACCGGGCGCAGACAGTCGTTCACCGACACATCGCCCGCGTACGGCACCTGGAGCTGCTGGAGGACGGGGTCGGCTGGGCGGGTGGCGAAGATGTCGCCGGGCAGGAGCAGCACCGGCAGGTGGTTGATCGTGGCCAGGGCGGCGCCGGTGACCAGGTTGGTCGCGCCGGGGCCGATGGAGGTGGTCACCGCGTGGGTGGACAGGCGGTTCGACTGGCGGGCGTAGCCGACGGCCGCGTGCACCATGGACTGCTCGTTGCGGCCCTGGTGGAAGGGCATGACGTCGGCGTGCTCCACGAGCGCCTGGCCGATGCCGGCGACGTTGCCGTGGCCGAAGATGCCCCAGGTCGCGGCGATCAGCCGGCGGCGTTCGCCGTCGCGCTCGGTGTACTGGGCGGCGAGGAAGCGGACCAGTGCCTGTGCGACCGTGAGCCTGACGGTCATCGGTATCCCTCCGTGTGGTCCGGGTGGAAGCAGATCCGCCACTCCCGTGTCGCGCCAGGGCCCGCCATGACGTTCAGGTAGTACATGGCGTGGCCGGGCTGGGCGATCGACGGGCCGTGCCAGCCGTCGGGGACGAGCACGGCGTCGCCGGAGCGGACCTCGGCGAGGGCGTCGGCGCCGCCCTCGCGCGAGGGGGAGACGCGCTGGTAGCCGAAGCCGTGCGGGCCGTCGATCTCGAAGTAGTAGATCTCCTCCAGCTCCGTCTCGCGGCCCGGCCGGTGCTCGTCGTGCTTGTGCGGCGGGTACGACGACCAGTTGCCGCCCGGGGTGATCACCTCGACGGCGATGAGCCGGTCGCACTCGAAGGCGTCGGCGGAGGCGAAGCCCCGCACCTGGCGGGCGCAGACACCGCTGCCGCGCTGCTCGACGGGAACCTCCGGCGCGGGGCCGTGGCGGGCGGGGAGTCGTCGCTCGCACTTCGCTCCTGCCAGGGCGAAGCGGCCTCCCGCGCCGGAGGCGATCTGTGTCCGGGTGTCGCGGGGCACGTACGCGAAGTCGGTGACCGACGCGAACACGCTCTCCCTGCCCAGGAGCTGGATAACTCCGTCCGGTGTGTGGACGCTACAGCCGCCCTGGAGCGGCAGCACGATCCACTCGCTGTCCCCTGTGTCGAACACGTGCGTGTCACCCGCGGCGAGTTCGAGCACGCGCAGACTGCTGTGGGTCCAGCCGGCCCGTTCGGGGTCGATGTCGACGGCGTACGCGCCGTGCGCGCTCGCGCCCCGGGGGATGTGCAGCTCCTTGCTCATGGCGGCCCTCACAGCAGTCCTACGGCGGTGTCCACGGCGGCGGCCACATCGCCGTCCGCCGGGTAGAGCAGCGAACGGCCCACGACCATGCCGCGCACGGTGGGCAGCCGGAGCGCCCCGCGCCACGTCTCGTAGGCCCCGAACTGTTCTTCGACGGAGCCTCCGACGTCTCCGCCGAGCAGCACGGCCGGAAGGGTGGTGGTCTCCATGACCCGGGCCATGTGGTCGGGGTTGTCGGTGACCGGGACCTTCAGCCAGGTGTACGCCGAACTGCCGCCCAGGCCCGAGGCGATGGCCAGGGACCGGGTGACGGCGTCGGCCGACAGATCGTTGCGCAGCCGTCCGTCGGGGTCACGACGGCTGATGAACGGCTCGACGAACACGGGGAGTCGGCGCGCGGCCATGGCGTCGATCGTGCGGGCCGCCGTCTCCAGGGTGGTGAGCGAGCCCGGGTCCTCGTAGTCGATGCGCAGCAGCAGTTTGCCCGCGTCGAAGCCGAGCCGTTCGAGGTCCTCGGGGCGGTGGCCGGTGAACCGGTCGTCCAGTTCGAACCGGGCTCCTTGCAGCCCGCCGCGGTTCATCGACCCCATGACGACCTTGTGGTCGAGGGCGCCGAGCAGCAGCAGGTCGTCGAGGATGTCGGCGCTGGCGAGCACCCCGTCGACGCCGGGCCTGGACAGGGCCAGGAGCAGCCGCCCGAGCAGACCGGCGCGGTCGGCCATGGCGAGCCCGTGGTCGCCGACGCCGAGGACACCGCGGGCCGGGTGGTCGGCGGCGATGATCATCAGCCGTCCGCTGTCGCCGACCAGGGGGCGCCGAGGGCGCCGGGCGGCGGCCTCGGCGACGGCCCCGGGGTGGTGGGCGCGCAGCCGGACGAGTTCGGCGACGTCCGCGGCGGGGAGGGCGGGGCCGTGCTCCGCCGGCTGGGGGGACGGGTGCGCGGGGCCGTGCTCCGGTGCCTGGTCCGGGTGGTGCGCCCTGCCGACCCGGCCGCCCCTCACCGCACCGCTCCCTCGCTGAGCGCCGCCGCCACCTCGGCCGCGGTCGGCATCGCCGAGGAGCACTCCAGCCGGGAGGCGACGATCGCGCCGGCGGCGTTGGCGTGGCGCACGGTCGTCTCCAGGTCCCAGCCCGCGAGCAGACCGTGGCACAGGGAGCCGCCGAAGGCGTCCCCGGCGCCCAGGCCGTTGAGGACGGTCACCGGCAGCGGCGGGACCTCGGCGCACTCGCCGTCGGCGCCGACCGCGAGGACACCCTTGGGTCCCTGCTTGACGACGGCGAGCCGGACCCCGGCCGCGAGGAGCGCCCGTGCCGCGGCGTGCGGTTCGCGCAGTCCCGTGACGACCTCCACCTCGTCGAGGTTGCCGACGGCGACGGTGGCGTGGCGCAGGGCCTCGGCGTAGAAGGGGCGGGCCGCCTCGGGGTCGCGCCAGGCCGTGTCCTTCCACAGCGTGGGGCGCCAGTCCAGGTCGAGGACGGTCGTGCCGGACCGGGCGCGGTGGGCGAGCGCCGTGAGGGTCGCCGTGCGGCTCGGCTCCTCGCTCAGGCCGGTGCCGGTGACCCAGAAGACGCGGGTCTCGCGGATCGCGTCGAGATCGAGGTCCCGGGCGTCGATCTCCAGGTCGGGCGCCTTGGGCCGCCGGTAGAAGTACAGCGGGAAGTCGTCCGGCGGGAAGACCTCGCAGAAGGTGACCGGCGTGGGCAGCGCGGCCACGGGCGTCACGAAGCGGTCGTCCACGCCGAACTCGCCCAGCGCCTGGTGGAGATACGTGGCGAAGGGGTCGTCCCCGGTGCGGCTGATCAGGGCCGTACGGCGGCCGAGGCGGGCGGCGGCGACGGCGACGTTGGCCGCGGAGCCGCCGAGGAACCTGCCGAACGTCGTCACCTGCGCCAGGGGAACGCCCGTCTGGAGCGGATAGAGGTCCACGCCGATCCGCCCCATGGTGATCAGGTCGTACGCCATCGAGTTCCCTTCGTGCGGTCGGGCCGGCTCACGGACGGGTGTCCCCTGACGGTTTGTAGTCCGGTCGCGGCAACCCTGTCAATGTTTTGTCCGGACATTCGGACCAGCGCTTGACACCCCTTCCGGCGGGCCGCACGCTGACGCCCATGACGACGACGCCGGCGCAGTCGCTCCCGACCTCACTGTCCCGCATCCGCATCGGTTCGGCGCCCGACTCCTGGGGCGTCTGGTTCCCCGACGACCCCCGTCAGGTGCCGTGGCCGCGCTTCCTCGACGAGGTCGCGCAGGCCGGGTACGAGTGGATCGAGCTGGGGCCGTACGGGTATCTGCCCACCGACCCGGCGGTACTCGCCGAGGAGACCGCGCGGCGTGGCCTGAAAGTGTCGGCGGGCACGGTCTTCACCGGCCTGCACCACGGCCCGGCCGTCTGGGAGAAGACCTGGGCGCATGTCGCGGACAACGCGGCGCTGGCCCAGGCCATGGGGGCCCGGCATCTGGTGGTCATCCCCTCCTTCTGGCGGGACGACAAGACGGGCGAGGTGCTGGAGCCGGACACGCTCACGCCCGAACAGTGGCGGAATCTGACCTCGCTGACCGAGCGGCTCGGCCGTGAGGTGCGCGAGCGCTACGGGCTGACGATCGTGGTCCACCCGCACGCGGACACCCACATCGACACCGAGGAGAACGTCGCCCGCTTCCTCGACGGCACCGACTCCTCGCTGGTCTCCCTGTGCCTTGACACCGGCCACTACGCCTACTGCGGCGGCGACAGCGTCGAACTGATCGAGACCTACGGCGAGCGCATCGGCTACCTCCACCTCAAGCAGGTCGACCCGGAGATCCTCGCCGAGGTGCGCGAGGCGCGGACCCCGTTCGGGCCGGCGGTCGCGCGGGGCGTCATGTGCGAGCCGCCGGCCGGGGTGCCCGCACTGGAGCCGGTCCTTGAGGCGGCGCGGAAGCTGGACGTCGACCTGTTCGCGATCGTCGAGCAGGACATGTACCCGTGCGAGCCGGAGCGCCCGCTGCCGATCGCCCGGCGGACCCGGGCGTTCCTGAGGTCGTGCGGGGCGTAGTGCGCGGGCCGCGCCGGCGGACGGCGCCATAGCACAGGGGGCCCGCCGCCGGGCGGGTCCGGCGCGGGCCGATGCATCACTTCTGTCACAGACATCACTCTCTCGTCACACATGTCCCGGATGTGCGGGACCCCCGTCACACCTGGACCACAGCCGCTTTCCCTCCGCCACCGGGCGTCGTTCATGGGGCACAGGCCTGGCGATCGCCAGCACCGCGCCCGGCTCCCCCGACGGCCGCCCCCGGCCGCGCCGTGGCGCACCGCAGGGAGGTGCGACTCATGACCGACCGACGGCTGTGGTCCTACAAGGAGATCGCGGCGCACATCCAGGTGCAGCCGGACACCGTGCGCTCCTACCGCAAGCACGGCCTCCTGCCGCCACCCGACCACGTGGAGGGCGGCAAGCCGTACTGGTACACCGACACCGTCCTCGCCTGGGTCGCCTCCAGGCCCGGAAACCGGGGGCGCCGGGCCGACTGACCACCGGGAAAACGAGCTGTGCCCCGCCCCCGGGGTGGGGCACAGTGCCGGCATGGACTTCTCGATCAAGCCGGTGCTGACCGGCGAGCGGACCGTGCTGCGGCCCTTCACCCAGGACGACGTGCCGGTGATGGCGCGCATCCTGTCCGACCCCGAGGTGCTGCGGCTGACCGGCAGCCCCGTCGAGGAGTTCGATCCGGACCGGCTGCGGGCCTGGTACGGCAGCCGCGGCGAGCAGAGCGACCGGCTCGACCTCGGCATCGTCGACCGGGCGAGCGGCGAGCTCGTCGGCGAGGCCGTGCTCAACGAGTGGGACGAGCACAACCGCAGCTGCAACTTCCGCATCCTGATCGGCCCCGGCGGCCGGTGCCGCGGCCTCGGCACGGAGGCCGTCCGGCTGATCGTGGGCCATGCCTTCGAGCAGCTCGGCCTGCACCGCGTGTCCCTGCACGTCCTGGCCCACAACCCCAGGGCCCGGCATGTCTACGAGAAGGCCGGGTTCGTGGCGGAGGGCGTCGACCGGCAGGCGGTGCGCCAGGGGGAGGAGTGGATCGACGCCACCCGGATGGCCCTGCTCGCGCCCGAGTGGGCGGCCCTCACCGCCACGGCTCGATGACCGTCACCCCGGCACCCGTGGCCGTGCCCATCCCGGCGAGCGCCTCCGGTACGGCGTCCAGGCCGATGGCCGACGTCACCAGCAGGTGGGGCCGCAGCACGCCCGCGCGGACCGCCTCCAGCATCGCCGGGTAGGTGTGGGCGGCCATGCCGTGGCTGCCGAGGAGTTCCAGTTCGAGGGCGATGGCGCGGGCCATGGGGACGGGGGTCGTGCCGTCGGCCGAGGGCAGCAGGCCGACCTGGACGTGACGGCCCCGCCGGCGCAGGCTCGCGACGGAGGCGGCACAGGTGGCGGGCGAGCCCAGGGCGTCCAGCGACAGGTGCGCGCCGCCCCCGGTCAGTTCGCGCACGGCGCCCGCGGTGTCGGGGACCCGCGAGGCGTGAAGGACGTGCGCCGCCCCGAAGTCACGGGCCAGTTCCAGGGCACGCGGCGAGACGTCGACGGCGACCACGCGGGCGCCCGAGGCCGCCGCGATCATCACCGCGGACAGCCCGACCCCGCCGCAGCCGTGCACCGCGACCCACTCCCCCGGCGCGAGCCGGCCCTGCTGCACGACCGCCCGGAACGCGGTGGCGAACCGGCAGCCGAGCGAGGCGGCGGTGGCGTAGGACAGGTCGTCGGGGATCGCGACGAGGTTGACGTCGGCGTGGTCGAGGGCGACGTACCGCGCGAAGGAGCCCCAGTGCGTGAAGCCCGGCTGGGTCTGTCGCTCGCACACCTGGTGGTCGCCCGCCGCGCACGAGGGGCAGGTACCGCAGCCGCACACGAAGGGCACGGTCACCCGGTCGCCGGACCGCCAGCGGGTCACCCGCCCACCGGTCGCCTCGACGACTCCGGCGAGTTCATGGCCGGGCACGTGCGGCAGGGTGATGTCCGGGTCGTGGCCCATCCAGCCGTGCCAGTCGCTGCGGCACAGGCCCGTCGCCTCGACCCGCACCACGACCCCGTGCTCCGCCGGACGCGGATCGGCCACCTCGCGCACCTCGGCCGGCTCGCCGTACCGCTCGAACACCACCGCTCGCATACGCCACCCCTTTCCGCGGCGAACTCTAGGGGCGCCGGAACGGATCTCCACAAGGGCGCGACCCCCCGCTCGTACCGCCCGTGGCGTCGCACTGCACCAAAGGTCCACTCCACATAAAGTGCGGACAAACCCGCCCTGTCCGAGCTCCAGGAGCACGAGGGGACACCGCCCGTGAGCCACTCCCCGCCGCCCGGCACACCGCGCGCCCGCATCCCCGGCCCCCAGTATCCGCCCGACGACATGCGGGTCCGCCGCGGGCTGTGGCGGCGCTGTCTGTGGGGCGGGCTCGCCCTGTGGGCGCTGACCGCGACGGTGACGTACGCGACGAGGAGCACCGCCCCGCTGCCCACGCTGATCCTGCTGGGCAGCTTCCTCGTGCCCGTCGTGTTCGTGCTGTGGGCCTACGAGAAGCACGGCCGCGACCTGGGCGTGGGGACGGTCCTCGGTTGCTTCCTGACCGGCGGCGCCCTCGGGGTGCTGGGCGCCTGGCTGATGGAGTACTACCTGCTGCGTCCGTCGCTGCGGCTGTTCACCGGGGTCGGGCTGATCGAGGAGGCGGCGAAGCTCGGCGCGCTGATGTTCATGCTGCGCGGGCGGCCGCGGATCCGCGGGACGCGGGCCGGTCTGGTGCTCGGCGCGAGCGTCGGGCTCGGCTTCGCGGCCATGGAGGGCGCGGGCTACGCGTTCGGCGCGGCCGTGTCCACCGAGGGCGTGGGCCTCAGGGCGCTGCTGGAGACGGAGATCCTGCGCGGGCTACTGGCCCCCTTCGGACACGGGCTGTGGACGGCGATCGCCGGCGGTGTGCTGCTGGCGCACCGCCGCGCGGACGGGCGTTTCCGGCTCGACGCGCCGGTGTGGGGCACCTGGCTCGGCGTCTCGCTGCTGCACGCGGTGTGGGACTGCACGCACGGCATCGCGGTCTGGCTGGTGGCCCGGCTGACCGGTATCGGGGTACGGCCGGATCTGTTCTCCGAGGGGTATCTGCCGCGGCCGACCGAGGCGCAGCAGCACATGTTCGCCGTGTTCTCGATCGCCGGGCCGGCCGTCGTGGCCCTGGCGGGGCTGCTGTGGGCGCGCTCGCTGACGCGCCGGAACCCCTCTTTGAGAAATACCCCCTAGGGGTATACAGTCGGGGAGTGCGGGCGCCACCGTGGACCCGCGTCAGCCCCATACGCCTCGACGAGGAGTAACGAGATGACCGCCCAGACCGACACCGTCACCGCCGTCTACAAGGTCAGCGGCATGAGCTGCGGCCACTGCGAGGGCGCCGTCTCCGGCGAGCTCTCCCAGATCCCCGGCGTCTCCTCGGTGCAGGCCGTCGCCGCCAGCGGTGAGGTCACCGTCGTCTCCGCCGCCGTGCTGGACGAGGAGGCCGTACGCGCCGCCGTCGACGAGGCCGGCTACGAACTGGTCGGCCGCGCCTGACCCCCTGCGCGTCACGGGCCGTACCGGGCCGCCGATACTGGCCCGGTACGGCCCGCTCTCTTTTTCTGGAGTACGGCGATGACCAGCACCCCCCAGGCACCCCCGGCCACGGCCGAGGTCGAGCTGCTGATCGGCGGGATGACCTGCGCGGCCTGCGCGGCCCGCATCGAGAAGAAGCTCAACCGCGTGGAGGGCGTGACCGCGACGGTCAACTACGCCACCGAGAAGGCCCGGATCAGCTACCCCGAGGGCATCGAGGTGGCCGACCTGATCGCCACCGTCGTAAGAACCGGCTACACGGCCGAGGAGCCCGCCCCGCCGGCCCCCGCCGAGGAGCCCGGCGAACCCCCGGGGGACGACCCCGAGACGGCGGCCCTGCGCCGGCGACTGACCGTCTCCGCGCTGCTCGCCGCGCCCGTGGTGCTGCTCGCGATGGTCCCGGCCCTGCAGTTCGACAACTGGCAGTGGCTGTCCCTCACTCTCGCCGCGCCCGTCGTCGTCTGGGGCGGGCTGCCCTTCCACCGGGCCGCCTGGACCAATGTCCGGCACGGCGCGTCCACCATGGACACCCTCGTCTCGCTGGGCACGCTCGCCGCGTTCGGCTGGTCACTGTGGGCGCTGTTCCTCGGCGACGCGGGCATGCCCGGCATGCGCCACGGCTTCGACCTCACCGCCTCCCGCGCGGACGCCTCCGCCACGATCTATCTGGAGGTCGCCGCCGGGGTCACCGCCTTCCTGCTGCTCGGCCGCCGGCTGGAGGCCCGCGCGAAGCGGCGCGCCGGGGCGGCCCTGCGCGCGCTGCTGGAACTGGGCGCCAAGGACGTGGCCGTGCTGCGGGAGGGCCGCGAGGTGCGGGTGCCGGTCGCCGCGCTGACCGTCGGCGATCTGTTCGTCGTACGCCCCGGCGAGAAGATCGCCACTGACGGCGTCGTCACCGAGGGCGCCTCCGCCGTCGACGCCTCCATGCTCACCGGCGAGTCCGTGCCGGTGGACGTGGCGCCCGGGGACGCGGTGGCCGGCGCGACCGTCAACGCCGGGGGCCGGCTCGTCGTGCGGGCCACCCGGGTCGGGGCCGACACCCACCTCGCGCGGATGGCGAAGCTGGTGGAGGAGGCGCAGAGCGGCAAGGCCGCGGTGCAGCGGCTCGCCGACCGGGTCTCCGCGGTGTTCGTGCCCGTGGTGCTGCTGGTGGCGACCGCCACCTTCGGGCTCTGGCTCGGCGCGTCCGGCGACACCACCGCCGCGTTCACCGCCGCCGTCGCCGTGCTGATCATCGCCTGCCCGTGCGCGCTGGGCCTGGCCACGCCGACCGCCCTGCTGGTCGGCACCGGGCGCGGCGCCCAGCTCGGCATCCTCATCAAGGGACCCGAGGTGCTGGAGTCCACGCGGCGCGTCGACACGATCGTGCTCGACAAGACCGGCACGGTCACCACCGGCCGGATGACCCTGCGCGAGGTGTACGCCGCCGAGGACACCGACGAGAAGGAACTGCTGCGGCTCGCGGGCGCCCTGGAGCACGCCTCCGAGCACCCGATCGCGCGGGCCCTCGCCGCCGGCGCCGAGGCGCGGATCGGCCCGCTGCCCGCGGTCGAGGGCTTCGAGAACGTCCCCGGGCGCGGCGTACGGGGGCGGGTGGACGGCCGCGAGGTGGCCGTGGGCAGGCTGTTCGACGTGGTCCCGGACGACGTGGCCCGGGCCCGCCGGGAGGCCGAGAGCGGCGGGCGTACGGCCGTACTGGCCGGCTGGGACGGGGTGGCTCTCGGCGTTCTCGCGGTCGCCGACACCGTGAAGGACACCAGCGCCGAGGCGGTGCGCGCGCTGCGGGCCCTGGGGCTCACGCCGGTGCTGCTCACCGGGGACAACCGGGCGGTCGCCGAGGCCGTGGCGCGCGAGGTGGGGATCGACCAGGTGGTCGCCGAGGTGCTGCCCGAGGACAAGGTGGACACCGTGCGGCGCCTCCAGGCCGAGGGGCGGGTGGTCGCCATGGTCGGGGACGGGGTGAACGACGCGGCCGCGCTGGCCGCCGCGGACCTGGGGCTGGCCATGGGCACGGGCACGGACGCGGCGATCGAGGCGGGCGATCTCACGCTGGTGCGCGGGGACCTGCTGGTGGCCGCGGACGCGATCCGGCTCGCGCGGCGCACCCTCGCCACCATCAAGGGCAATCTCGTGTGGGCCCTCGGCTACAACGTGGCCGCGCTGCCGCTGGCCGCGGCGGGGCTGCTGAACCCGATGATCGCGGGGGCCGCGATGGCCTTCTCATCGGTCTTCGTCGTCACCAACAGCCTCCGGCTGCGGACGTTCCGTGCGGCAAAACATGGGGGCGGTATGGAGTCCGGGGCGACCCTCACATAAGCTCTTCACAAGTCTCGCGCATCTTCCTTACGCTGGGGCATCGTTCGCCGAACGGATCTCTTGCGCATCTAACGGGACATTTGCAAGAGACGCAGATCACAGTGATGTGAACGTAACCATCGAAGGGGTTCGAAGGTCTAAGTTGGCGATGTCGGAAGGCGTCTTGGGGGGCGCCGACTGGCATCTGAGGATGTCTTGGGGGACTTCCTCAGAGATTGCGTTGCCGGGGCCACGCACACCGGGAAGCTTTGAGCGGCCCTCCCAAGCGTGTGCGTTGTCCCGGCAGACCGCACCCGAGAAAGCAGCCGCGGACCTTACGTCCGCTCTGCTCGACAGCGATTCAGGCGCTGTGTCTCTCACAAGCGCCCGGCCGGATCCCGTGGGGGGAATCCGCACCGGGACATGGGAAGGCGCCCTGGTCGTCGGCCCGTGGGGGGACCGGCGCCAGGGCGCCTTCTGCTGTTCGCACGCCGTTTTCCGCGGTCCGCCCGCCGCCTTGCGCTTCCGTACGCCCCCTGCCTTCTGTACGCCGCTTCCGCTTCAGTACGCCGTTTCCGGTCCCGTACGCCGTTTCCGGTTCCGTACGGCCTCGGACACCCGCGCACGGCGAGGCCCCGCGCCCGAGAGGTCGGGGCGGGGCCTGGAATGCTGCGGCTCTGCGCGTCGGGCGCGGGAGTGTCAGCGCTCCTCGACGGGGACGAAGTCGCGCTCGACGACGCCCGTGTAGATCTGGCGCGGGCGGCCGATGCGGGAGCCCGGCTCCTTGATCATCTCGTGCCACTGGGCGATCCAGCCCGGCAGGCGGCCGAGGGCGAAGAGGACCGTGAACATCTCGGTCGGGAAGCCCATGGCCCGGTAGATGAGGCCGGTGTAGAAGTCGACGTTCGGGTAGAGGCTGCGCTGGACGAAGTAGTCGTCGGAGAGCGCGTGCTCCTCCAGCTTCAGGGCGATGTCCAGCAGCTCGTCGGACTTGCCGAGGGCCGAGAGGACGTCGTGCGCGGCGGCCTTGATGATCTTGGCGCGCGGGTCGAAGTTCTTGTAGACCCGGTGGCCGAAGCCCATCAGGCGGACGCCGTCCTCCTTGTTCTTCACCTTGCGGATGAAGGAGTCGACGTCGCCGCCGCTCGCCTGGATGCCCTCCAGCATCTCCAGGACGGACTGGTTGGCGCCACCGTGCAGCGGGCCCCAGAGGGCGGAGATGCCGGCCGAGATCGACGCGAACATGTTCGCCTGCGACGAGCCCACCAGGCGCACCGTCGACGTCGAACAGTTCTGCTCGTGGTCGGCGTGCAGGATCAGCAGCTTGTCCAGCGCGGAGACGACGACCGGGTCCAGCTCGTAGTCCTGCGCCGGGACCGAGAACGTCATGCGCAGGAAGTTCTCGACGTAGCCGAGGTCGTTGCGCGGGTAGACGAACGGGTGGCCCACCGACTTCTTGTACGCGTAGGCCGCGATCGTCGGAAGCTTGGCGAGCAGACGGATGGTGGAGAGGTTGCGCTGCTGCTCGTCGAACGGGTTGTGGCTGTCCTGGTAGAAGGTGGACAGGGCCGAGACCACCGAGGACAGCATCGCCATCGGGTGCGCGTCGCGCGGGAAGCCCCGGTAGAAGTTCTTGACGTCCTCATGCAGCAGCGTGTGCTGCGTGATGTCGTTCTTGAACACGGTGAGCTCGTCGACGGTCGGCAGCTCGCCGTTGATCAGCAGGTACGCCACCTCCAGGAAGGTGGAGCGCTCGGCGAGCTGCTCGATCGGGTAACCGCGGTACCGCAGAATGCCCGCCTCGCCGTCCAGGTACGTGACGGAGGATTTATAGGCGGCGGTATTGCCGTAGCCGCTGTCCAGGGTCACGAGACCGGTCTGGGCACGCAGCTTCCCGATGTCGAAGCCCTTGTCCCCTACGGTGCTGTCGATCACCGGGTAGGTGTACTCGCTGCCGTCGTACCGCAGTACTACAGAGTTGTCGCTCACGTCTTCCCTCACCGACGTAGTGCCTCATCTTCGAGGTGCCCTGACTGTCTCTACCATCCCCCATTTGGCGCATGAGAGTGCACTCGGGGTCGACCATTGGGCTTATCGGCGGCACTGAGTGCCGCCAACTTGCCCATCCTGCCCCCTCCGTCGGGCCACGGGAAGTGCTCTGTGACCTTTGCGACTCGTTTGATCGATCATTTTTCGTCGCATGGGGGACGGGGCGTGGATTTGGGTGGATCCGGGCGGTCCGGACGGGGTGCCGGCCGGGTCCCTCGGTCAGCCGCCCGCGAGCCGGAAGTCCAGTGCCGTACAGCGCCGGCCGGCCGACACCGTGCGCACCGCCTGGGCTATCGCCCGGCGTGACCCGACGAGGACGACCAGCTGTTTGGCCCGGGTGACCGCCGTGTACAGCAGGTTTCGCTGAAGCATCATCCATGCTCCCGTGGTGACGGGGATCACCACGGCGGGATATTCACTCCCCTGGGAGCGGTGAATGGTCACGGCGTACGCGTGGGCCAGCTCGTCCAGTTCGTCGAACTCATAGGGAACCTCCTCGTCCTCGTCCGTCAGCACCGTGAGCCGCTGGTCCACCGGATCGAGCGAGGTGACCACGCCCACGGTGCCGTTGAAGACACCGTTCCGCCCCTTGTCGTAATTGTTGCGGACCTGGGTGACCTTGTCCCCCACGCGGAAGACTCGCCCGCCGAACCGCTTCTCGGGCAGGTCGGGGCGCCCTGGGGTGATCGCCTGCTGGAGCAGCCCGTTGAGCGTGCCCGCCCCCGCGGGACCCCGGTGCATCGGCGCCAGCACCTGTACGTCCCGGCGCGGGTCCAGTCCGAACCTGGCCGGGATCCGCCGTGCCGCCACGTCCACGGTGAGCCGGCCGGCCTCCTCGGTGTCGTCCTCGACGAAGAGGAAGAAGTCCTTCATGCCGTCGGTGAGGGGATGCTGCCCGGCGTTGATGCGGTGCGCGTTGGTGACGACCCCCGACTGCTGCGCCTGCCGGAACACACGCGTGAGCCGCACCGCCGGAACCGGGCTGCCCTCCGCCAGGAGGTCGCGCAGCACCTCCCCCGCCCCCACGCTCGGCAACTGGTCGACGTCCCCGACGAAGAGCAGGTGCGCGCCCGGCGGCACGGCCTTCACCAGCTTGTTGGCCAGCAGCAGATCCAGCATCGACGCCTCGTCCACCACCACGAGGTCGGCGTCCAGCGGCCGGTCCCTGTCGTAGGCCGCGTCCCCGCCGGGCTTGAGTTCCAGCAGCCGGTGGACCGTGGACGCCTCGGCCCCGGTCAGCTCGGACAGCCGCTTGGCCGCGCGCCCGGTGGGAGCGGCGAGCAGCACCTTGGCCTTCTTCGCGCGGGCCAGCTCCACGACGGAACGCACGGTGAACGACTTGCCGCAGCCCGGCCCGCCCGTGAGCACGGCGACCTTCTCGCTCAGCGCGAGCTTCACGGCGGCCTCCTGCTCGGGGGCGAGCTCCGCGCCCGTGCGCGTCCTCAGCCAGGCGAGCGCCTTGTCCCAGGTGACCTCGCGGAAGCCGGGCATACGGTCCTCGTCGGTCCTGAGCAGCCGCAACAGCTGAGCGGACAGGGCGAGTTCGGCGCGATGGAAGGGGACCAGGTAGATGGCGGTGACGCGCTCGCCCTCGGGGTCCGGGCCGGGCACCTTCTCCCGTACGACGCCGGGTTCCTCCCCGTCGGGGCCGGGTTCTGCCAGCTCCGCGAGGCACTCGATGACCAGGCCGGTGTCCACCTGGAGCAGTCTCACGGCGTCGGCGATGAGCCGCTCCTCCGGCAGATAGCAGTGGCCCTGGTCCGCCGACTGCGACAACGCGTACTGCAGACCCGCCTTGACGCGCTCCGGGCTGTCGTGCGGGATGCCGACCGACTGGGCGATCTTGTCGGCGGTGAGGAAACCGATGCCCCAGACGTCGGCGGCGAGCCGGTAGGGCTGCTCCTTCACGACAGCGATCGACGCGTCCTCGTACTTCTTGTAGATGCGCACGGCGATCGACGTCGACACCTCGACCGTCTGGAGGAACAGCATGACCTCCTTGATCGCCTTCTGCTCCTCCCAGGTGTCGGCGATCTTCTTCGTCCGCTTGGGCCCGAGGCCCGGCACCTCGATGAGCCGCTTGGGCTCCTCCTCGATGATCCTGAGCGTGTCCGTCCCGAAGTGCTGGGTGATCCGGTCGGCGAAGACCGGCCCGATCCCCTTGACCAGCCCCGAGCCGAGATAGCGGCGGATGCCCTGGACCGTGGCCGGCAGCACCGTCGTGTAGTTCTCGACGGTGAACTGCTTGCCGTACTGGGGGTGCGAGCCCCAGCGGCCCTCCATCCGCAGCGACTCCCCCACCTGGGCGCCGAGCAGCGCGCCGACGACCGTCAGCAGGTCACCCGCGCCCCGGCCGGTGTCCACGCGCGCGACCGTGTAGCCGTTGTCCTCGTTGGCGTACGTGATCCTCTCCAGCACGCCTTCGAGGACAGCGAGGCGCCGCTCTCCGGTGGGGTCCGCCGTTTGGTTGGGCATGGTCCGACGTTACCGGTGGGGTGTGACAGCGGAACGCGCCTTCGGCGTCCGGACCGGGCCGGCGGGCGCGGCACCGAACGGCCCTGTCACCACCCGGCCCTGTCAGGCGTCGAGCTGGTGGTCGGCCCAGACGTAGCTCGCGGGCAGCAGGTCCCCGACGGGAACGGCACGCATCCGGCCGGCCTCACCCACGATGACCTCAAGCGTGGGGAAGTAGTCGAGGAGGACCTGACGGCACCGCCCGCACGGGGGAACGACCCCCCGCTCGCGATCGCCCACAGCCACGATCGTGTCCAGCTCGTAGACGCCCTGAGCGGCCGCGGTGCCGATGAGGACCAGCTCGGCGCAGGGGCCTCCGGTGAAGTGGTAGGCGTTCACCGCGGTGACGATCCGGCCGTCGCGGGCGCGGGCCGCGGCCGCCATGGTGTGGTTGTCGCCCCGGCAGCGCGTGCTCGCCACCTGCGCGGCGGCCTCGACGAGTTCCTGGTCGACCGCGGGGACCCGCGTGGTCATCGTCACTTCCTTCGTCGCGCCGGGCCGGTTCCCCCGCAGCGTAAGGGCGCGCCCCGGCCTGATGTCGGGCGTGGCGCGCACCTCGGCTTTCCCTCCCCTTCAGAACCCCCGCGGATCCCCCCGGATCCCCCACCCAGGAGTCCTGATGCCCGGTACGACACACATGCGGGGCGAAGGGTTGCACGGACACCGCCGGGAAGTTTTCGAGGCGGCATCCATAGGATGGCGCCTGCTCAAGCAGGAGCCGTGCGGTACGCGTTGGGGGCGTGACCATGCTGGTGAACGAGTACCGGACCGACGTCGTGCCGCCCGGTGAGCGCTGGGACCTGTGGCAGGACATCGTCACGCGCACGCATCTGCCGAACCTGCTGCGCAGTGAGCACGAGGCCGACTTCCGGGCCGTCGTGCGGGTGCTGACGCTGGGCGAGGTGCAGGTCGCGGACTTCGCCTTCCCCGGGTTGGAGGCGGTGCGCAACCCTCGCGCGATTCGGCGGTACAACCCCGAGGTGTACCAGATCAACTGCCAGTTCCAGGGCACCGGAGGCATCGCGCACAACGGGCGGCAGTCCCTCTTCACGCCGGGCGACCTGGTGGTCGTCGACAGCGGCCTGCCGTACGAGGCCCGGCACACCCCGCCCGTGCCCGGCGGCGACGCGGCCTGCGTCGTCGTGACCGTACCGCGGGCGTCGCTCCCGCTGCCGCCGCGCGCGTTACGCCAGGTGCTGGCGGTGCCGGTCCCGGTAGGGCGGGGCATGGGCGGGGTGCTGTGGCGCTGGCTGGCCGATCTCGCCGTCCGGGCCGAGGAGTTCACCGAGGCCGACGCGGTCACGCTGGGCGGGATGACGACCGATCTGCTCACCTCCGTGCTCGGGCAGGCGCTGGACGCCGAGGACACCATGACCCCCGAGTCCCGGCGCCGGGCCCTGCACACCCGCACCCTGGACTACATCGACCGCAACCTCGGCGATCCCTCCCTCTCCCCGGCGGGTGTCGCCGCCGCGCACGGTGTCTCCGTACGGCATCTGCATCAGCTGTTCGCCGAGGAGGGCGCCACCCCGGCCGCCTGGATCCGGCACCGCCGGCTCGAACACTGCCGCCGCGACCTCGCCGACCCCGGGCTGCGGTCCCGGCCGATCGCCGCGCTGGCCGCCCGCTGGGGGTTTCGCGACCCGGCCGCCTTCAGCCGCCAGTTCCGTCGCGCGTACGGCATGTCGCCCCGGGACTACCGGCATCGGAGCTGAGCGCGCCAGAACGGCGCGATGGCACAGGAACGTGCAGAAATCGCCAAGATCCGTGCACTCATGGCTAATGAATTACCGCGACCGCGTGGCCATGCTTTTCCTCCGCACCACTTCTTCTCCGCAGGGGAAGCAGGGGGGAAGCCGGTGTGCGACGCGCGCGGACGCTGCCGTGGGCACCGCACGCCACCGTACGGGGTGATGGACATGCGTGTGGGAATCACCGTCGAGAGCCGGACGACCGGGACCGGCGTGCATGAACTGTGGCGCCGGCTGGCGACCGAGCCGGCCCTGCGCGGCCGGGTCCGTGTCGACAGCTCGCTCGTCCTGCCGCCCAGCGCGGCGGAAGCGCGCCCGCTGGTGCTGCTGGTGGTGCTCGAACCGGGCGCGGTCACCGAGGCGTTCGCGGGCGGCCTGGTCGCCTGGCTGGCGGCCCGCCGCGAGTGCACGGTGAACCTCACCCGCACCGACGGCACCAGGATCGTCCTGACCTCCTCGATCGTGCGCCGGTTCACCTTCCTGGAGCGGGCGGCCTTCGTCCGGGACCTCGGCACGGTCCTGGACGCGGCGGCCCGCGGCTCGGAGACGGACGGGGGCGACCGGGTGCGCTGAACTCCCCTTCGGGGGCCGCCGGTTCAGCCGGTCACGTGCCGTACGAAGCGCTCGGCCGTCTCCGTCAGGACCTCGCGGCCGTCCCGAGCCCAGAGCGCGTCGTTGAACAGCTCGACCTCGATCGCCCCGGTGTACCCGGCCTTCTCCACGTACCCGAGCCACTCCCGCATGTCGATCGAGCCGTCCCCGATCTGCCCCCGGCCGGTGAGCACGCCCCGCGGCAGCGGGGTCGTCCAGTCGGCGAGCTGGAAGGTGTGGATACGGCCGGACGCGCCCGCGCGGGCGATCTGATCGGGCGCGGTGTCGTCCCACCAGATGTGGTAGGTGTCCACCGTGACGCCCACCTGTCGTGCCGGGAACCTCTCCGCCAGGTCGAGGGCCTGGCCGAGGGTGGAGACGACACAGCGGTCGGCCGCGTACATGGGATGCAGCGGCTCGATGGCCAGGCGCACACCGTGCTGTTCGGCGTACGGCCCCAGCTCGGCGAGCGCGTCGGCGATCCGCTCGCGCGCGCCGCGCAGGTCCGTCGATCCCGACGGCAGTCCGCCCGAGACGAGGACCAGTGTGTCCGTGCCCATGATCGCCGCCTCGTCCACCGCGCGGCGGTTGTCGTCCAGGGCCCGCGCACGCTCCTGCGGCTCGATCGCCGTCAGGAATCCGCCCCGGCACAGGGTCGTGACGGTCAGACCCGCGTCGCGCACCAGCCCGGCCGCGGCCGCCACGCCGTACTCCTGGACGGGTTCGCGCCACAGGCCGACGTGGCCGATGCCCAAGTCCTCGCATTCGTGGACGAGTTCGGGGAGGGACAGTTGCTTGACCGTCATCTGGTTGACGGAGAACCTCGCGAGGCCGCTCACTGGTCCACCCCGTACACCGCCAGCAGGCACTTCATCCGCTCCTCCGCGAGCTTCGGGTCGGGGAACAGACCGAGTGAGTCGGCGAGTTCGTAGGCGCGGGCGAGGTGCGGCAGGGAACGGGCCGACTGCAGGCCGCCGACCATGGTGAAGTGGCTCTGGTGGCCGGCCAGCCAGGCGAGGAACACCACGCCCGTCTTGTAGAAGCGGGTCGGAGCCCGGAAGAGGTGGCGGGACAGCTCGACCGTCGGGTCCAGCAGTCGGCGGAAGCCGTCCGTGTCCCCCGTGTCCAGCACCCGCACCGCCTCGGCGGCCAGCGGGCCGAGCGGGTCGAAGATGCCGAGGAGGGCGTGACTGAACCCCTTCTCGTCGCCCGCGATCAGCTCGGGGTAGTGGAAGTCGTCGCCGGTGTAGCAGCGCACGCCCTGCGGCAGCCGCCGCCTCAGGTCAACCTCGCGCCCCGCGTCCAGCAGCGAGACCTTGATGCCGTCGACCTTGTCCGGGTGGGCCGCGATGACCTCCAGGAAGGTGCCGGTCGCCGCGTCGAGATCGGCCGAGCCCCAGTAGCCCTCCAGCGCCGGATCGAACATCGGGCCGAGCCAGTGCAGGATCACCGGCTCGGCGGCCTGCCGGAGCAGATGGCCGTAGACCTCCAGGTAGTCCTCGGGTCCGGCCGCCGCGGCGGTGAGCGCCCGGGAGGCCATGAGGATCGCCTGCGCCCCGCTCTCCTCGACGACCGCGAGCTGCTCCTCGTAGGCCGCGCGGACCTCGGCGAGGGTGCCCGCGGCGAGCTGGTCGGTGCCCACGCCGCAGGCGATGCGGCCGCCGACCGCCCTGGCCTCGGCGGCGCTGCGGCGGATCAGCTCGGCCGCGCCCGCCCACTGAAGGCCCATCCCGCGCTGGGCGGTGTCCATCGCCTCGGCCACCCCGAGCCCGTGCGACCACAGATGGCGACGGAAGGCGAGCGTGGCGTCCCAGTCGACGGCGGCGGGCGAGTCGGGGGTGGTGTCCGCGTACGGGTCGGCGACGACGTGCGCGGCCGAGAAGACCGTACGGGAGGTGAGGGGCGGGCCGGGGCGCGCAGCGAGGGGCTCGGCGCGCGGCTCGTAGGTGCGCAGGTCACCCTTGGCGTCGGGCAGTCGGACGGTCACAGCGCGATCTCCGGAACGTCGACGCGGCGGCCCTCGGCCGAGGACCTGAGGCCCAGTTCGGCGAGCTGGACACCGCGGGCGCCGGCCAGCAGGTCCCAGCGGTAAGGGGCGTCGGCGTAGACGTGCTTGAGGAACAGCTCCCACTGGGCCTTGAAGCCGTTGTCGAAGGCCTGGTTGTCCGGGACCTGCTGCCACTGGTCGCGGAAGGCCTCGGTGGCGGGGATGTCCGGGTTCCAGACGGGCTTGGGGGTCGCGGACCGGTGCTGGACCCGGCAGGTGCGCAGCCCCGCGACGGCCGAGCCCTCGGTGCCGTCGACCTGGAACTCGACCAGCTCGTCGCGGTGGACGCGCACGGCCCAGGAGGAGTTGATCTGCGCGACGGCGCCGCCTTCGAGCTCGAAGACGCCGTACGCGGCGTCGTCGGCGGTGGCGTCGTAGGGCTTGCCGTCCTCGTCCCAGCGCTGCGGGACATGGGTGGCGGTGAGGGCCTGCACGGAGGTGACCCGGCCGAACAGCTCGTGCAGGACGTACTCCCAGTGCGGGAACATGTCGACGACGATGCCGCCGCCGTCCTCGGCCTGGTAGTTCCAGCTCGGGCGCTGGGCCTCCTGCCAGTCACCCTCGAAGACCCAGTAGCCGAACTCCCCGCGCACGGAGAGGACTCGGCCGAAGAAGCCGCCGTCGATCAGCCGCTTCAGCTTGAGCAGTCCGGGCAGGAACAGCTTGTCCTGGACGACGCCGTGCCTGATGCCCCTGGCGTGCGCCAGCCGGGCCAGTTCCAGGGCGCCGCCGAGGCCGGTGGCGGTGGGCTTCTCGGTGTAGACGTGCCTGCCCGCGGCGATCGCCTTCCGGATCGCCTCCTCGCGGGCGGAGGTGACCTGGGCGTCGAAGTAGATCTCGATGCTGTCGTCGGCGAGGACGGCGTCCAGGTCGGTCGAGACGTGCTCCGGGTCCAGGCCGTGGCGCTCGGCGAGCGCCTTCAGCGCGTGCTCGCGGCGACCGACCAGGACCGGCTCGGGCCACAGCACGGTGCCGTCGCCGAGGTCGAGTCCGCCCTGGTCGCGCAGGGCGAGGATGGAGCGGACCAGGTGCTGGCGGTATCCCATGCGCCCGGTCACACCGTTCATGGCGATACGCACTGTCTTACGTGTCACGTCGTTCCCTTCGTCGGCGTCGTACGGGCCTGCCGTGTGCCGCGGGCATCCGGGGCGCGCGGGTGCGGGCCGCGGGTGCGGGCCGCGGGTGCCTCCGTGACCCGCGCGCATCCGGCTGTCTGTCGAGTCGTCACAGCAAGCGCGTGCAGCAAGCGCTTTCTATGTGCAGAGAAGCTAGCCGCTGATCAGCGGTCGGACAAGGCCGCAACGGTCTCGATTCGTTCGAGGGGGCGAACATCCGGGGCCAGGCGCCGTAAGGTCTGCTCGCAACCGGCCGCCCTGAGACGGCCGGTGTACGACGACGTACGACGAGGTAGACATATGCGCGACCGGAGGACTACGAGATGACGGTGACCCTGGCGGACGTGGCGGCCCGCGCCCAGGTCTCCCCCGCGACGGTGTCGCGCGTACTGAACGGCAACTACCCCGTCGCCGCCTCCACCCGTGAGCGGGTGCTCAAGGCGGTCGACGAACTCGACTACGTCCTCAACGGTCCCGCGAGCGCGCTCGCCGCGGCCACCTCGGACCTGGTCGGCATCCTCGTCAATGACATCGCCGACCCGTTCTTCGGAATCATGGCCGGGGCGATCCAGTCCGAGATCGGCGGCCCCGGCGGCCGGGCGGGCGGCGAGCGGCTGGCCGTCGTGTGCAACACGGGCGGGTCACCCGAGCGCGAGCTGACCTATCTGACCCTGCTCCAGCGGCAGCGGGCCGCGGCCGTGGTGCTGACCGGCGGCGCGGTGGAGGACGCCCCGCACGCGGCGGCCGTCGCGGTGAAGCTGCGCAAACTGGCCGAGGCCGGGACGCGGGTGGTGCTGTGCGGGCGACCGCAGGTACCCGACACCCAGGCCGTCACCTTGTCCTTCGACAATCGCGGCGGCGCCCAGCGGCTGACCGAGCACCTGCTCACCCTCGGCCACCGTCGGCTCGGCTACATCGCGGGCCCGGAGGAGCACACCACCACCCGCCACCGGCTGGAGGGCCACCGCGCCGCGCTGGCGGCGGTGGGCGTCCAGGACGACGCCGCCCGGACCGTCCACGGCCGCTACGACCGGCAGTCCGGCTACGACGCCACGCTCGAACTCCTGCGCAGAGACCCGACCCTGACCGCCGTGGTCGCCGCCAGCGACTCCGTCGCGCTCGGCGCGTGCGCGGCCCTGCGGGAGTCCGGGCTGCGCATCCCGCAGGACGTGTCCGTCGCCGGGTTCGACGATCTGCCGTTCAGTGTGGACGTGGTGCCGGCGCTCACGACCGTACGGCTGCCGCTGGCCGAGGCGGGGGCACGGGCCGGGCGCATCGCGATGGGGCGGGAGGAGCCGCCGCCGGGCGGGATCGCCGCGGTGCGAGGGGAGTTGGTGGTGCGGGGGTCCACGGGGGTACCGACGGGGTGACGCTCCGCGGGGCCAGGGGGTGTCGCCGACGGGCTGGGCGCCTCGCGGGTTCATGGGTGTTGCCGAAGGGCTGGGCGCCTCGCGGGTTCATGGGGTGGCGCCGACGGGCTGGGGCGTCCTGCGGGTTCATGGGGTGTTGCCAAAGGGCTGAGACACCCCTTGCACCCGTGGGCACGCGGGCCAGGGAGTGTTGCCGAAGGGCTGGGGCGCCCCGCAAATCCATGGGGTGTTACTGCGCGGCGCGTTCCTGGGCACTGCGCTCCACGCAGAACTCGTTGCCCTCGGGGTCGGTCAGGGTCACCCAGCCGGTGCCGTCGGCGCGGCGGTGGTCGCCGTGGATCTTCGCGCCGAGGGCGAGGAGCCGGTCGACCTCCTCGTCGCGGGTGCGGTCCTGCGGCTGGAGGTCCCAGTGGACCCTGTTCTTCCCGGACTTGGCGTCCTCGACGCGGACGAAGAGCAGGGTGGCCGCGGACGTGGTGACCAGGGCTTCGGGGTCGCCGGGGTGGTCGTCGTCGCCGAGCTCGCCGTCCAGTGCCCCGGCCCACCAGGAGGCGAGGGTGAAGGCGTCGGCGCAGTCCACGGTGATGTGACGGATGAGTGAGGTCATGGGGGTCACCGGATCATGGGGGCGGGGGCCCCTGCAAGGGAATTGCGCGCGCGGGGTGTTCGTCGCGGCTGCCGCCCGACGTCCTTGACCTCAAGTCCGGTTGAGGACGTTGGGTGTCGGTCATGAGCACCCCCGAAGAGATCAGAGAGATCGACACCCTCGTCCACCGCTTCTTCCGCGCCCTGGACGCCCGCGACTTCGCCTCCGGCTGGATGCGGCCCTACGTCACCGGCGACGCCCGGATGGAGACGCCGCTCGGTGTCAGCGCGGGGGCGGAGGCCGTGCGGGCCGCCGAGACGGCGCTCGGGCGGTTCGTTCGCACCCAGCACATCGCCTCCGGCCTCCTCGCGGAGATCGACGGCGACCGTGCCACCGCCTCCTGGAACGCGCTGATGACCCATGTGCACGCCGACGAGTCGGTCTTCACTGTCGGCGGCTTCTACGAGGGCGACCAGGTGCGTACGGGCGGGGGCTGGCGGTTCGAGCGGGTGGCGGTGCGGGCGGTGTGGACGAGGGGGAGACCGCCGGTGGGGGTCGGGGGTGGGGGTGGGGACTGAGGTCGGGGGCGGGGCCGGGTCGGGCCGAAGCCAGGTCGGGACCTGAGGTCGGGGCCGAGGGCCGGGACCGGGACCTGAGGTGGGGCCGGGGCCGGGCAGAGGTCGGCCGCCGGCCGAAGCCGGGGTCGGGGTCGGGGCCGGGCCAAAGCCGGGGCCGAGGTCGGGGCCGAGGGAACGGGAACGCGAGGGCCGACGACGTCCGTAGTCTCGGGCGGCGGGCCCTGGACCTGCTGACCCGCGGCCTCGCGCGCCCGCCCGCCATCGGCGCGGTCGCGCGGGGTCTGCTGTGGGTCGCCCGGGCGGCGCGGGCGGCGCGCTGCCACGATCCGGCCTACTTCACCCGGGTCTTCACCCGGGAAGTCGGGGCGCCCCCGAACAGGCTCCCGGAGGCGGCAGCAGCCGGGCCGAAGCCGGGGCGGCGCCGGGGTCGAGGTCGGGCCGAAGCCGAGGTCGGGACCTGAGGTCCGGGCCGGGGGGCCGGGACCGGGACCTTAGGGGGGCCGAGATCGGAGCCGGGGCCCAAGGCCGGGATCGGGGCCAGGGCCCGAGGCCGGGATCGGGGCCAGGGCCCGAGGCCGAAGTCGGGGCCGGGGTCTGAGGTCGTCTCGTGGGAAGAAGTTTCTCGGTGAGCGATGAGTTGTCGGCGCCCCGCCCGTCTATAGGGCGTAACCACTTGGCGTACGAATGAAGGAGCACTCCAATGCGGATCGTCATCACCGAATTCATCAGCCTCGACGGTGTCGTACAGGCCCCGGGCGGTCCGAAGGAGGACACCGACGGCGGCTTCGCGCACGGCGGCTGGACCGGCCCGTACTTCGACCCGGAGGTGGTCGGGGGCGCCTTCGACGCGGCGCTGGGCGAGGCGGACGCCGTGCTGTTCGGGCGCCGGACCTGGGCCGTGATGGCGTCGGCGTGGCCCGCGCGGGCCGGTGACCCCTTCGCCGACCGGATCAACTCCATCCGCAAGTACGTCGTCTCCGACAGCCTCGGCGAGTCCGACCTGACCTGGGAGAACACCGTCCGTATCCCCGTCGCCGAGGCGGTCGCGGAGCTGAGCAAGCTGCGCGAGGCCGAGGGCGGCAACGTCCTCGTGATGGGCAGCGCGACCCTTGCCCGCACTCTGATCGCCGAGGGCCTCGCGGACGAACTGCGGCTGATCGTGATGCCGGTGGTGCTGGGCGGCGGCAAGACGATCTTCCCCGACGGGGGCGAGAAGTTCCCGTTCGAGCTGGTGTCCACGGCGAAGGCGGGGACGGGGACGCTGGTGAACGTGTACCGGCGCGTCGAGGGCGAGTGAGGGCCGCGCCCCCGCGCGAAGGGAGTTCGACGGGTCGCATGGACGCGCTGCGGGCGGGGGTCTACGCTCGAACGCGACGGAACCTCTGACTGAGTCAGCGATCGGGTCGAGCCCGCGGACGTCGAGCCCGCGGACGTCGAGCCCGTGGGTATCGAGCCCGTGGACGTCGAGTCGAGCCCCCAGGCGCCGGGCCCGTAGGCGGGCAGCCGGGAAGCGGGGCAGCCGGTTGGCGCGCAGCCAGCAGGCGGGGCAGCCCGTGGCCCGGGAGCGTCGCGGGTGGTCCGTCGCCCGAGAAGGCACCGATCCCCGGGGGCAGACCATGACCGTCCAGGACATCCGCTCCTTCAACCGCTTCTACACGAACGTCATCGGCGCCCTCGACTACGGCCGCCACCTCTACGCCCCGTACACCCTCACCGAGTCCCGCGTCCTGTACGAGCTCGCGCACGCGCCCCGCACGGACGCCGCCGATCTGCGGGCGCAGCTGCACCTGGACGCGGGCTACCTGAGCCGCATCCTGAACAAGTTCGAGCGGGACGGACTGATCGAGCGCGGGCCCTCGGAGACCGACCCGCGGCGCAGAAGGATCACCCTGACCGCACCGGGCCGGGACACCGCGGGCCTGCTGGACGAGCGGGCCCAGGAGGCCGTGGAGGCCCTGCTGGCGAAGGTGGGCCCGGCCGACCGGCCGCGGCTCGCGGAGGCCCTGCACACCGTGTGGACACTGCTCGGCGACGGCCGCGCGCCCCGCCCCGAGGACGTCGTCCTGCGCGAGCCCGGCCCCGGTGACCTCGGCTGGATCGTGCAGCGCAACGCCGCGCTGTACTCCGCCGAGTACGGCTGGAACGCCGACTACGAGGGCCTCGTGGCGAGGATCGTCGCGGACTTCGCCCAGGACCACGACCCGCGTCAGGAGCGGGTGTGGATCGCCGAGCTGGACGGCCGCCGGGTGGGCTGCGTGATGTGCGTACGCGACGAGGCGCCGGGTACGGCCAGGCTGCGGCTGCTGCTCGTCGAGCCGGACACGCGCGGGCTGGGCGTCGGGGACCGCCTGGTCAGGGCGGTGACGGAGTTCGCGCGCGGGGCCGGCTACCGCGAGCTGGTCCTGTGGACCAACGACGTCCTGTCCGCCGCACGCCGCATCTACGAGCGGCACGGCTTCGTCCTGGTGGCACAGACACCGCACCGGTCGTTCGGCCAGGACCTGGTCGGGCAGGACTGGCGACTGGACCTGCGGGCGAGCGGGGACCGCCTCGGGGGGTCGTGCGGAGAATGAGGCGGGCGGTGCCGCGGAGAGTCACCGAGAGGTGACGCGAGCACGTACCGCGCGCTCGGGGCCGGGCGCCAGTAAGGTCACGAGCATGAAGCTGGCGTTCTCCACCCTCGGCGTTCCCGGTCTGCCCCTGCCCGACGTCCTGCGGCTCGCCTCGGCCCACGGGTTCCACGGCGTGGAGCTGCGGGCCCACCCGGAGGAGCCTGTCACCCCGGCGCTCGGCAGAGCCGAACGGGCCCAGGTGGCGGCGCAGTTCGAGGCTTCGGGCATCGAGCCGCTCTCCGTGGCCGGGTACACGCGGGTGGCCGGGCCGGGCCCGGACGAGCCGGTGGTGACCGAGCTGCGCGAGCTGGTGGACCTGGCCCGGGATCTCGGTGCACCGTACGTCAGGGTGTTCCCGGGCGCCGACGCGGACCAGCCCGCCGAGGACGCCGACGCCGCGGCGGCCCGCCGCCTGGCCACGGCCGCCGAGCACGCCGCCGACGCGGGGGTCAGGATCCTGCTGGAGACCCACGACTCGCACCGCACGGGCGCGGCCGTCATCCGCATCCTGGGTCTCGTGGGCCATCGCAACGCGGGCGCCCTGTGGGACGTCATGCACACCTGGCTCGGCGGCGAACAGCCCGCCGAGTCCTACGCCGCCCTCGCCCCCTACCTCGGCTACGTCCAGGTCAAGGACATCGCCTCCCCCGACGACACCCTGCCGCTCGCCCTGGGCGCCGGCGTCCTGCCGCTGACGGAGTGCGTCGACGTCCTCTCCCGGCACGGCTGGGACGGCTGGCTGTGCTGGGAGTACGAGAAGCGCTGGTACGAGTCGGCCCAGCCGCTCCCCGAGCTCCTCTCCTCCGGCCACGACCACCTGTTCCGCCTCCTCAACGAGTCGGCGTAGCACCCCGCGCGACGAGCGGCTCCCGGGGCCCGAGACACCACTCCAGCACGGCGGGCCAGGGCCCGTAACCGTCGTCGACGCTCAGATGCCCGGCCCCGGGGAGGATGTCGACGGGGGACCGGAGCGGCTCGGCGTACTCGGCGCGGGCGCCTTCGGGGCAGCAGGGATCGTCGTCCCCGGCGACGAACCGGGTGGGCGAGGGCAGCGCGAGATCGAGGTCGGGCAGCGCGAATTCGGCGATCTCCGGCTGCCGGACGACGAAGGAGCGCGAGGGCGGCGCGACGAGCAGCACCCGGTCGACCCCGACCCCCGCCACCTCCCGCCGCACGGCGCGCTGTCAGCCCTGTCGGCCCGGCTCCCCCGGGTCCGCGTGGACGTCACGGAGGCGGAACCCCCCGACGTGTTCACCGCCCTCGACACCGGCCGGCTCGACCTCGTGATCGCCGTCGACTTCGCGGCGACGCCGCCGCACACCGACCGCCGCTACGTCCGCACCGACCTGCTGACGGACATCCTGGACGTGGCCCTGCCCCCGGACCACCACCTGGCCCACGCCGACCGAGTCGCCCTGCGCGACCTGGCCACGGACCCCTGGCTGGTCGGCGACCCCCGCAGTTGCTGCGGCGCGGTCACCCGCTCCGTCTCCGCGGCCGCCGGCTTCACCCCCGACATCCGCCACGCCGTCAACGACTGGTCCGCCCTCACGGCCCTGGTGGAAGCGGGCACCGGCGTAGCCCTCGTCCCCCGCCTGCTCCACCCCCTCCACCGCACCCTCCACCTCCGCCCCACCACAGGCGAACCCCCGTCCCGCAACATCTTCGCCGCCGTGAGAACGGGCTCGGAGAGCGACGCGGTACTGGACGCGGTACTCGAGGAGTTGCGAACGGCGGCGGGGAGACGGTCGGGGGCGGCGTGAGGGTTGGGAGTGCCGCCGGGTCACCTCCAGTGCAGGGACTTGGCGACCGCCTCGAAAAGGCCGACCAGTTCCTCGGCGAAAGGATCCAGCGGCGTCGAGAAGGTGAGAAGCAGCGAGGCACCGGTTCCGGGGATTCCCACCGCGTACTCGACTGTTGTCACCGGGAGTTGATTGCCCGTCGTGTCACCTGCGTCGGGCACGACGCGGGTACGTCGTCTGAGCGCAGCCCCGGCGAAGGGCAGCACAACGTCGTCGACCACCTGCGCCCGGTGCCTCCCGGTGACCACCAGTCCGAGCTGCTCTCCCGGCGGGACCACCGTCACCAGCAAGGAGGCGGACAGCGGAACGGGGCCGACCGATGCAGTCGAGACATAGATCTCGACGCCGCCATTTCGACAGCCGTCCTCAGCTCGGTCCCGGAGATCACGAACCACCGCACGCTTGAGAGCCGCAGCGTCATCCTTGCCGTCGAACACCCGGTCGACGAGGACGCGGATCGAGCGCTTCCATTCCTCAGGCTCCAAGGGGATACGAAACCAGTCGTCCGGAACCACCAGGCCATAGTCGCCAGGAGGTGAACCGGGATCCGTTGCCCTTGCCCGCCCCGCCTTCGCATCCACCAGGCTCAGGTCCCCTTGACTTCAGCCAGTTCCAGCGACTGGGCAAGCGTCTCAGCCAGTTCGAGCAGCGCTTCGCTGAAGATCAGATTCGTCCAGGACATCCGGAGGACGAGGATGTTCTCCACCTGCGGGGGCACCACCGCATACGTCACTGTTTCCAGAACGGTCTTCTTTCGGAAGACCCCACCCGTATCGACCGACTGGATCTCCTGGATCCTCACTCCGGGACCTGCCGGCAGGACGATCTGCTCGACGCCCTGCCGGTCGGGCGAGGTGGGCAGAACGTCACGCAGCAGTTCCGGCAGCCGGTCCACCGAGCGATACCCCTCCCCGTCGTAGTCATGGACTTCGTAGACCGCCGTCACCGCTTTGGCGGCGTCCACGACGTAGGCATAGACGAAGGTGGGGTCGCTCATCTCCGCGGACTCCGCCACGCGCGCCAGAACGGACGCCAGGCCACGCACCTCGCGTCGGGGCGTCGAACCGTCCAGGTACCGCTCCGCCGCCTGCTTGGACCAAGCCTTCAGATCGGTCGCATCGCCGACAGGGAGCCGGATGCTGCCTTCCGGCTCCGCGATGAGGCAGTGCCATGGTGTTTCCTCGTTCACGCGCGCTCCCCTGTGGGCGGTCAGCCCACGGTCCAAGCCTGTTTCCACTTGCTGTACGGGTTGTCCCACTCGGTGAGGCCATGAAGCTTGTCGTTCCCGTCGCCTACCGCTGCCGCTGCCGTGTATCCCGCCCATCTATGGCCGGCAGACCGCACATAGTCCGTGAACTTCATGCCGCCCATGGCCTCGAACTTGCCGAGAATCGGGACCTCCTGAAGGGCCTTGCTGGACGCCACCCATTCGGGATTGCCGAGCGGCCGAGCACCTGCCCAGGCATCCCGGCCCAAGAGGTTTCCGACGTCCTTGAAGTCCTTCAGTGCCTTGAACGCGTCCACGGTGTCCTGGCCGATCACTTTCGGGTTCAGCACGTGTCTGAACTCACCCAGCCCGCCAAACGAGCCGGGCAGTGTCCCCGCCAGTCGCTGGGCAGCCTCCTCGGCAGCCCTGTTGGCCGCTTTGGTCGCCTTGCCCTTCAGCGTGTTCGCCGCCTTGGCGGACCTGTCGGCCAAGGCGTTTCCGACGAGAAACTCGGTCCGCGCGGAACGACTGGCGTTCTGCACGCCCCGCACCCCTGCCGCGGCGGCTTTCCCCGCGCTCAGCGCGGCCCTCCCGAGTCCGAGAGTGAGCAGCGCGATGCCATCGAGCACCAGGTCCGCGATGCTTGCGTCGCCGGTGAACACCAGGACCAGGTGGCAGGCGAGTGCCACTGCCGTCGCCAACAGGGCGATCGCATCGAGCACACCGGCCAACGCCCAGCCGACGACGGGGATCCAGCCGACGAGGAGAGAGGTCACGGCACAGACAGTGGCCACCCAGCCTGCGATGTCTGCGATGCTCTTGAGCGCACCCTTGATGTTCTCCCAGGCGCTGTCCTTGAGTTTGTCGTGATCGATGAGATCCTCAAGCGCGCGAGCCGCCTTCTCGGCTGCCCGATTCCGCGTGTCCTTCGCCTCGTGAACTCGCTCGACGGCAGCCTGGATCCGCTCGACGGCCTCGTCCCGCTTCCGCGTCAGCTCCTTCTTCCGCCGCTCATGGTCGTCGGCGCGCTCGTCGAGGGTGTCGAGGGTCCGACTCAGCGCGTCCCGCTCGTCGCGGTCGATCTCGGCATCGCGGCGGGCCCGGTCCGCGGTCTCCTGAGACGAAGCGAGGATGGATGCGTACTTCGTGTCCGGCTCGTCGTGCTGTTCACCGAGCAGGTCGGCGGCGGTCTCGAAGCGGTCCAGCACCTGTTTGAGACGCCCTACCGTCCCCTCGGCGGACTTACGGAACTCGTCCGCCGCGTCGCTCTGCCAGCCGTCCACACCGCAGAGCGCTTCGATGTTTCCGGACTGTTTTCTGATCCTGTCCGCCACACCGCGGAATCGCCTGCCCAGCCTGGCCACCTCCGCCGGGTCACCCGCCACGGGATCGGAGTCGAGTCCGACCGGCGACCAGTCCTTGGGACGAGACACGGTCAGGCCTTGCCCTTCGACTTCTTCCGCCGCCTCCGGACGGCGTCGGCCAGGGCCGTGTCGATGGCGTCGTAGGCTTCAGCCGCGGCTTTCGTGACACCCGCGAGCTTTTTCAGATCCTCTTCGAGCCTCGAACGCTTGTAGTCCCAGTTGGCCGCGAAGTCATTGAGCCTGTCCGTCAACTCCGCATGACCGATGACTTCTTGGTTCCAGCCGTACTTGTCCTCGTCGTCGAGTCGTTCCAGCTCTTTGACGATCTTCGAGAGATCAGTTGCCACGCTCTTGATCACATCGAGGTCGTCGACCCGGGTCCTGTCCCCCACTCCGCCTCCGCCATGACGCGTTGTCCGTTCCAGTGATGAACGAACGAGGGGCGCGGAGGACGCGCCCCGCGAGCGTCGACCTCGTCAGCCCTCGCCCCGCGGGAAGGAGATCTCCACGCGGCGGTTCTTCTTGCGGCTGGCCTCGGTGGCGTTGGAGGCGATGGGGTACTGCTCGCCGTAGCCGCGGACCTCGAAGGTGATGCCGGCTTGGTCGAGGGCGTCGTCGAGGATGTCGTGGACGGCGTTGGCGCGTTGCTTGGAGAGGACGTCGCCGTGCGCCGAGGAGCCGAGGTTGTCGGTGAAGCCGAAGACCCTGACCTTGGTCGCGTTCTGTGCCTTGATCTCCTCCGCGATCGCGTTGATACGGGACGTCGCCTCCGGGCCGAGTTTCGCGCTGTCCTTGCCGAAGAGGACCTCGGCCTGGAGGGCGAACTTCACGTCCGCGTTGGTGTCCTCCCGGCGTTCGTCGCCGCTCTGTTCCTCGACGACCTGCTTGATGTCCAGCACCTTCGGCTCCGCCAGGGTCGCGCCCTCGGGGAGCTTCAGGTCGGGGTCGTTGCCGTCCACTTCGACGGGGGCCGACGCGGTCGGCTCCGTGCCCGGGGGGACGCTGGGGGTGTCGTCCGCCTGGGCCGTCGTCGTGGCCAGGAGGAGCGTCGTGGCTGTCAGGGTGAGGCTCAGGGCGAGGCGGGTCGGGGTCATGGGACGGCTCATCCGGTGATCTGGATGGGGGCGGCGGCGAACATAGGCAGTTGGAAGGTGACTTCCGACGCATCGGCAGGCGGCGCCGGGAACTGCATGAACACCGGGATGGTCTCTCCCGACTTCACCGTCGAAACGGCCGTTGTGGTGAGTGGACGACCGTCGGTGTCACGCAGCACGTAATACCGCTTCTTGCCCTGTGCGTCGACCAGGGTGGCACCACCGAACGACCGACCGTGCCGAAGTACCTCCGTCTCGTCCCCACTCAGCTGGGCGGGAATCGTCACCGACTTGTCGCTGTCGTTCTTCAGTTCACCCCCCACTGTGACAAAGCCGCCCGAGTCCCGCTGTGCAGAAGTGATCTGGAGCTGAAGGCCGTTGGGCCCCTTCAACTCGGCAAGGGGCGTTCCCGACTCCCCTTCCTGCGTGCTCGCCTGGGACCCCGTGTCACGAGAAGTAGGAGCCGAAGTCTCAGGCTTCTTGCCGTCGTCACCCCCGCCCCCGCCCCCGCAGCCGACCAGACCAACAGCAAGTCCGGCTGCGACGGTCAACGCGACCATCCCCCTGTGGGCCTTAACCGTGAACCGAACGCTCATGACTCCGCTTCCTTCTCCCTCACTCGTCGCTTGCTATCAGTCAGCCAGATGGACGTCGAAGAGGTCCTCGGGTTTCGGAAGGTCGACCAAATCTTCCGGATCGAGATCCCAGACCTGTCCCTCACACTCCAGACGTGGCAGCACGTCGTCGTCGGCGCCCTCATCAGGCGGATCGAACCCGCAACGCGGTTCGATCACAGCTCTGGCTGTCTCCGTCGACTTCTTCCCCTCCGTGCCGGGGACGATGGACTCCCCGACAGGCTTGTTGGTCGTCGCCTCCACGCGGACTGTCAGCGAATCGTCCCAAAAGCACTGCGCATCGGCGTCGTTCAGCGCGGCCAGCTCGTAGGCACGATCACACGCATCCATTACCGGCCCGTTGCCGGCGAGGATGTCCTGCCACTCAGCGGGGTCGAGGATGACCTCGATCCACGCCTCGGTGAGCTGGTCCCGCGCCTCCAGTGCCGCCGCCAGCGCGGCCGCGTCGGCCGCCGTCTGGGCGCCGTTCCGATTAGCCGCCGCCTGGCCGACCGCAAGATACGCGAACGCAAGAAAGAGCAGGCCCGCCACCACCACGATGTAGATGGGGAAGGCCTGCCCTGCGTCGCCGAACCTGCTGAAGCGCGTCAGCCGCCGACGACCTCGTTGATCTTGTCGGTAATGGCGTTGTAGATCGACTGCCCGATGTCCGTCCCCGTGATCGCCAACACGATCGCCACCACCACCGCGATGATCCCCAGGTACTCCACCGCGGTCTGACCCTTGTCGTTGCGCATGGCGCTGCCCTCTCGCCGCACTGGAAACTCTGCCGTCTTCGCTAGCAGTATCCCGGGAGTGAGCCGGGGAAGAGGGCCCGTGGGCCCAACCGGGGGCCCAAGGTCCGGTCATGAGTGGCCTCCCGGACAACCAGGGGCTGTTCCCAGCCACTTGGCGGCCGCTTCGCCGCGGGTGGTGCTGTGGAGTTTGGCGAAGATGCGGTTGATGTGATTCTTGACGGTCTTCTCGGAGATGAAGCAGGCGGCGGCGATCTGGTGATTGGTCATGCCGGAGGCGATGAGGTCCATGATCTCGGCCTCCCTGGAGCTGAGTCGGTAGCCCGCTCGGTCGGGGCCTGACGTTGTCGACTGTCTCACAGCTGCTTGCAGTTGCGAAAGGTTTTGAGGTTTTATATCCCGTGTATTCGAAGGGGCTTGCTCATCGATCATTGCAGTCGCACCTCCCCGCAACTGCGCCAGCACCACCGCCCCGGCGCTCGCCGTGAAGTGGGGCCGGCCGCGCTTCACGTCCCGTACGGCCGTCACCAGTTCGTCCGTCGTGAACTCGCCGTGGACCAGGTAGCCGACGGCACCGCGCCGCAGGGCCTCCTGGACCGTCTCGGACTCGCGGCTGTAGGTGAGCATCAGCACCGGGGCGAGGCGGACCAGGTGCGGGAGGGCCGAGAGGCCGTCCAGGCCCGGCATCCGGACGTCCAGGAGGACCACGTCCGGGGCGTGCCGGGCGGCCGCCTCGCACGCCTCCCCGCCGTCCGCGGCCTGGGCCACCACCGTGATGTCCTCCCGGTCGGAGAGCAGCGCGGCCAGGCCCGCCCGGACGACCGGGTTGTCGTCGGCGACGATGACACGCAGCCGCCCGTCCTGCCCCGCTCTCACCCCGGCTCCTTCCCCGTCGGCAGCGGCATCCGCAGACGTACCTCCGTGCCCTGGTCCGCCTCGCCCGGCCCGATGTGCACGTGCGCGCCCAGGAAGTCCGCCCGCTCCGTCATGCCCAGCAGGCCGAAATGGCCCGAGTGGCGCAGGTTTTCGAGGGTCGTCCCGGGCGGGAGTCCGACGCCGTCGTCGTTCACCGTGAGCGTCAGGAGGCCGTCATCGACCGTCAGCCGGACCCTGATCCGGGTCGCCTCCGCGTGCCGGTCCGCGTTGTCCAGCGCCTCGCCGACGATCGCCAGAAGGTGGCGGGCCTGCACGCGCGGCAGCTTCGGGGGCGGGGAACCCGCGTCCGTGCGCGTCTCGTACGTCGTCCTCGGCCGCGGTCCCGGCGCGAAGTGCGCCACCCGCGCCGCGAGTTCCGCGTCGAGGTCCACCTCCGCCGCGCTCTCCTGACCCGATGCCCGTCTCAGGTCCGACAGCAGCTCACGGGACTCCGACGCGGCCCGCCGGGCCGAGCGGGCGATCAGGTCCGCCCGCGCCCTCAGGGCCGCCGGGTCCGGGCAGGGCCCGGCGGCCGAGTGGGCCAGCGCCTCGGCGGCCAGGGCCACCCCGTGCAGCGTCTTCGCCACCGAGTCGTGCAGATCCCGGGCCAGCGCGGCGCGTTCGAGGTTCACCGCCTCCGACACCGCGAGCCGCGACCGCACAGCCGACAGCGCCTCCGTCGCCTCGCCGAAGCGCAGGAGCAGATTGCGCAGGGTCGAGCCGACGGCCCCCGTGACGACGCACAGGCCGGGCAGGAGCAGGGACTCGGCGAGGTCCTCGCCGGGGCCCAGCGTGGCGTGCACCAGGAGCAGGATCAGACCCTGCAGCGAGGCGAAGCAGGCCGCGCCCCGCCAGCCGTAGACGATCCCGGCCAGCAGGGGCGTACAGACGCTGACGTACGCGAGCGTCGTGTCCGGGCCCGCCGAGATCAGCAGCAGGGCGCCGAACAGGGTGTCCGCCGCCAGCAGGCCCGGGTGGCGCAGGAGGAGCGGGCCGAAGCGCTCCCAGTCGCGGAAGAGGACGTAGGAGCCCATGAAGGTGACCACCACGGCCGCCCCGACCAGGCGGACGCCGAGGCCGGGGCCCGCGCCCAGCAGGGCCGCCGGGGCCGCCACGGCGATCATGGCCAGGCGGAAGCCGAAGACCTGGCGGCACATCGCCTGCACGGCGTTCACCTGGAGGGGCAGGGCCACCGAGTCGGCCGCCACGGAGGCCGTCCCCCACCGTCTGAGCAGCCCCGCGTTCCCGCGTGCCGTCGTCGCGATCGTCGCCACCGGTTCCCCCTACCGGCCCGTGACCGAGCCGAAGTCGGTGCCGGAGCCCAGGAGCAGGCCGGCTCCCAGGAGCAGCATCGTGGCCGGGACCATGAACGTGGTGATCATCATGGTGGCCTTGGGGACCGCGCGGGCGGCCTTGCGGCGGGCGTTCTGGGCGTCCGTGCGGCGCATGTCCTTCGCGAGGGCGACCAGGGTGTCGACGATCGGCGCGCCCAGCTCCTCGCCCTGCTGCAACGCCGTCACGAACATGGCCACCTGCTCGCTGTCGTTGCGGCGGCGCAGTTCCGCGAAGGCCTGGCGGCGGCTCATGCCGAGGTCCATCTGGCGCAGGGTGATGCGGATCTCGTCGGCCCAGGGGCCCTCGTAGCGGGAGGCCACCCGGTCCAGCGCCTGGCGGAAGCCGAGGCCCGCGCCCACCACGACCGCGAGCACGTCCAGGAAGTCCGGCAGGGTGCGCTCGATGACGTCCTTGCGGACGCGGATCGCCGACCAGATGCCGACCTCCGTCCACAGCGCGCCGAACGCCAGCAGGAGCAGGGCGACGAGGTAGTCGCCGCGCAGCAGGAACACCAGCGTTCCCACGCCGCCGAGGGCGCCGTAGACCGCCCGGCGGGCGGCGTAGCGGTCGATGGTCAGACCGCCGGGGTTGCCCGCGAGGTCGATCTTGCGGCGGTATCTGGCGACCTGCCGGGGGCCCATCAGGCGCAGCACCGCGGGGGCGTAGCGCATGCCCATGCGGTCGATGAGGGAGTCGACGGCGCCGGTGCGGGTGGCGCCGACCTCCAGGGCGAGGGCGAGGTCGCTGGGCAGTTTCGCGTCCGCCCGGTACATGCGGATCCCGGCGAAGGCGCCCCAGACGCTGAGGCCCATCAGCAGGGCGAGCAGCAAGGCCATCCCAACCTCCTCAGACGTCGATGCGGGACAGGCGGCGGATGAGGAAGAAGCCGACGGCGTACAGCCCGAAGGCGATGATCACGCAGGCCTGGCCGACCGGGGAGCCGGTCATCCGGTCCAGGGCACCGTCCTTCACGCCGTTCATCAGGAACAACGAGCCGACGCCCATGACCGGTACGGCGTACGAGGTCATGCTCACCTGGGAGAGCTGGGTGCGGATCTCGCGCCGGGTCTCCTTGCGCTCCTCCAGCGTCTCGGTGAGGTTGCGCAGGGCGCCGACGACCTGGCCGCCCGCCCGGTTGGAGAGCACCAGGGTCGTGACCAGGACGACCAGTTCGCGGGATGGCAGGCGCTCCGCGAGTTCGCCGAGCGCGTCGTCCATCGAGGCGCCCATCGCCAAGTGGCTGGCGACCTTGGCCAGTTCCTCACCGGCGGGTGCCTCCAGCTCCTCCGCCGCCATGCCGACGGCGGTGCGCAGGGCGAGTCCGGCCTGGGTGGCGTTGGCCAGGATGCGGGCCAGCTCGGGGAGTTGGTTGATGAACCGCTCGATGCGCTTCTGTCGCTGCCAGTTGAGGAACTGCCAGGCCGCCCAGACGCCGAGCAGTCCGGCGATCGGGCCGAAGAACGGGGCGAGGGCGGCCTGCCCGACCAGCCAGAGACCGGCCACCGCGAACAGCATGGCGGCGAAGAACTCGCCGGGCGTGAGGTCCAGTCCCGTCGCCGCGAGGCGCAGTTCGATGCGGCGGCCGAGGGCGGTGCGGCGCAGTCGGCGGTCCAGCCCCCGGAAGTGGCGCCTGCGGCCGGACGCCACGCCGTGGCCGCTCTCGATCGCCAGGCGCTCCACCAGGGCCTGCCGCTGGGCGCGGCCGGTGGCGTACGCGTGCACGCCGAGGACGGACAGCACGCAGGCCAGCAGGGTGAGGCCGGTGGTGAGCTGGACTAGGTTGCTCAGTTCCATGGGGCGGTCCTACCTGGCTTCTCGGGTGGCGAGCTGGTCGTCGTGCCTTGCGACGCCGTAGGCCTGCGGGATGGGCTGGCTCGCCATGTAGAGGCGGTCTGCGGTGCGGCGCGGGAGCGGGAAGTACCGGAAGGCGCCGTGGACCCGGCCGTCGGGGGTCATGGGCCGGGCGTCGAAGCGCGCCACCGTGGCCAGGCGGTACGGCTCCCCGCCGTGGCTGTCCAGGACGGCGATCTCCGTGATGCGCCGGGCGCCGTCCGCGAACCGGGTCAGCTGGACCAGGACGTCCACCGCGCTGTTGATCTGGTCGTGCAGGGCCACGAACGGGATCTCCACGTCGGACATCGAGGCCAGGGTCTGCAGCCGGGTGAGGGCGTCCTCGGCGCTGTTGGCGTGGACGGTGGCGAGCGAGCCGTCGTGGCCCGTGGACATGGCCTGGAGCATGTCCAGGGACTCGCCGCCGCGGACCTCGCCGACGACGATGCGGTCGGGGCGCATCCGCAGGGAGTTGCGCACCAGTTCGCGGATGGTGACGTGGCCCTTGCCCTCGACGTTCGGCGGCCGGGACTCAAGGCGGATCACATGGGCCTGCTGGAGCTGGAGTTCGGCGGAGTCCTCGATGGTGATGATGCGCTCGCCGTCGGGGATCAGGCCGGACAGGGCGTTGAGCATGGTTGTCTTGCCGGTGCCCGTCGCGCCGGACACGATGATGTTGAACTTCGCCTGCACCAGGCCCGCCAGCAGGAACAGCATGTGCTCGTCCAGCGAGCCGAAGCCGATCAGCTCCTGGAGGGTGAAGGAGCGCGGGAAGCGGCGGATGGTGAGGATCGGGCCGGTCAGGGACAGCGGCGGGATGATGACGTTCACGCGTTCGCCCGAGGGCAGGCGGGCGTCGACCATCGGGTTGGACTCGTCGACCCGGCGGTTGACCGTCGACACGATCCGCTCGATCGTCTGCATCAGCTGGTCCGCGGAGGCGAACCGCATCGGCAGCTGCTCGACCCTGCCGCCGCGTTCCACGAAGATCGCGTCCGGGCCGTTCACCATGATCTCGGTGACGGAGGCGTCCTCAAGGAGCGGTTCGAGGATGCCGAGGCCCAGGGCCTCGTCCACCACCCGGCGGATCAGCTGCGAGCGCTCCACGGTCGACAGCACCGGGCCCTCGCGGCTGATGATGTGCCCGAGCACCCGCTCCAGGCGCGCCCGGCGCTCCGCGGCCGCGAGCGAGCTCATCTCGGCGAGGTCGATCTCCTCCAGCAGCTTGGCGCGGTAGGAGGCGACCAGGTGGCCGTCCTCGCCGCGGCTGCCGTTCTCCTCGGGGGAGTTGATGCGTGCCCGCAGGCTCATGGCTGACCGGACTCCTCGTCGGTGTGGTCGAGTGGCATGGTGGCGGTCTTGGTGGCGTCGCCGAAGTCCCAGCCGGGGACGAAGTTGGGAATCTCCACGACGGCCGTGACCGTCACCTCGTCGCCGCCGGGAGCGGAGTGGCAGTCGACGGACAGCCAGTCGCTGACGGCCTGCGTGCAGCCCTCCTGCGCGCTCTCCCCCAGCGAGGCGCTGCGCGCCCCCGCCCTCGCCGCCGTCCCCGCCTGCTGACCGGCGTACGCGATGAGCCCGATCTGCACCCCGGCCAGGGCGACGAGGATCAGGATCGGGAGGAAGCCCAGGTACTCGATGGCCACCTGGCCGCGGTCGCGGCGCTCGGAGCCGTTGAAGTCGTTGGCGCCGTTGAAGTCGTTGGCGCCGTTGAAGTCGTTGGCGCCGTTGAAGTCGTTGGCGCCGTTGAAGTCGTTGGCGCCGTTGGAGCCGTTGGAGCCGTTGGAGCCGTTGAAGTCGTTGGAGTCCTTGGAGTCGTACGCCATGTCAGTCCGTCTCCTCCTCCACCGCACCCGCGTTCCCCTTCACCTCAAGGAACGGAAAGGCCCCGATCCCCGGGAACAGCACCGGCACCCGGAGCTTGACCTCGGCCGTGACATAGCCGCTCCCCCCGCAGGTGACGCTGCCGTCCCAGGCGTCGGGCAGCTTCTCCAGGCCGGCGGCCTGACACGCCCCGTCCCGCTCCCCCGCCGGCACCGCGGTGCCCGCGCGCACGGCCTCGTCGGCCGCGTTGCCCGCGAGCGTGAACGTGTAACCGACCAGCACGAACTGCCACATCAGCACGAGCGTGATCAGGATCGTCGGGGTCATCCCGAGGAGCTCGATCGTGACCTGCCCCGAGTCCCTCCCGGGCCGCCTCATCCCCCACCGTCCTTGCGTCGCCGCTCGCCCCGCAGCCGGCCGTGCCGCTGGGGCCCGGCCTCTGCCTTGACCAGGCCGAGTTCGCCGGCGAGGGCCCACAGGGACTGGCGGACCTGGCCCTTGGGGTCGAGTTCGTGGACGCGCCCGGCGTCGACCGCGGACTGGAGTTCCTTGAAGTGGGCGGGGATCGCGGTGGCCGCCAGGGCGGTGCCGGTGATCTTCTGGATCAGGGACGGCTGGATCTCCGTACTGCGGCTGTGGCGGTTGACGACGACCGTCGTCTCCTCGGCCTTGCGGATCTGGAGCCGGTCCCACATGCGCACCGCGCGTTTGGCGCCGCGTACGGCGATCACGTCCGGTGTCGTGACCAGCAGGGCGGTGTCGGCCATCTCGACGGCGGCCGCGCCCGCCCCGCCCAGCTGGGCACCGCAGTCGATCACCACGATCTCGTAGCGGGAGCGCAGGGCGCTGACGATCTGGCGGGCCGCGCGGTCGGTGACCTCCTCGCCGCGCTCGCCCTCGGCGGGGGCGAGGAGCAGGGCGAGTCCGGAGTCGTGGCGGAAGACGGCGTCGGCGAGGACGCGCGGGGAGATGTCGGTGATGCCGGCGAGGTCGACGACGGAGCGGCGGAACTGGACGTCCACGTAGGAGGCGACGTCGCCGGTCTGGAGGTCCAGGTCGACCAGGGCGGTGGAGCGGCCGGAGGCCTGGGCGGCGAGGGCGATCTGGATGGCGGTGAGGGTGGTGCCGACGCCGCCCTTGGCGCCGCTGACGGTGACGACGGTGCCGCCGACCCCGGTGAACACGTCGGCGCCGTGCCCGAGATGGCGGCGCACGCCGACGGACCAGGCGGCGACGGCCTGGACGCGACTGGCGAGTTCCTCGTACGACAGCGGCAGCGCGACCAGGCCGCGGGCGCCGGAGTCCATGGCGGCGGCGAACAGGCCGGGGCTGGCGTCGGTGGTGACGAGGATGACGCCGACCGCGGGGAAGCGCAGGGCGACCTCGCGGACCAGCTCCAGGGCGGGCACGGGTCCGATGCGCTCGTGGACGACGACGACCTCGGGCAGTTCGTCGACGGACTCGGCGGCGAGGCGGGCGAGGGTGTCGACGAGCTGGGTGGAGTCGACGACGGGGGCCACCGGTTCGGCGTCGGGGAGCTGGCTGAGTAGCGTCGTGATGGACCGGACCGCGTCCGCGTCGCCGACGGCCGGGAGGATCCTCGTGGGCATGCCGGGCCTCTCACTTGTCCTGGGCGAGTTCGTAGGTGCGGTCCTTGTCGGGGACGGCGGTGTCGGTACCGGGCGCGACCAGGGCGAGGCGGACGCGCTGGGCGAAGGACTCGGCGTAGGTGAGGCGCTGGGCGTCGAGGGTGGAGAGGGCGAAGGTGATGGGCACGGCCTCGGTGGCGCGGCGGGAGCGGTCGCTCGCGCCGGGTTCGAGGGGGGTGAGCTCGCCGACGTCCAGGACACGGGCGTTGGTGACGATGATCTTCGACAGGTCGGGGTCGGTCTCGCGCCTGCCCTCGAAGGTGGCGTACACGTTGACCTTGGCGCCCGGGGTGATCTTGCCGGCCACTCCGGTCGCCGCGTCGATCATGATGGCGACCTCCTGTTCCCCGGGGGCCAGTTCGGGCTGGTCGACGATCATGTCGCTCTGCAGCAGGGAGCCCTTCTTCAGGGCCGTCACCGCGATCTTGCCCCGGATGTCGGAGAGATCGGTGACCGCGTTCGAGGACAGCCAGCGCTCCGGCATGCTGATCTCGCGGAACTGGGCCGCGGTCAGGGCCGTGTAGGGCTGCACGTCGCTCTTGAGCTCGTACGCCGTGACCTCGGGGCCGACCTTGGACTTCACGTCGTTGACGACGGAGAGCACCCCGCCGAAGGCGCCGAGGGCGCCGAGGACCGACAGGAGCAGGAGTATCACGCCGCGGCGCTGACGGGAGTTCATGAACCGTGCAACCTCTATGGGGGTGGGTTGGTGGGCGGGGTGCGGTGGGTCATCCGGTGAGCATGCGGCTCTCCGAGGCGGGCGGGGTGGCGGAACAGAACACACAGCGGTCGCCGATGACGTCCAGGCCGCACCAGTGGCACACGCTCTGCCGGACCGAGGTGACCAGCTGGTAGAGGACGGACAGGTCGGGCAGGAAGCTGCAGAACTCGGTCATCCGGCCGGTCCCCCACCAGCCGGGCGACTCCGCGGGCAGCGTTGTCTCGCGCAGCCCCTGGGCGTTCCAGGCCGGGGCGAGCGAGGTGGTGACCCAGTCGGACTGGAGCTGGCCCTTGGCGACCAGCATCCAGGTGCCGAACTCGGGCCCGGCGAGGGTGGCTTCGGGTCCTACGCGGACGAGCTGGGGTTCGGGGTGGGCGACCACGGCGAACTGGCTGCCCGGCACCCAGGACCTGGCGTGCACCTTGAGGGTGACCGGGACGCGGTCCAGCTTGGCCACCGAGCCCAGGACGGCCCCGGCGTGGATGTAGTGGGTGAGCAGACGGCCCGCGGAGGCGAGCACGCCGGGGCCGAGGTCGCAGGAGGCCAGCTGGCGCAGCTGCCGGGCGAGGACGGCGATTCCCAGGGGCGGCAGGTCCGGGCGGAACAGGGCGATGCGGTCGCTCTCCAGCAGGGAGCGGACCGTGCGCAGGCGCCGTTCGACGGCCGGCGGGACGGCGGGCGAGTACACCACGATCAGATGCCCGTGCTGCTCGGCCAGCAGGGACAGCCGGGCGACCGCCTGGTCCAGTGGCTCGCGGTCGATGTCCGCGAGGACGGTCGCCGGCAGGGTGCGCTCGTCCAGTGGCGGCAGCGCCAGGTCGGCACTGGTCACGGCAACGGCAGTTGACACGCGCAGCTCCCCGGATCCCTGCCAGTCGGCGCCGCCGAGGTGTTACTCCGGCGCACCGAGATGACTTCATTGCGTGACTACCTCCGCACTTTACCCACGCGCCTGTTACCGGAGAACAGCGTTTGGTGAGCTCCTGAGGAACTACTGGCGCACAACTCGCGCCAAAACGGGTCAGGTTACGCGCAGACGTCTTCAATTCCGATGCCCGTACGGTGAATGCGAGCACCCGTCGGCCTTCCGGAGACTCTCACGCGAATGCGACCGCCCGTCGACCCACGAAGGCCCGCGAAGGCGCACGAAGACCCACGAAGGCTCGCGCGGCGAATGGCACCACCGCCGACCCCGAGGCCCGCACGGCGAGTGCGACCGTCCACCGACCCCGAGGGCTCACCCGGCGAGCGCGACCGCCCACCGACCCCCGAAGGCTCACCCGGCGAATGCGACCACCCACCCACCCCGAGGGCCCACCCGGCGAATGCGACCACCCACCGACCCCAAGGGCTCACGCCGCGAGCACACCAACTCCCGCTCCCACGACCCAGTTGGTCTGGACCTCTTGACAACTCCAATTGGTCTGGACCAACTTGGACGTCCAACGGTGGCCACCGTCCTCCCCATCCCACTCCCCCACCGGAGGCCCCAGTGGACCGCGCACAGCCCTCTCCGCCCGGCCGGAGACGACGCCTCAGCCTCTGGGCAGGGGTCGTCACCGCCGCTCTCGGCCTGTCCCTCACCACCGCCGTCCAGGCGTCCGCCGCCGACATCAACAACGCGAGGAACGCCGGGTTCGAGTCGGGACTGGCCAACTGGACGTGCAGCGCGAACAGCGGCACCACCACCGGCTCGCCCGTGCACGGCGGCACGGCCGCGCTGAGGGCCACCCCGGCCGGGCAGGACAACGCCCGCTGCAGCCAGACCGTCGCGGTCAGGCCGAACTCGACGTACACCCTCAGCGCGTGGGTGCAGGGCGGCTACACCTACCTCGGCGCAGCCGGCACCGGCACCACCGACGTGTCGACCTGGACGCCGGACTCCTCGTCCTGGAAGCAGCTGTCGACGACCTTCAGCACGGGCGCCTCCACCACGTCCGTCACGGTCTATCTGCACGGGTGGTACGGCCAGGCCGCCTACCTCGCCGACGACGTCTCGGTGTTCGGGCCCGACGGCGGCGGTGGCACCGACCCCGGCCCGACGGTCCCGGGCACCCCGGCGGGCCTCGCGGTCTCGGGCACGACCTCGACGTCGGTGTCCCTGGCCTGGAACGCCGTCTCCGGCGCGACCGGCTACAACGTCTACCGCGACAGCACCAAGGTCACCGCGGTGTCCGGCACCTCCGCGACCGTGACCGGGCTCGCGGCCTCCACCGCGTACTCCTTCCAGGTCACCGCGACCAACGCGGCCGGTGAGTCGCCCAGGTCCACGGCCGTGACCGGCACCACCGGGCCCACCGACGGGGGCGGGGGCGACGGCACGCTGCCCAAGCACGCGGTGACCGGCTACTGGCAGAACTTCAACAACGGCGCGACCGTCCAGAAGATCTCCGACGTGCCGAGCCAGTACGACATCATCGCCGTGGCCTTCGCCGACGCCACCACCACTCCGGGTGCCGTCACCTTCAACCTCGACTCGGCCGGCCTCGGCGGCTACACCGTCGACCAGTTCAAGGCCGACGTCCGCGCCAAGCAGGCCGCGGGCAAGAAGGTGATCATCTCGGTCGGTGGCGAGCGCGGCACGGTGGCCGTCAACGACTCCGCCTCCGCGGCGAACTTCGCCGACTCCGTCCACTCCCTGATGCGGACGTACGGCTTCGACGGCGTCGACATCGACCTGGAGAACGGCCTGAACGCCACCTACATGACGCAGGCGCTGCGCTCCCTGTCGGCGAAGGCGGGCTCGTCGATGATCCTCACGATGGCCCCGCAGACCATCGACATGCAGTCGACGTCCAACACGTACTTCCAGACGGCGCTGAACGTGAAGGACATCCTCACGGTCGTCAACATGCAGTACTACAACAGTGGTTCGATGCTCGGCTGCGACGGCAAGGTGTACTCGCAGGGCTCGGTGGACTTCCTCACGGCCCTCGCCTGCATCCAGCTGGAGGGCGGCCTGGCCCCGTCCCAGGTGGGCCTCGGCCTGCCCGCCTCGACCCGGGGCGCGGGCAGCGGCTATGTCTCGCCGGCCATCGTGAACAACGCGCTGGACTGCCTCGCCAAGGGCACCAACTGCGGCACCTTCAAGCCGTCGCGCACCTACCCCGCCCTGCGCGGCGCGATGACCTGGTCCACCAACTGGGACGCCACGGCGGGCAACGCCTGGTCGAACGCGGTGGGCCCGCACGTGCACGCGCTGCCGTGACGGCGGTGGACCGCTGAGCGCCAGCCGTGGCCGGAGTCCGGGCTCAGAAGAACTCCGACCACGGGTGGTCCCAGACCTGCTTCACGCACAGCACCAGGAACAGCAGCCCGGCCGGCGCCGGCATGGTGTTGCTCGGCGCACCGTTGCGCCACTCCCGCGGCGTGCGGCCGGAGTCGAGCAGCCTCAGCAGCGTGCCGGCCAGGAAGGGCAGGAAGGGCAGGAAGGCCGCGCCCGCCGGCGCTACCGCCGCACGGCCTCGCCCCCGGCGCCGGCCCTCCCGCCGCACGGACCTCGGAGACCCGGCACGCTCGGCGCTCCCCGCCCGGAACTCGAACCCGGCACGCTCGGCGCTCCCCGCCCGGACCTCGGACCCGGCACGCTCGGCGCTCCCCGCCCGGACCTCGGACCCCGGCGGGCAGGTTCGGCCGGGGTCCGGGCCCTCCGGGGACGGACTCGTGCGGGTCCCCGGACTCGCGTGCCACGGCTGTCGCCGACCGCAGCCGTGGCACGCGCACAGGCCGGGTTCTCCCCAGGGCGCGCAACGTGACGCGCCGGGGCCGCCACTCTGACGCGAGCGGCACGTTTACGCACGCCCGATTCACACCTCCGGGTGCACATCTCTGCGACTCCCGCCCAGAACAGCGAGCACGCGTACACTGCGCGGCCGATTTCCGCACGGTCCAGGCCGCCTGACCCGGCGGCCCTATTGACCTGCTCATGCCACGCCCGCACCATGAGCGCCACACCCGCACCCGGACCCGCCCACAGGGACCCCACGAGTCACCGGGAGGGTCCGCGCACGTCGCACGGAAGAACCACCCCCCGCTCCACTCCCCGTTTCCGGCGACCCCGGAATTCCCGGAGAACCAAGGAGATTTCATGCGACTTCGCATCCGCGGCTCGGGCGCCCGCAGGACGGCCGCCCTGGCCGCCGTCCTCGCCCTCGCGCTCGCCGCACCCGTCTCGGCCGACCTGACCGGCGGCAGCGCGAGCGCCGACAGCGCGGCCGGGCCGGCCCCCGCCGCCGACGACATCCGGCAGTACGAGGTCCACGTCCACAACAGCACCGCCGCCGAGCGCACCGCCGTCATGGCGGCCGGGGTGACCGTGGACCAGGCCGACGAGGAGGGCCTGGTCGTCTCCGGCCGCGCCGACCAGATCCGCGCACTGCGCGCCAAGGGCTACCGGGTCAGCGCACTGGCCGACGCTTCGAGCCGTGTCGCCGAGGACGAGATCCGGCTCTTCGACTTCCCGTCGGCCGACTCGCGCTACCACAACTACGCCGAGATGAACGCGGAGATCGACCAGCGGATCGCCGCCTACCCGGGCATCATGAGCAAGCGGGTGATCGGCAGGACCTATCAGGGCCGCGACATCGTCGCCCTCAAGATCAGCGACAACGTGGCGGCCGACGAGGCCGAGCCCGAGGTGCTGTTCACGCACCACCAGCACGCCCGTGAGCACCTCACGGTGGAGATGGCGCTGTATCTGCTGCGCGAACTCGGCGCGGGCTACGGCACCGACTCACGCGTCACGAACATGGTGAACAACCGCGAGATCTGGATCCTGCCCGACCTCAACCCCGACGGCGGCGAGTACGACATCGCCACCGGCTCCTACCGGTCCTGGCGCAAGAACCGGCAGCCCAACTCCGGTTCCTCGTACGTCGGTACGGATCTCAACCGCAACTGGAACCACCGCTGGGGCTGCTGCGGCGGCTCCTCCGGCTCGACGTCCTCGGAGACCTACCGGGGTACGGCTCCCGAGTCCGCGCCCGAGGTGAAGGTCGTCTCCGACTTCGTGCGCAGCAGGGTGGTGGGTGGCGTCCAGCAGATCAGGGCGGGCATCGACTTCCACACGTACAGCGAGCTGGTGCTCTGGCCGTTCGGGTACACGTACTCCGACACGACGACGGGGATGACGACCGACGACCGCAACGCCTTCGCCACGGTCGGCCAGAAGATGGCGTCGAGCAACGGCTACACGCCGGAGCAGTCGAGCGACCTGTACATAACGGACGGGTCGATCGACGACTATCTGTGGGGCGTGCACAAGATCTTCGGGTACACCTTCGAGATGTACCCGTCCAGCGGCGGTGGTGGGTTCTACCCGCCCGACGAGGTCATCGAGCGGGAGACCTCCCGCAACCGCGACGCGGTGCTGCAACTGCTGGAGAACGCGGACTGCATGTACCGCTCCATCGGCAAGGAGGCGCAGTACTGCTAGCCCTCGCGGGGGTGTCTAGTGCCCCGGCAGGCAGCGTTTGCCCGTCAAGGAGCGGCGTCCGGCGCGTGCTCTCGGTGTGCCGGGTGCAGGCCCTCGTACTGGATGTACTTGGGTCTGTGCCCGGTGCGGCGAGAGGGCGTGCCGGGCGTCGCGACGGGGCGAACGTTGCCTGTCGGGGCACTAGCTAGTCCTCGAAGTAGGCGTCGAGCACCTTGTCCAGCTCCGACTCCCAGTCCCTGTGCTGGGTACGGGACTTGGCCTCGATCTCGATGGGGTACCAGCGGCGGTCCGGGGTGTGGACCGTCACGGTGAACCGCTTGCCGAAGCGAGGCGACTCGGACTCGATCGCGCCGACCTCGTCCCACCGGAACTCGCACTCCTGGTCGTCCAGGGCGAGCCGGACACCGGAGGCGTCGGCGACGATGCGCGCGCGCCGGTCGGCGGCCTCGAACACGGGGCCGTCGGCGGGCGCCTCCTCGGAGGACTCTGCCGACTCCGAGGACTTCGAGGACTTCGAGGACTCCGCGGACTCCGCCGGGTCCGACGACTCGGACGACTCCGACGACTCCGACGACTCCGACGAGTCGGTGGCCTCGGGCGACCGGGAAGTCTCCGTGACCTCGCCGCCGTTCTCCTCCGCCGCGGTGACCTCGTCCACGGGCCCGGTCTCCTCCGCGTCCTTGGACAGGGGAACCGTGATCCCGGGGATGTGCGCCGGGTTCACTCCGGCGTCCAGGGGCTGACTGCTCGAACCTATGCGCTGCTCCACAGCGCAGCAGTATGGTCGACGATCCTGTGTCGGGGACAGCCAGCCCCTGCTTCGTTATACGACGATGTCCAACCCCGCCTCGGGGCCCGCCTCGGGGTCCGCCTCCGGGCCCGCCTCAGCCGAGGACTGCGAGGGCGTCGATCTCGACGAGGAGCCCGGCGGGGAGGCCGACGTAGACGGTGGTGCGGGCGGCGGGCGGGGCGGTGAGGTTCTCGACCTCGAAGTAGGCGTTGTAGATCTCGTTCATCTCGGCGAAGTGGTCCACGTCCGTGAGGTAGACGCGGATCATCATCACGTCGTCCCAGCCGGAGCCGCCCTCCTCCAGGATCGCCTTGACGTTGGCCAGGGTCTGCAGCGTCTGCTCGCGCAGCGTCGGCCCGGCGGGCGTAGGCGGCCGTCCCTCGACTGCCGGCAGGAAGCCGACCTGACCGGCGACCTGGAGGATGTTGCCCTTGCGCACTCCGTGGGAGAACCTCGCGGGCGGGGTCGGGTGGGTCTTCGGGGTGAGCGCGGTCTTCTCGGTCATGGGGTGACTTCCTTGGCTGGGGTCCTGCCGGAGTACTCGCAGCTGACGGCGTCCGCGGTACGGCGCACCAGCGGGAGCAGGGTGAGGAGTTCGTCGGCGGTGACGACGACGTTGGGCGCGGACACCGACAGGGCGGCGACGACCCGGCCGTCCGCACCCCTGATGGGCGCGGCGACGCAGTTGATGGACTCCTCGTGGCCACCCAGGTCGGTGGCCCAGCCCTGTTCGCGCACCTGCGTCAGCTCCCGGAGGTATGCCTGCGGGTCCGGTGTCGAACGGGCCGTGTACAGGGGGTAGTCGAGCTTCTCCGCGACCGCTCGCCGCTGTGCCTCCGGCAGGTCCGCGAGGAGCAGCTTGGCGACCGCCGCGACCGTGATCGCGACGGGCTTGCCGATCCGCGAGTACATGCGCACCGGGTAGCGGCTCTCGACCTTGTCGATGTAGAGCACCTCGTTCTCCTCGTACACCGCGACGTGGACGGTGTGCCCGCACTCCTCGTTGAGGCGGACCAGGTGGGCGTGCGCGATCTCCCGGATGTCGAGGTTCTCCATCGCCTCCTGCGCGAGCGCGAACAGCCGGGCGCCGAGGCGGTAGCGCTGGTCGGACTGGCGGTAGACCAGCCCGTGCTCGTGCAGGGTGCGCAGCAGGCGCAGGGCGGTGCTCTTGTGCACGCCCAGCCGCTCGGCGACCTGCCCCAGGTCGGCGGGCCCCTCGGCCAGCAGCGGCAGGATGCTCAGCGCCCGGTCGACGGTCTGGCTCATCGCGTAGGTACCTCCTCGGCGGCCTCACCGGCTCGCGTCCAGCCGGGGCCGAGTCGAAGTGTCCCCCACGCCTCGTCGTCCAGCGCGACCAGCCGGTCGGCGTGGCCTCGGGAAGGGGGCACCCCGAAGTCCCCGGGTACGGTGAGCGTGGCCGCGGCCCACAGATGCCCGTGCCGCAGCCGGTCGCGTACGGGCAGCCCCCGCAGGGCGGCGGAGAGAAACCCGGCCGCGAAGGCGTCCCCGGCTCCCACGGCGGCGGCGACGTCGACTTCCGGAGCGGGGGTGTGGCGCACCGCCTCAAGGGGCGCGGGGCTGTGCTTCATGTGCGGCGTCCGCCGCGTGGGCGCGAGCAGCCCCATGCGGCCCGCACCCGGCTCCCCACAGCCACCACCCCGCTCATAGGCCGTCGCCCCGAAACGCCCGCGCTTGACAACCACCAGCCCCGGCCCGGCCAGGGCCTCCGACAAGGCCCTGTCATCGCAGAGCCTCCACGCGTGACAGGCCTCATCGGCCCCCACGAACACGGCGTCGGCCGCACGCGCCAACTCCAGCAGCACCCCCGCCGACCCCCGCTCCCCCCCACAGGCCCGGGCGGAAGTTCACATCGAAGGAGATCAACGGCCGCCCGGCCCGCGGAGCGACCAGTTCCCTCAACAGCTCCAGGCAGTCCCGCGACAACGCGGCCGTGATCCCCGACAGATGCAGCACCCGGCACGCACGCACCACCTCCAGGTCGACGTTCGCCACGGACATCGCGGACGCCGCCGACCCCGCCCGGTAGTACGCCACCTCGTGGCCCCGCGAGCCCCGCTCCCCGGCCGTACGGAAGTACACCCCGGTGGGCCGCCCGGCATCGCGCCGTACGGCCGACACATCGACCCCGTACGACCCGACCGCCTCCACCAGGTGGTCCCCGAACCCGTCCGCTCCCACCCGGCTGACCCACCGCACGCCGAAGCCGGCGGCGGCCAGCGCGCAGGCCACGTTGGACTCCGCGCCCCCGATGCCCCGCTCCAAGGAGGGCACGTCGGCCAGCCGTCCGGGCAGAGTGGGCAGGAAGGTGACCATGGACTCGCCGAGGGCGACGACGTCGACGTGCGCGGGGGTGGGTGCGGTGGCAGTCACGATGGTCGGTGCTCCTTCAGGCCGCGCGGACCGCTCCGTTGACCCCGCGTCGGCGAGATGTGAGACAGCGGTAGCGACATACGCAACGGTCGTTGCACACAACGCAACGCACCTGATCAGGAGGTTCCATGAGCACCGAGTCGCTCGCCCGGCTGGCCTCGGAAACGATCGACCACCGTTTCAAGGGCCTCCCGCCGGACGCCGACGGGCTCACCGTCGGCGAGCTGACCGCCCAGCGCCGCAACCTCTTCACCAGCGGTTTCGCCACACCCGTGCTCGCGCTGTCGGCGGAGCGGCTGGAGCACAACCTGCGGCTGATGGAGACGTACGCCGAACGCCACGGCCTCGCCTTCGCCCCGCACGGCAAGACCACCATGGCGCCCCAGCTGTTCCAGCGGCAGATCGAGCACGGCGCGTGGGGCATCACGCTCGCCGTCCCACACCAGGTGCGCGTGGCACGGGCGTTCGGGACCGAGCGGGTCTTCCTCGCCAACGAGCTGGTGGACCCGGCCGCCCTCAGGTGGATCGCCGCCGAGCTGGCCGCCGACCCGGCCTTCCGTCTCATCTGCTACGTCGACTCCGTACGCGGCGTGCGGCTGATGGACGCGGCCCTGGCGGGCGCGGAGCGGCCCGTGGACGTCGTCGTGGAGCTGGCGGCCGGTGAGGGCGCGCGGACGGGCGTGCGCACGGAGGCGGAGTGCGCGGAGATCGCCGGGGCCGTGGCCCGCACGGGCACCCTGCGGCTGGTCGGTGTGGCGGGCTACGAGGGCGAGGTGCCCGGGGCCACGCCGGAGCGGGTGCACGCCTGGCTGCGCCGGCTGGTGGCGCTGGCCGTGGACCTGGACAAGGCGGGCCTGTTCTCCGCCACGGACGAGATCGTGGTCAGCGCGGGCGGCAGCGCCTGGTTCGACGCGGTGGCGGACGTGTTCGCCGAGATCCCCGAACTGTCCCGTCCCGTGCTGAAGTTGCTGCGCTCGGGCGCGTACGTCTCGCACGACGACGGCCACTACCGCAAGCTGACGCCCTTCAACCGGATCCCCGAGGAAGGCGCCCTGGAACCGGCCTTCCGGCTCTGGGCCCAGGTCGTCTCGCGGCCCACCGCCGGCCAGGCGTTCGTCAACGCGGGCAAGCGGGACGCGGCCTACGACCTCCATCTGCCCTTCGCCCAGGTGGTCCGTCGCGACGGTGCCGAGCGCCCGGCCGCCGGCATCGAGGTGACGGCCCTGTCCGACCAGCACGCGTGGCTGTCGACGAGCGGTGAGGCGGACCTGGAGGTCGGGGACTGGCTGGGCATGGGGCTGTCCCACCCGTGCACGTCGTTCGACAAGTGGCCGCTGATCCCGGTGGCCGAGGCGGACGGAACGGTTGTGGAATACATCCGCACGTTCTTCTAGGAGACGGGGGCAGACCGATGGACGAGCTGGTCGTCCGGGACGCGGACGTCGTGGACGGCAGCGGTGAGCCGTCGTACCGCGCCGATGTGGTCGTCGACGGCGGCAGGATCGTGTCGATCGTCAAGGAGGCCGCCGCGGCGGGCTGCCAGCGGCCGCGCGCGAGGCGCGAGCTGGACGCCGAGGGCCTGGTCCTCTCCCCCGGCTTCATCGACATGCACGCCCACAGCGACCTCGCCCTGCTGCGCGACCCCGACCACAGCGCCAAGGCCGCGCAGGGCGTGACCCTGGAGGTCATCGGCCAGGACGGGCTGTCGTACGCCCCCGTCGACGACCGCACCCTGGAGGAGGTGCGCCGGGCGATCACCGGCTGGAACGGGTACGGCGACGACATCGACTTCGACTGGCGGTCGGTCGGCGCGTACCTGGACCGGCTCGACGGGGGCATCGCCGTCAACGCCGCCTATCTCGTCCCGCAGGGCACGGTCCGCGCGCTCGTCGTCGGCTGGGAGGACCGCCCGGCCACGCCCCAGGAGCTGGACCGCATGCGGCAGTTGGTCGCCGAGGGGCTGGAGCAGGGCGCGGTCGGCCTGTCGTCGGGGCTGACGTACACGCCGGGCATGTACGCCGAGGACGCCGAACTGACCGCGCTGTGCCGGGTGGTGGCCTCCTACGGCGGCTACTACTGCCCGCACCACCGCTCCTACGGCGCCGGGGCGCTCACGGCGTACGCGGAGATGGTGGAGCTGACCCGGGCGGCGGGCTGCGCCCTGCATCTGGCGCACGCCACCCTGAACTTCGGTGTGAACGAGGGCCGGGCACCGGAGCTGCTGGCGCTGCTGGACGAGGCGCTGGACGCGGGGGCCGACATCAGCCTCGACACCTACCCCTACACACCCGGCAGCACCACCCTCGCGGCGCTGCTGCCGAGCTGGGCGGGCGAGGGCGGCCCCGAGGCCCTGCTGCGCCGCCTCGCGGACGAGGAGACCGCCGAGCGCGTCCGGCACGACCTGGAGGCCGTGGGCGCGGACGGCTGCCACGGGGTGCCCGTGCAGTGGGAGACGATCGAGATCTCCGGGGTCACCGATCCCGCGCTGGCCGAGTACGTCGGCCGTACGGTCCGCGAGTCGGCGGACGCGCGCGGCGAGGCGCCCTGGGCGACCGCGCGGCGGCTGCTGCTGCGCGACCGGCTCGGGACGGCGATCCTCCAGCACGTGGGCCACGAGGAGAACGTGCGCGCCATCATGCGCCACCGGGTGCACACCGGCGGCTCCGACGGCATCCTCCAGGGCGCCAAGCCGCACCCGAGGGCGTACGGCACCTTCGCGCACTACCTCGGCCACTACGTCCGCGAGCTGGGCGTGCTCTCGCTGGAGGAGTGCGTCGCCCGGCTGACCGCGCGGCCCGCGGCCCGGCTGCGGCTGCCGGACCGCGGGCTGGTGCGCGAGGGGTACCGCGCCGACCTGGTGCTGTTCGACCCGGCGACGGTCGCGGCGGGGTCGACCTACGGCCGGCCGCGCACCCTGCCGACGGGCATCCCGTACGTGCTGGTCGACGGCCGGTTCGTGATCGAAGACGGCCGCCGGACGGACGTGCTGGCGGGCCGGTCGGTGCGGCGCACGCCCCTGTGACGGCGTACGCCGCTGTGACCTGTCACGCCCTTCGATCAGGTCACGGCTTGGGCAGGACGCAGCCGGCGGCGCTCAGGTCGAGCTTGTTGTCGAGGCCGAAGCAGGCGGCGAGGAGGTAGGTCTGCTGGGCGTAGTTGATGCCCTGGCGGACCGTGACCGTGCCGGACTCGTCGATCTCGCAGGGGTTGTTCAGCGTGCAGCTCTGGCCGTCCTCGTTGCCGGTGTTGTTGACGGCGACGACCCGGCCGGTGCTCTGGTCGACCACGGGCGAGCCCGAGGTGCCGCCGATGGTGTTGCAGGCGGAGGTGTAGCGGAGGGAGTCCTTCCAGGTCCAGTCGCCCTCGCGCATGCGGTAGACGAACCCGTCGACCGAGCAGTTGTAGATCCGCTTCCAGTAGCCGGAGACGACGCTGATGGCGGTGCCCGCGACCGGGTGGGTGTCGTCGAGGGTGAGCGCGTCGATGCCGTAGCTGCCGCGGATCTGCGCGTAGGTGCGGGTGAGCTGGTAGACCGCCACGTCCGTGTCGGTCATCGTCGAGTACGCGATCTTACTGGCGCGCAGGGTGGCGACCCGGGTGCCGGCGGAGTTGAGCAGGCCGAAGGAGCGGCTGGACGCCTGGTCGACGACGACCTCGCCGGGCTCCGGGAACCCGCTCTCCAGACAGTGGCCGTTGGTGAGCGCCAGCGCGGGATCGTCGTCCTCGGAGTCGGGCATGCGGATGACCGAGCCGGAGCAGTTGCTGAGCGAGACGGTGCCGGCGAAGTTCACGGCCTTGACCGCGGGCGCCGCGCCGCCCGTGTCGGTCTCGGTGGCCGCGACCGCGGGTGCCGCACCCGTCCCGGTGATCACCAGGGTGGCGAGCGCGGCAAGGAGAGGCTTGTTCACGTGGGGGTCCCCTCTATGGACGGGGGCGACCGGAGGTCTTCCGATCACCCCGCATATTTGTCATGCGCATTGTTAATGCGGAGACAGGAGGGGACAAGGAGCCGTTTCCGGCCCGACTGGCTGGTTGTCACCCCGGCGCCGGATGCGCCGCGTGCGGTCAGTTGGGCTTCTTGGGCCTGCCGTGACCGAGCCCCGGCTTGCCGTCTGCGGGCGAGGAGGCCGTGGGCCGCGCGGGCTCGCCGGCGGGGGCGGTGGTGGCGGGCTGCCGGGTGGCGGGGGTCGCGGAGGGCTCGGCGCTCGCGGCGCCGGAGGCCGAGGCGGAGGGGGCCGCGCCCTCCGGCGCGGAGGCGGCCGGCGTCCCGCCGACCGGGCCGGCCCCGGGATCGGCCGCCCCCTCCCCGCCACCGGTTCCGGCGGAGTCCTCCGCCGTCGCGCCCGTACGCTCACGTGAGCCGGCCGGGTCGTCCTCGCCCGGCGACCCGAGGGAGAAGCCCGCGACGATCGCGGCGAGGGACATGACCCCGACGGCACCGGCCGCCGCGAGCAGGCGGCGGTCGGGGCGGCGCGCCGCTCGACGCGCACCGCGGCGCCGGCCACCGCGGCGCCGGCCACCGCGGGCCGGCCCGGGACCGGCTTCGGGCCCGCCGGGTCGGGCGTCGACCACCGGGGACAGCTGCGCCGTCTCGTCGTAGGAGTTCTGCCACCCGTGCGCGGACGCCGGATCGGCGTACTCGTCGTAGGCGGGAACGTGCGCGGCGCCCTGCGGGTGATACACGCTCGGCGGGACGTCGGGGACCTGGTGCGCGGCATGCACGTCGTACCCGCCGGTAGCGTTGTTCGCGGCGTTCATGGGGTACATCCCGTTTTCGGGTTGACGGTGCTCGGACATGGCCGCGCATTGTAGGGACTGGCGGGTCGGTTGGCCCAGCCACCGGCGAAAACCTGACATAGTGCCGTCTCACGTGGCGGGAAACACGGCCCCGGGGGCGTTACCGGGCCGTAAGCTCCGAGGCATGCAGGTGATCCAGTCGACCAAGCTCGCCAACGTCTGTTACGAGATCCGCGGCCCGGTGCTCGAGGAGGCCATGCGGCTTGAAGCCGCGGGTCACCGCATCCTCAAGCTGAACACCGGCAACCCGGCCGCCTTCGGCTTCGAGTGCCCGCCGGAGATCCTGGAGGACATCCTCCGCAACGTCCGTTCCGCGCACGGCTACGGCGACGCCAAGGGCCTGCTGGCCGCGCGCCGGGCCGTCGTGATGCACAACCAGACCCTGGGCATCGAGACCGATGTCGAACACGTCTTCATCGGCAACGGTGTCTCCGAGCTGATCGTGATGGCGATGCAGGGACTGCTCGACGACGGCGACGAGGTGCTCGTCCCGGCGCCGGACTACCCGCTGTGGACGGCCGCGGTGTCCCTGTCGGGCGGCACGGCGGTGCACTACCGCTGCGACGAGCAGGCCGACTGGATGCCGGACCTGGCGGACATCGAGCGGAAGATCACCGACCGCACCAAGGCGATGGTGATCATCAATCCGAACAACCCGACGGGCGCGGTGTACGACCGGGCCATGATCGAGGCCCTGACGGACATCGCCCGCCGCCACAATCTGCTGGTCTGCTCGGACGAGATCTACGACAAGATCCTCTACGACGGCGCCACCCACACCCCGACGGCCTCGGTCGCCCCGGACCTGCTGACACTGACCTTCAACGGCATGTCGAAGTCGTACCGGGTGGCCGGTTACCGGGTGGGCTGGATGTCCATCTCGGGTCCGCGCTCGCACGCCGAGTCCTACATCGAGGGCCTGACGATCCTGGCGAACATGCGACTGTGCGCGAACATGCCGGGCCAGCACGGGGTGGTCGCCGCGCTGAGCGGACGCCAGTCGATCAACGACCTGGTGCTGCCGGGCGGGCGCCTGAAGGAGCAGATGGACGTCGCGCACTCGATGCTCACCCAGATCCCGGGCGTGAGCTGCGTGAAGCCCAAGGGCGCGCTGTATCTCTTCCCGCGTCTGGACCCGCAGGTGTTCAAGATCAAGGACGACCGGCAGATGGTCCTGGACCTGCTGCGCCGGGAGAAGATCATGGTCGTCCAGGGCACCGGCTTCAACTGGCCGGAGCCCGACCACTTCCGGGTGGTGACCCTGCCGACGTCGAGGGACCTCACGGACGCGATAAGCCGGATCGGGAACTTCCTGGACGGCTACAGCCAGCCGTGACGCCGGGCCGGCCGCCTCAAACCCGGAGCGGCCGGCTTTTCGCGGTGTTTCTTTGATTCGGTCAACTTTAGACTCGATCCAAGCTAGGATGGTTTCTGTAGACACAGGAGGCCATCCATGTACGAACCGATCCGCACGAAGTCGGTCCACAGCTCGATGGCCGGCACGACCTCGGACTTCCCCCACCGTTCCCGCGAGGAGGAGCTGGACATCCAGCTCGCGGGGCATCTCGGCGCGCTGCTCGCCGTCACCGACGAGCTGCGCGCCCTGGCCCCCTCCGCCGAGCTGGACAGCGCGGCGGCATGTCTCGCCGAGCAGGTGGCACGACTGCGGGGCGGCGCCGTGCCGGTCCGCGCGGTCCCGAGCGCCACGGGCGATTCCGCCGCTCTCCACCAGCGTGCCCATGCCCTCGCGGGGCGGGCGCTGCTCGTCGCCGCGTCCCGGGCGGACACGGCGGCGGCGATTCTCTCGGCGCAGCGGATGGACGCCCACACCGAGGCTCTTCAGCCGGCCCTTCCCTGAGCCCCTCCGGGCCCTGCCACGGGCCCGTCCGGGCTCCCCTCCAACGGCCCCGGTCCGCGTGCGACCGCAGCGACGCGCGGACCGGGTGCCACGGCACTGCGTTGGCTTGAGCGGGGTGTCGCCGTTGGGCTGGGCGCCGGGGCCTGCTTCTCGTTGTCCGTGATCGCCGTTCGACTGGTCTCGCCGTGGCGGTTGTCGGTCGTTCGCGGCTTTCTGTTGTCTGTGGCTGGTCGCGCAGTTCCCCGCGCCCCTTAGGGGGTGGGTGCCGGTCGCGGTCTTTTGCTCACTGTGGCTGGTCTCGCGGTTCCTCGGGCCCCCTTGAGGGCGGGGGTGGCCTTCTCGGCTTTCCGTTGCCTGTGGCTGGTCGCGCAGTTCCCCGCGCCCCTTCAGGGCGGGGGTGCCGTTCGCGGTCTATTGCTCACTGCGGCTGGTCGCGCGGTTCCTCGGGCCCCTTTGGAGCTGGGCCAGGGGGTGGGTGGTGGAGGGTGTTGTTCCGGTTGCATACCGGGAAGGGGTCGACACCTGGCGTTAACCCTGGGCGCACGGGAAGTTGGGGTTCCGCGAGCAGTCTCCACGGTGTGAGACGAATCATGGGAATCGTTCTCGCGGCTCTGCTGGTCGGCGGTGTGGTGGTGGCCGTCGTCATCGGGCAGGGCGGTGAGGACCAGGGTGCGGCAACGAAGACCGTACGCGCGGTGATCGGGTCGGAGAAGGCGGAGTTCTTCGCCGATCCGCAGGTGGTGAAGGCCCTGGCCGCCAAGGGCTACACCGTGAAGGCCGAGACCTCCGGGTCATGGGCCATGGAGGGGCTGGAGCTGAGGGGCTACGACCTCGCGTTCCCGTCCAGCAAGGCGCCCGCCGACGAGCTGGCCCGGAAGTACGAGGTGCGGCAGCCGCTGCCGCGGCCCTTCTACTCCCCCCTCGTCGTGGTCGCCCACCGCAGCGCCGCCGAGGTGCTCGCCGGCAACGGGATGGCCACGCTGGAGCAGGGCACCGGCCGGGGGGTGCTGAGGATGGAGCCCTATCTCGCCGCCGCCCGCGCCGACCGGACCTGGCAGGAGCTGAAGGGGGCCCAGAAGTACGGGGAGCTGAGCGGCACGCTCTATGTCGCCAGCACCGACCCGGAGACCTCCAACTCCGGGGCCCTGTACCTCGCAGCGGCCTCCTACGTGGCCAACGGCGGCCGCGTCGTCGCCGACGACGAGGGACTCGACGCCACCGCGCCCCTGATGCGCAAGCTCGTCAGCGTGCAGGGCGCCCAGCAGTCCAGCTCGGACGCGGCGTTCCGGGACTTCGTCAGCGGCGTCGGCAACCCGCTGGTCCTGGTCTACGAGTCGCAGGTGGCCTCGCTGCTGAACGAGCAGCAGGACCCGGGTGACCTGACCGTGCTGTACCCGGACACCACCGCCAACAGCGACCACACCGTCGTACCGCTCACCGAGAACGGCCGGGCGATTGGTGAACTGCTGAGCGACGACAAGGAGTTGCGGCGGCTCGCGGTGAAGCACGGATTCCGGCCGCAGGGGGCGGCCGCCGAGTTCACCGCGGCCACCAAGGCCCACTCCGCCCACCTCAACCAGACGCTGACCGGCGTCCGGCAGGCGCCCGTGCCCACCTCCGCGGTGCTGCACGAGATGGCGCGCCGGACCCGGCACTAGGGGGAACTCCGCATGACCGACAACGACTTCACCCTCACGCCGCCCGAGCCCGTCACGGCCGTGCCCCGGGACAGGGCCGGCGGGCTGGTGCCCGTCGAGGACGGCGTTCGCGACGACATGGCGCGCAAGGCCGCCGACTATGTCTCCGGACTCGCCGTGCTCGACGCCCGCTCTCCGGAGTTCGCCGGCAAGGTCGGGGAGATCACCGCCCTCGGCGCCGGGGAGATGCGCACCGCGGCCGCGCAGTCCAACCGCATGCTGGAGCGCACCGTGCGCTCCCTGCCCGACAAGGGCGGGGACGCGTCGGCGAAGGTCGCCGGGTCGCTCGTCGAACTGCGGCGCGTGGTCGAGGACCTCGACCCGCGCGACCTGCCCGCCTCCAAGGGGCGCAAGTTCCTCTCCAGGCTGCCCGGCGGCAACAAGCTGCGCGACCACGTCGCCAAGTACGCCTCCGCCCAGGGCACCCTCAACACAATCGTCGGCTCGCTGCGCGGCGGCCAGGACGAACTGCGCCGCGACAACGCCGCGTTGCAGACCGAGCGGGTGCGTCTGTGGGAGACCATGGGCAAGCTCCAGGAGTACGTCGTCCTCACCGAGGCCCTGGACACCGCCGTGGAGCAGCACATCGCCGGGGTCGGCGACCCCGGGGCGGCCGACTCGCTGCGCGCCGACGTGCTCTTCCCCGTGCGGCAGAAGCACCAGGACCTGCTCACCCAGCTCGCCGTGTGCGCACAGGGCTACCTCGCCATGGACGTCGTGCGGCGCAACAACGAGGAGCTGATCAAGGGCGTCGACCGGGCCGCCACGACGACCGTGTCGGCTCTGCGCATCTCCGTGATGCTGGCCTCCGCGCTCGACAACCAGAAGAAGGTCGTCGAGCAGGTCAACGCCCTGCGCGGCACCACCGAGGACCTGATCCGCGGCAACGCCGAGATGCTCGCCACGCAGAGCGGGGAGATCCAGCGCATCGCCGCCGACCCGGCCGTCGGCGCCGAGACCCTGCGCACCGCGTTCCAGCAGATCTATCGCACCCTCGACGCCATCGACACCTACAAGGTGCAGGCCACCGAGGTGATGGCGACGACCGTGGAGAACCTCACCGCCGAACTCCAGCACGCGGGCGCCTTCCTGGCGCGCAGCCGCTCGCAGTCCGCGCTGGAAGGCGGCCTCGGATGAGACGTGTGCTCGCCGCGGCGCTCGCCGGTGCCGCCCTGCTCACCGCCTGCTCGTCCCAGGACGAGCCCGACCGCCCCGCCGCCACCTACCAGGCCGGCACCCTGCGCGTTCTCGCCTCCAGCGAGCTCGCCGACATGACGCCGGTGCTGGACAGGGTCCGCGAGAAGACCGGCATCACCGTCCGGCCCACCTACATGGGCACGCTGGACGCGGTCGACCTGCTGGCGCGGGGCAGGGCCAGGGGGACGTACGACGCGCTGTGGCTGTCCTCGAACGACTATCTGCGGCTGCGCCCGGAGGCGGCGAAGGAGGTCGTCTCCGAGACGCCGGTGATGTCCAGCCCGGTCGCCATCGGTGTGCGCCCTGCCACCGTGCGGGAACTGGGCTGGAAGCCCGGGAACGTGACCTGGGCGCAGGTCGGGCAGGCCGTCGCCGACGAGAAGCTCACCTACGGCATGACCGACCCGGCGCGCTCCAACTCCGGCTTCTCGACGCTGATCTCGGTGGCCTCCGCGCTGTCCGGGGCGCAGTCCGCGCTGACGGACGCCGATGTCGAAAAGGCCACGCCCCGGCTGAAGGAGTTCTTCCAGGGGCAGAAGCTGACCTCGGGTTCCTCGGGCTGGCTGGCCACCGCCCACCAGCGGCGCGGTGACGTGGACGCGCTGCTCAACTACGAGTCCGTGCTCACCGGCATGCCGGACCTGACGGTGATCCGCCCGCGCGACGGGGTCGTCACCGCCGACTACCCGCTGTCCTCGCTGACCTCGTCGAACGGCACGGCCCGCGAGGACGTGCGACGGCTGACCGAGGCGCTGCGCTCGCCGGAGATCCAGCGCGAGATCACCACCCGTACGCACCGCCGCCCGGTCGTCCCCTCCGTGGACCCGGCGCCCGGACTGGACACCGAGCGGCGCCGCGAACTGCCCTTCCCGGGCAGCCGGTCGGTCGCCGACGGACTGCTCGACTCCTACGAGAACGAGCTGCGCCGGCCCTCGCGCACGGTCTACGTCCTGGACACCTCCGGCTCGATGGAGGGCGACCGGATCGAACGGCTGAGGGCGGCGCTGGCCGGGCTGACCGGGGACTTCCGGGAGCGCGAGGAGGTCACGCTGATGCCGTTCGGCTCGGACGTGAAGAGTGTGCGCACCCATGTGGTCGACCCCGAGGACCCGGGCAAGGGCATGAAGGCGATCCGCGAGGACACCGACGCGCTCACCGCCGAGGGCGACACCGCGATCTTCACCTCGCTCCAGGAGGCGTACGAGCACCTGGGCGACGGACGGGACACGTTCACCTCGATCGTGCTGATGACGGACGGCGAGAACACCACCGGCGCGAGCGCCGAGGAGTTCGACGCCTTCTACGCCGGGCTCGACCCGGCGCGGCGGGCCACCCCCGTCTTCCCCATCCTCTTCGGCAACTCCGACCGCGGGGAGCTGGAGCACATCGCCGAGCTGACCGGCGGCCGTCTGTTCGACGCCCAGCAGGGCTCGCTGGACGGCGCCTTCGAGGAGATCCGTGGCTATCAGTGAGTATCTGGGGTCCCGGAAGAACATCACCGGGAGCGTGTGCGGGCTGGCCGGGCTCGCGCTCACCTTCACCGGGCTCGCGGGCACCTACTGGCCGGTAGTGGTCCTCGGACTGTACGGCGCGGGCGCGCTGATCGCCCCGCCGGAGCGGCCGGCGCTGCCTGACTTCCCCGACCCGTCGGCCCAACTGGACGAGCTGCGCGCGGACTTCGGCAGACTTCGCGACTATCTCGCGGACGTGGAGCTGCCGCCGGCAGCCGCCGGGGGCCTGACCGAGCTGACGGACCTGCTGGCCGCGCTGCTGGAGCCCGGCTGGGTCGCCGAGGCTCTGGCCCGTGACCCGGAGGGCGTGCACGCGCTGTCCCGGATGGTGCGCCAGGACGTCCCGGAGGCCGTCGACACCTTCGTACGGACCCGGTGGTGGCATCGGATGACGCCCGGCCAGGAGCCGCCCGAGCGGCATCTGGAGCGTCAGCTGGGGCTGCTGCGCCGGGAGGCGGAGACCCTGGCGGCCGGCCTGCGGGAGATCGAGGTCCGCCGCCAGGAGACCCACACCCGGTACCTGGAGGACCGGGGCGGGAGCGGTGACATCTAGGGGCTGACGTGCGGGAAGAGCGCCAGGACCCGCCCGTAGCCGCGCACCTGCGGCAGCCAGGGGGCGGGGTCGGCGCGAAGTCGGCGCGGGGTCGGCGCTTACCTGGCCGTCGCCGCCGCCGAAAGCCGGTGTCGGGGGCCGGTGTCGGGGCCGTCGGCGTTGTGGCGGGCGGGCGCGGCCTCGCCCCTGCCGGAGCCTGCGGCCACGATCCCGCCGTCGGGCCGCACCGCCGGGGGCTCGGGTCAGGTCACGGGCACCACGGCCACGCACCACGGCCACGCAGCACGGCCCCGCACGCCATTGTGCGGGGCCACTGTTCGTGACAATGTGCCGCCTCCCGCGGCCGGCGTGACGATCACTGGGCAGGGCTCCCATCGGGGCCGACCGCGGGGGATCCAGGGGGGCTCGCGCCCCGTCTTCTCTTACGGGTCGTTCCTCCGGGCCGTCAGCCCAGGCGCTCGACCAGAGCGCGGTACTGGTCCCACAGCTCCTTCGGCGTGTGGTCACCGAAGGTGTTGAGGTGCTCGGGCACCAGCGCGGCCTCCTCGCGCCACACGTCCTTGTCGACGGTGAGCAGGAAGTCCAGGTCGGAGTCGGACAGTTCGAGGCCGTCGGTGTCCAGGGCGGCCTTGGTCGGCAGCACGCCGATCGGGGTCTCGACGCCCTCGGCCTTGCCGTCCAGGCGCTCGACGATCCACTTCAGGACACGGCTGTTCTCGCCGAAGCCGGGCCAGACGAACTTGCCCTCGTCGTTCTTGCGGAACCAGTTGACGTAGTAGATCTTCGGCAGCTTGGACTGGTCCCGGTCCTTGGCCACGTCGACCCAGTGACCCATGTAGTCGCCCATGTTGTAGCCGCAGAACGGCAGCATGGCGAAGGGGTCGCGGCGCAGCTCGCCGACCTTGCCCTCGGCGGCGGCGGTCTTCTCGGAGGCCACGTTGGCGCCGAGGAAGACGCCGTGGTCCCAGTCGAAGGACTCGGTCACCAGCGGGACGGCGGTGGCGCGGCGGCCGCCGAAGAGGATCGCGGAGATCGGCACGCCCTTGGGGTCCTCCCACTCGGGCGCGATGATCGGGCACTGCGAGGCGGGGACGGTGAAGCGGGCGTTGGGGTGCGCGGCGGGCACCTCGGACGCGGGCGTCCAGTCGTTGCCCTTCCAGTCCGTCAGGTGGGCCGGGGTCTCCTCCGTCATGCCCTCCCACCAGATGTCGCCGTCGTCGGTGAGCGCGACGTTGGTGAAGACGGAGTTGCCCCACAGGGTCTTCATCGCGTTGGCGTTGGTGTGCTCACCGGTGCCGGGCGCGACGCCGAAGAAGCCCGCCTCGGGGTTGATGGCGTACAGGCGGCCGTCCTCGCCGAAACGCATCCAGGCGATGTCGTCGCCGATGGTCTCGACCGTCCACCCGGAGATCGTCGGCTCCAGCATGGCCAGGTTGGTCTTGCCGCAGGCGGAGGGGAAGGCGGCGGCGACGTACTTGGACTCACCGGTGGGCGGGGTCAGCTTCAGGATGAGCATGTGCTCGGCCAGCCAGCCCTCGTCGCGGGCCATGACGGAGGCGATGCGCAGGGCGTAGCACTTCTTGCCGAGCAGCGCGTTGCCGCCGTAGCCGGAGCCGTAGGACCAGATCTCGCGGGTCTCCGGGAAGTGGGAGATGTACTTCGTCTGGTTGCACGGCCACGGCACGTCCTGCTCGCCCGGTTCCAGCGGGGCGCCGAGGGTGTGGACGGCCTTGACGAAGAAGCCCTCGGTGCCGAGCTCGTCGAGGACGGGCCGGCCCATGCGGGTCATGGTGCGCATGGAGACGGCGACGTAGGCGGAGTCGGTGATCTCGACGCCGATCGCGGACAGCGGCGAGCCGAGCGGGCCCATGCAGAAGGGCACCACGTACATGGTGCGGCCCTTCATCGAGCCGCGGAACAGGCCCTTGTCACCGGCGAAGATCTCCCGCATCTCGGCGGGGGCCTTCCAGTGGTTGGTGGGGCCCGCGTCCTGCTCCTTCTCGGAGCAGATGAAGGTGCGGTCCTCGACGCGCGCGACATCGGTGGGGTCGGAGGCGGCGTAGTAGGAGTTCGGGCGCTTGACCGGGTCGAGCTTCTGGAAGGTGCCCTTCGCGACCAGCTCCTCGCAGAGCCGCTCGTACTCGGCCTCGGATCCGTCGCACCAGACCACGTTGTCCGGCTGAGTGAGTTCGGCTATCTCGTTGACCCAGGTGACCAGTTCCTGGTGGTTGGTGGGGACGACGGAGGGAGCCGCGATGTCTCGCGCCACGATTGCTCCTAAGAGAGGGTTTTTTGTCCTGTTCTGCCCCGTGGGGGCTGCGACCCGGATGCTTCGTAGGCGCTCATCCGGTGCCGACCGCACTCATTTGATCATCCGACGTTCCCGCCCATCTGTCCAGAGGACCTCACAGGTGAGCGGAGTGAGGATCGCCACGTGTGACGGCGTTTCTTTGCGTCCACATGGCGTTCGGCAAAAAGTTCTTTGCCTTGACAGGGCGCGAACGGCCGACAGGAGACGTGAGATGATGCCCACTCCCGGCAGGTCATCTCGCTCCGCTGACCCGTAACTTACGGTTCCGTAGGTACGATGCGACGCATGACTGCGTCCGCAACCGACGCGCCGCTGGACCCGCCGGACCCCGGCCGCGGTCCCGTCGCGCCCTCGCTTCCGTATCCGGTCAAGCCCAGACTCCGGGGCTGGCTGCACCTCGGCATGTTCCCGGCCGTGCTGATCGCGGGCCTGGTGCTCACCGCGCTGGCGGACTCCCCGCGCGGTCGCGTGGCCTGCGGAATCTATGTCCTCACAGCCTGCCTGCTGTTCGGCGTGAGTGCCCTGTACCACCGGGGCAACTGGGGCCCGCGCATGGACGGCCTCCTGCGCCGGCTCGACCACGCGAACATCTTCCTGATCATCGCGGGCACCTACACCCCGCTGACCCTGCTGCTCCTGCCCGACGGGAAGGGGCGGTGGCTGCTGTGGAGCATCTGGGCCGCGGCGGCGGCCGGGATCGTCTTCCGGGTGTTCTGGGTCGGCGCCCCGCGCTGGCTCTACACCCCCTGCTACATCGCCATGGGCTGGGCCGCCGTCTTCTTCCTGCCCGACTTCATGCGCGCGGGCGGCATCGCGGTGCTGGTCCTGGTCATCGTGGGCGGCCTGCTCTACAGCGCGGGCGGTGTGATCTACGGCATCAAGCGGCCCAACCCCTCCCCCCGCTGGTTCGGCTTCCACGAGGTCTTCCACTCGCTCACCCTGGCCGCCTTCGTCGTGCACTACGTCGGCATCTCACTGGTCGCCTACCAGCACGCGTAACCCGCACCCTCACTCTTCGGCCACGGTCCATCGGACCGTGGCCGCTTTTCATGCCTCCGGGCGGATGCCAGATTGACAGTGACCGCATTTTGAGAGTTACTCTCAATTCATGGCCGCTTCCAGCATCTGCCGCCGGTCCCCCGGCGACCGCCCCTGGGCACGGGCCGTGGTCAGCGTGTGCCTGGTGGTCCTCGCCTTCGCCGCGCTCCTCGGCAGCCGTACGGCGACGGAGTCCGGCTCCGGCGTCACGCCGCTGTCGCTCTCCCGGGCGGCACTGCGCGTCTGCGCCCTGCCACTGCACGGGCTGCCCGGCACAAACCCATGAGACGGGTCCGGGGCCGCATGCCATCCTGGCCCCGTGAGCGCACCCGAGATCCATGTCCAAGTCAGCCCCGACCTCGCCCTGTTCGTGCCGCACGGCCGGCGCGGCGGCGCCACCGCCCTCGCCGTGGACGGCGTCTCCACCCTCGGGCATGTCGTGGAGTCCCTCGGCGTGCCGCTGACCGAGGTCGGCGCGCTGGTCGTGGACGGACGCGAGGTGCCCGTCTCGCACGTGCCCGCGCACGGCGAGTCCGTCGAGGTCCGCCCGGTGCCCCGCCCCCAGCAGGTCCCCGGCGCCCCGCTGCGCTTCCTGCTCGACGTGCACCTCGGCACCCTCGCCCGGCGGCTGCGGCTGCTCGGCGTGGACACCGCCTACGAGTCCACCGACATCGGTGACCCGGCGCTCGCCGCCCGCTCCGCCGCCGAACGGCGGGTCATGCTCAGCCGCGACCGCGGACTGCTGCGGCGCCGCGAGCTGTGGGCCGGCGCCTACATCTACAGCACCCGCCCGGAGGACCAGCTCCACGACGTCCTCGACCGGTTCGACCCCGAGCTGAACCCCTGGAGCCGCTGCACCGCCTGCAACGGCGTCCTGCGGCAGGCCACCAAGGATGAGGTCGCCGACCAGCTCGAACGCGGCACCCAGGCGTCGTACGACGTCTTCGCGCAGTGCCGCGCGTGCGGGCGGGCCTACTGGAAGGGCGCCCACCACGACCAGTTGGAGGCGATCGTCGAGGGCGCGCTGAGCAGGCGCGCCCGGCGTGGCTGAAGCGGGCCGGGAACCGGCAGCCGGACACGGCACGGCCCCGGACCCGGTGGTCGTACCCGGGTCCGGGGCCGTGCCGCGGCGCCGGTGATCCTCAGCGGCGTCTGACGATGTCGCCCCTGCCGCAGGCGATGCCGTCCTTGTCGCGGTCCAGGCGGTGACGGTCACGGCCGTGGACCGCGAGCCCGGTGCCGTAGCCGTTCTTCTTCAGCCAGGTGCACCGCTCGTTCTGCGGCACCGCGGGGAACTTCCACGGCACGCACTGGCTGATGGTGCCGTAGGAGTGGTCGCAGCCGTCGTAGCCCTGGGGCATCGTGATGCCCTGGTGCCGGGAGTGGCCGGTACCGCCCGAGGCCATGGCGCTGTGGTCGTGTCCGCCCGTGGCGGCCGAGCCGCCGGTGGCGGACCCGTTCGCCTCGCCCGCCGCCAGGCTCCTCTCCAGATCCGTGGCGTACGCCTGCACCCGTGCCTCGGCGACCTGGCCGGAGGCGCCGACGCGCACCCACTTGGACACCGACGGCACGCCGTTGGCATCCACCACGCTCAGCATGTAGTACCCGGGCGGCGCGATGTTCGGGTTGCTGGTCAGGCTGAGGTCGATGGTGTTGCCGTCGACGTTCATCGGCAGGTCGACGTAGCGCTGGTTCGGGTCGGAGGAGTGGGTGACCGCGGCCGGGCGGATCAGCGAGGCCTTGACCACCGGCTTGTCGACCGTGATGCGCTGCGTGCTGCCGTACGCCCACGCCGTGTGCGCCAGCGAGGTGATCTGCGGCCGGGCGCCCCGGAACAGGTACGGCGGCTTGTAGATCGACACGCGCTGGTCGAAGGAGCCGTCGCCCGGGTTGTTGCCGATGCTCATGACGCGGCCGTCGGGCAGCAGCACGGACGAGGAGTGGTACGTCCGCGGGACCGGGTCGGTGGCCAGGCCCGGCTGGAAGGCGTTGGTCGCCGGGTCGTACATCGAGGCCTCGAAGACGGGATCCTCGCGGTAGGTGTGCAGGGCGCCGCCGGTCTCCAGGACCTTGCCGTCCGGGAGGATCACCGCGGAGACATACACCTTGCCCTGGTCACCGGTCTGCGGCTGGCCGTTCTGGTACTTGCCCTGCGGCAGGTTCGGTCCGGGAACATAGGCCGGCGAGGCGGCCTTCATGTCGATGACGTCCACGAGCCGGTGCGCGTCGGGCGAGACGGTGTGGTTGCCGCCGCCGATGGTGATGACCTTCTGGTCCTGGGCGGGCGGCAGCAGCACCGACATCGACTGGTCGCGCTCGTCCTTCTTGCGCAGGCCCGGGATCTCGCTGATGGTGTTCGCGTCGTAGTCGTAGACCGAGGCGCCGGTGCCGGACAGGCCCACGCCGAAGACATGGCTGCCGGTGTAGAAGAGGCGGCCGTCCTGGAGCAGGATCATCGACGGGTACAGGCCCCAGAAGGCCCAGGCCTGCTTGGCCTCGCCCATCGGCAGCCACTTGTTCTGGGCGTAGGAGAAGTGCTCGTTGACGACCGTGCCGGAGGAGTCCTCACCGAGGCCGCCGAGCGAGATCACGTCGCCGTTGCCCCTGACGGTGGCCGACGGGTACCAGTGCCCGGCCAGCATGTCGTTCGTCCTGACGTACTTGTCGGTCGCCGGGTCGAAGATGTAGCTGGTCTTCAGGCCCTTGTAGCCGACGCTGCCGTCGGGGGCGGCGTAGTCCTTGTTGCCGCCCATCACCAGCACGCGGCCGTCCGGGAGCTGGACGTGCCCGGCGCAGAAGAAGTCCGACGGCGTCGGGATGTCGGTGTAGGTGCCGGCGACCGGGTCGTACAGGGTGGTCCTGAAGGTGCCGGCCCTGAACATGTCGAGGTCGTTGCCGGAGCCTGCGATCAGCAGCACCTTGCCGTTGTGCAGCAGCACCGAGTGGATGGCGCGCACCGGCGACTGGAGCGTCTGGACGGTCCACTCGCCCTTGCACTGCGGTCCCGTGCCGCCCGCCTCGCAGGGGTCGGGCTCGGCGGGGACGGTGGCGTCCGTCATCGCGTAGTCGTCGGTGGTGAGCCGTCCGACGCCGTAGAGGGCGCCGCCCCAGGTGACCTGGTCGGTGCCCGGCGGAATGACCGGGGTGCGGACCTCGGTGCGGCTCCAGCCCGCGGACTGCTGAAGGGTCTTGAGGTCGGTCCAGTAGACCCAGCCCAGGGTGGTGTCGTGGCGGAAGATGGTGAAGGCCACGTCGGGTGTCGTGGACTTGTACCAGAACGACAGGTCGTACTGGTGGCCCGCGGTGACCTGCGGGGCGCAGGAGTTCTCCAGCATCATCGTCTTGCGGTCGCCGTCGCCGCGCCGGGTCAGCTCGATCCGGACGGCCTTGCCGCCGGCGTGCGCGTCGTCGGTGACGGTGAAGGTGAAGTCGTTGTCTCCCCAGCCCGACTTCTCGAAGCACTGCGGGAACTGGGACGGCCCGTCGATGATCTCCAGGCCGGGGTTCTTGACCAGGTTGGTGGCGGCGGTGGCGGGTTGGGCGCCGAGCGGGCCGAGGCCGAGCGCGGCGGCGAAGAGGATGAGGGATGTGGTCAGGACGCGGCCGGTTCTCCCGCGTGCTGGTCTTCGGGCTCGAAGGTGCATGGTCGTCCCCCCTTGTTCACGAACCCCTTGCCGGGGAGGGACCCCCGGGGCGGCTTTCGGGCCTCGGGGGTCTCCCTGGTGTCCACGGGTGGGAAGCGGCCCAGGGCGGGCCGCCGGGTTCACCCGTCGTTCTGGATGCGCAGGACGTCGATCCGGCCGCCGCCCTCGCCGAAGGTGGCGACGGGTGTGGCGTGCGCGAACAGGTCCCGCAGCGTGGGCAGATGCTGTCGCTCGCCGCGCAGCGCGGGCGTGGACACGACGTAGTCGATGTCCTTCCAGCCGTGCGGCAGCGTCTTGGTGACGGCCGGGTCCTGGTCCAGCTTGTAGTGCCAGATGACGCCCGTGCCCGGCCGGTACCCGGCGTCGACCGCGTCCAGCCACAGCACACCGTCGGTGACGAGCCGCACCTTCGCGCGGTCGCCGACCTCGGTGTCGTGCAGCCAGCGCGCGGCCTGGCGGTAGACGCCGTTGTCGTCGGCGGACATGGCCGCGCGGTCCCGGTCGTACCAGTGCGGGGCGACGAGTACGGCCCCGGCGGCGAGCGCGGCGACGGCCGCGGCCGGGCGCAGCCAGGCCCGCGGGGCGGGCAGCCGGGTGACGGCGGCCTGGACGAGCCCGGCGACGGTGAGTGCCAGGAACGGCAGGACCTGCACGATGTACATCTGCGGCAGATAGCCGCCGGGCCGCATCGCGACCAGGGCGAGGACCAGCACGGCGAGCGCGGCGGGCCGCAACTGCCGTACGGCCAGGGCGACAAGGGCCGCGACGGCCCCGCCGATCAGCAGATACGGGTCGCGGTCCAGCCAGTCGGTGAACAGCCGGTGCGCGTCGGTGCCGTCCTGGAACGCCGAGCCGCTGCCCTCGCGGCCGCCGAGCTGGAACTTCAGCGTGCCGAGCAGCGAGACGTGTCCCGCGCCGGGCAGCAGCTCGCCCTTGAGCAGGGCGTACAGCGGATAGAACAGCACGGTCAGCACGAAGCCGGAGCCGAAGCCCGCGAGGGAGAACTTTCGGGTGCTGGCGTGGCTGCCCTGCCACACGGCGACCACCAGCACGGGCAGCAGCACCGCGATGGTCTCCTTGGAGAGCACCGCCAGCGCGAAGGCGATGCCGGCGGCCACGTGGTGCCACAGATGGCGGCGCGGCGAGAGCGCGAGGGCGACGGAGACGAGGACCCACAGGACGGCGAAGTTGTCCAGGTAGATCTGCCGGTGCAGGACGACCGCTAGCGGGGAGAGCGCGTACAGCAGCGTCGCCGCCGCGGCGGTGGGCCGGGCGAGACCGAGGCGCCGGCCGATCACGTACAGCAGGACCATCGCCGCCGCGGCCACCGGCAGCATCGCGATGCGGCCCTGGACGTAGGCGGGCAGATCGGGCAGCAGCCAGTCGGGCGCCCAGGACATTCCGGCGAGCTGGATCCAGCCCAGCGGCGGGTGGTCGTACCAGTAGGTGTAATGCGCGAGTTCGCCGTGCCGAACGGCCCACGCCTGGGCGAGATACGTCCCCTCGTCGTCGTTGGGAAAGGGGAAATTGCCAATTCCGATTACTCTCACCAGAATGCCGACGGCGAGAACAGGTGCAACCCAGAAATAACCGCGCTGTAACACACTCCCGCGCGTGGAGCTGGTCCCGCCCGAATCCCCGGACACCGGCCGGAGAACGGAAGGAGAACCTTCGGAACGGTCGAGTTCGGCATCACGCGCACGGGCGTGCGGTATCACTGTCCCCATACGGAATCCCCCCACCCACTTCTGCACCCGACTCTCGCGGACCTCTCCCTTGAAACCCCCCGGAATCAGGCATGCCGATGCATCATGACACAGCTTTCGGCCAGGCATAAGCAGAACTTCAAGCTCCACTTGCGGTGGTGATCACCACCGCCGGGCCTCATTGCCGGGGAAATAACGAACCTGCTAGCTTTGTCCTGAAACTTACTCACGGACCTGCTTCGGCCATGCCCGAGAAACCGGTCCACGAAGATCACAATCGCCCACGGAAGTCGTGTCCCGCCGGGGGGCCGCAGACGGACACTGAACGTTCCGGGCGAGCGATTCGTACCACTGGTTTACACAGCAAGGATGACCAGAAAGACCGAGGGGGGAATTCGTGGTCTCCGTTGTGCTATTCATCGATTCCATCGTGCTCATGGCCGCCGCCGGCGTGACGCTGTGGTGGATGCTGCACGCCTGGCGCACGCCCGAGACACTGGAGTCGACGGCCTTCGCGGCACCCGACGGCCGCGCCGAACTGTCCTTCTCACTGCTGGTGCCGGCTCGCCACGAAGAAGCGGTCCTGCGGCACACGGTCGAGCAGATGCTGCGCATCGACCACCCGTCCTACGAGATCATCCTGATCGTCGGCCACGACGACCCGGGCACCTCCGCCATCGCCCATGAACTCGCCGCCGAGCACCCGGGCACCGTGCGCACGGTCGTCGACACCCACGAGAAGAAGAACAAGCCCCGCGCCCTCAACACCGCCTTGCCCTACGCCCGGGGCCAGGTCGTCGGGGTCTTCGACGCCGAGGACGTCGTGCACCCCGAGCTGCTCAGCCACGTCGACTTCGCCTTCCGCCGCGAGAGCGCCGACGTCGTCCAGGGCGGGGTCCAGCTGATCAACTACGAGAGCAGCTGGTACAGCCTGCGCAACTGCCTGGAGTACTTCTTCTGGTTCCGCAGCCGACTGCATCTGCACGCCCGCAAGGGATTCATCCCGCTCGGCGGCAATACGGTGTTCGTGCGATCGGATCTACTGCGTGAGACCGGCGGCTGGGACGGCAACTGCCTCGCCGAGGACTGCGACCTCGGCGTACGGCTGTCCTCCGGCGGTGCCAAGGTCGTCGTCGCCTACCACTCCGCGCTGGTCACCCGCGAGGAGACCCCCGACTCCATCAAGGCGCTCTACAAGCAGCGCACCCGCTGGAACCAGGGCTTTCTCCAGGTGCTGCGCAAGGGCGAGTGGCGCCGGCTGCCCGGCCTGGGCCAGCGGCTGCTCGCCCGCTACACCCTCAGCACCCCGTTCGTGCAGGCCGCGACCGGCGTGATGATCCCTCTCGGCATCCTCTTCGCCGTCATCGGCGGTGTGCCGCTGCCGTTCTCGATGTTCGCCTGGCTGCCCATGCTGCCGATGGCGGCGATGATCGTCTTCGAGGCCGTCGCGCTGCACGACTTCGGCCGTGAGTACGGCTTCCGGATCGGCTTCGGCCACTACGCCAAGCTGATCCTCGGCGGCCCCGTCTACGCCGTCATCCTCGCCGCCGCGGCCCTGCGCGCGGTCTGGCGCGAGTACACCGGCCGCCGCGACTGGGAGCTGACCTCCCACGTCGGCGCCCACCTCGCCCAGCAGACGCCCCAGCCCCAGGAGGCACGATGACGGCGCCGCCCGCCGATGTGTCCGTCGTCGTCCCCACCTTCAACGAATCCGGCAACATCCGCGAACTGCTCACCCGCATCGGCGCCGCGATCCCGGCCGGCATGCGCGCCGAGGTCGTCTTCGCCGACGACTCCACGGACGACACCTGCCAGGTCGTCGAGGAGGCGTCCGCCGACTGCCCCCTGCCCGTGATCCTGCACCACCGGGATGTCCCCGAGGGCGGCCTGGGCGGCGCGGTCGTCGAGGGCATCGAGCGCGCGTCCGGCAGGTGGATCGTCGTCATCGACGCCGACCTCCAGCACCCGCCGGAGCTGATCCCCGCCCTCGTGGCCCGGGGCGAGGCGACCGGCGCCGAACTCGTCGTGGCCAGCCGGTACGCGGCCGGCGGCGACCGCACCGGCCTGGACGGCGGCTACCGCAGACTGGTCTCCAGCGCCTCCACGCTGGTCACCAAGTCCCTCTTCCCGCGCGCCCTGAGCGGGCTGACCGACCCGATGAGCGGCTTCTTCGCGATCCGGCGCAGCGCCGTCGAGCGGGGCTCGGCCGGAACCGAGCCGGAGGAGGGCCTCCAGCCGCTCGGCTACAAGATCCTCCTCGAACTCGCCGTACGCTGCCGTCCGCGCGGTATCGCCGAGGTGCCGTACTCGTTCGGCGAGCGGCATGCCGGGGAGTCCAAGTCGACCGCCCGCGAGGGGCTGCGCTTCCTGCGCCACCTCGTCACCCTGCGCACCGCCGACCCCCGGGCCCGCGCGGTCGTGTTCGGCCTGATCGGCCTGTCCGGCTTCGTCCCCAACCTGCTGCTGCTCTGGCTGCTCACCCGCTGGGGCCTCTACTACACCCCGGCCGAGATCGTCGCCAACCAGGCCGGGCTGCTGTGGAACTTCGCGCTGATCGATTCCTTCGTCTACCGCAACCAGCGGCGCCACCACCATCGCGCCGTACGGCTGCTGTCGTTCGCGGCGGTGGGCAACGCCGACCTCGTCGCCCGCATCCCGCTCGGCGCCCTGCTGATGAGCTCGGCGGGCATGGCCCCGGTGGCGGCGACCGCGCTGGCGATGGCCGTCGTGTTCACCGCGCGGTTCCTGGTCGTGGACCGGCTGCTGTACCAGCGTCTGAGCGGGCGTCAGGCGGAGCCCGCCAGGGTGCCCGCGCCCGAGCCGGTGGTGGATCGCGTGCCGGATCCACTGGGCTGACGGGCAGTCGCACGAGCCGGGCCCGAGGCGTGACGGCGCGCCTCGGACCCGGCTTTTCCGTGTCGGCCCGGTCTCCCGTCCGGCGCAGCCCGGTCTCCCGTCTGGCGCGGCCCGGTCTCCCGTCTGGCGTGGCCCGGTCTCCCGTCTGGCGTGGCCCGGTCTCCCGTCCGGCGCAGCCCGGCCTCCCGTCCGGCGCGGTTCAGGGGGTGAGCTTCTCCCGCAGGGCCGCCTCGTCCGTCACGGGCAGGTCGCACACGAAGTTCCGGCAGACGTACGCCGTCGGCGCACCGCCCAGCAGGGTGCGGTCGGCCAGCAGGGGGAACTCGTCACTGCCGACCGTGCCGTACGCCACGACGGCGCCCGGCGCGGTGGACAGCAGCGCGGTGCGGTGCAGGGCGCGCGCGGCCGGGTCGTCGGCCGAGGGCCCGACCACGGCGACCTCCCGCGGTCCGTCCAGCAGCGCCTCGGCCACGGCCAGCCCCCAGCCGATGAACCGGGGCACCCGCGGGCCGAGCGCCTTGACCACGCCCAACGCCCGCTCGGCGGCGGCCCGGTGGGGCTCGGCCCCGGTGTGCGCGGAGTAGCTCAGCAGGGCGCCCGCGGCCGCCGACCAGCCGGAGGGGGCGGCATTGTCGGTGGGGTCCTGCGGCCGGCGGATCAGCCGCTCGGCGTCGGCGGCCGTGTCGTACAGCGCGCCCGAACCCTCGTCCACGAACCGGGCCAGCACATGGCCGAGCAGCAGCCCGGCGAACTCCAGCCAGACGCCCTCACCCGTCACCGAGGCTAGCGCGAGGAAGCCCTCGGCGACATCGGCGTAGTCCTCCAGCACCCCGGCGTTCGCGCCGACCCGGCCGTCCTTGCTGGTCCGGGCGAGCCTGCCGTGGTCGTCCAGGTGGACCCGGACGAGCAGATCCGCGGCGGCGACCGCGGCCTCGACCAGGTCCGGCCGGTCGAAGCAGGCCCCGGTCTCGGCGAGCGCGGCGACGGCCAGCCCGTTCCAGGCGGCGACGACCTTGTCGTCCCGGCCGGGAGCGGGGCGCTCGGCACGGGCGGCCAGCAGACGGGCCCTGACCGACGCGATCCGCTCGGCGTCGAACACATGCTCCTGCTGCGGGAGTTGCAGCACCGAGGAGCCCTCCTCGAAGGTGCCCTCCTCGGTCACACCGAAGTGCTGGGCGGCGAGGCCGGCGTCGTCCCCCAGCACCTCGGCGAGCTGCGCGGGCGTCCACACGTAGTAGGCGCCCTCCACGTGCCTGCCGCTGCCGTCGTCGCTGTCGGCGTCGAGCGCGGAGGCGAACCCGCCCTCGGGGGTGCGCAGTTCACGCACCAGGAAGTCGGCCGTCTCCAGGGCCACGCGCCGGGCGAGCTCGGACCCGTCGGCACGCCAGAGGTGGGTGTAGACGCGGCACAGCAGCGCGTTGTCGTACAGCATCTTCTCGAAGTGCGGAACGACCCACTCCCGGTCCACGGAGTAACGGGCGAAGCCGCCCCCGAGCTGGTCGTAGAGACCGCCCCGGGCCATCCGCTCACAGGTGTCCCGCGCCATCTGCAGGGCGCCCTCGGCGCCGGTCCGGGCGTGGTGGCGCAGCAGGAACTCGATCACCATGGACGGGGGGAACTTCGGCGCCCCTCCGAAGCCGCCGCGCCGCGCGTCGTACTCCCGGGTCAGCCCGAGCAGCGCCTGCGCCAGCTCCTGCTCGCCCGGCGCCTCGGTCCCGCCGAAGTCCATCTCCCGCCCGGCGAGGTCCCGCACGATCTTCCCGGCGACCTCGGCGACCTCGTCCCGCCGCTCGGTCCAGGCCTGCCGGACGCCTTCCAGCACCTGCCGGAAGGACGGCATGCCGTGCCGCGGGGCGGGCGGGAAGTACGTCCCGAAGTAGAACGGCTCCCCCTCGGGCGTGAGGAACACCGTCATCGGCCAGCCGCCCTGCCCGGTCGCCGCCTGCACGGCCTCCATGTAGACGGCGTCGACGTCGGGGCGCTCCTCGCGGTCGACCTTGACGCTCACGAAGTGCTCGTTGAGGTAGTCGGCGGTCGCCTGGTCCTCGAAGGACTCGTGCGCCATGACATGGCACCAGTGGCAGCTGGAGTACCCGACGCTGAGCAGCACCGGCCGGCCGCTCCTGCGCGCCTCCTCGAACGCCTCGTCCGACCAGGGCCACCAGTCGACCGGGTTGTCGGCGTGCTGGAGAAGATAGGGGGACGTCTCATGGGCCAGTCGATTGGGCATGGGTCCATCCTGCCCCAGTGCCCCCACCCCGGACGTCAGGCGGCTACCACCTGGTGACCTCAAGTTGCGCGACACCGGCGGGCGGAGCGGTGACCACCTTGAGATACACGGTGGCGCCCTGGTCGGTCTGGAGGCAGTACGCGCCGCCGCGCTGCGACGTCAGGACGTATGTGCCGTTGCGCTCCACGCTCTCGGCGCACTCGTCGGCCGTCGGGTCGGCACCCGATCCGGGCCACTGGGCCAGCCTCGCGGCGGAGCCGGGCACGAACAGATCCGGAGGGCCACCCGTCGACGATCCGATGATGACGTCCCCGCCCTTGGGGGCGCCGTTCGCGACGACCAGCGGCTCGCCCGGCGTGTCGAAGTCGATGTACGACCCCGAGTTCGTCGTATCGGCCTCGATCTTCTTGTGCTCGTACACCGGCTGGGGCGGTTCGGCGCCCTGCGCGGGCTCGCTCTGCTGCCCGGCGGGCGGGTTCGCGCCGGTGGACCGCGGCGCGGCCGACGACCGGGTGGCGGGCGGCGCGCCCTCGTCGCCGGCGTCGTCGGACGAGCCCGGCCTGCCCACCATGATCGTGACCACGATGCCCACCACGGGAATCACGATGCCGACGACCCACCAGGCCCAGCGGGGCGGATGCGGCTGATGCGGTGGCTGTGGCGGGGGCGGAGGCGGTGGCTGGTACGGCTGATGCGGTCCCGGCGGCGGACTCCTGAATGAGCCGTTGTCCGCGGACATGTGCCACCCCGTCTTCCCGTCGATGCCGTCTGTCGTGACGATGACGGCGATCACCATAGCCACCCCGGCGGTCGCGCACACCAACACGGCTCTTCCCGCGCCCAGTTGTGTGCCCGACGTGCAGGAGCCCGCCCGCCCCCTCGCCCCGGCGGTCCGTCCGCAGCACACTTGGCCCGACAGCGCTGCCGCAGGAGGGGGACGTGGCATGAGGGACGGTCATCGGGCGGAGGCCGAACGGCTGTTGGTACGAGCCGTGGAGGAGGAGATACGGCGATCGGGGGGCCGCGGCGACGGCACGGCACTGCTGGCACGCGCGCGGGGCGCCTTGGACGACATGGCGGCGGCAGCGGCCGAGGAGTACGACGCCTACGTACGGGCGGTGGAGGAGTCGGAGGCCGGGCGGCTCTCGTTCTCGCAGCGCTACGCCCGTGCGGGCGGCGGGGCTCCGCTGCTGGTGGCGGCCGTGGCGGCGGGAGCCGCGGTGGTGGCCGACCTGGCGCTCGGGACCGGGGCCGGGACCGCGCTGGGCGCGGGCGCGGCGGTGGGGGTGGCCGGGGCCGCGGCGACGGTCGTGAGGGTGGCCGGGTCGCATCTGCCGGCCGCGCACCGGCAGGCGGGGGCCGCCGCGCAGCCCGGCGGGCGGGAGGCGCTGCGGCTGCAGTGGCTGACCGCGCTGGAGGTGCGCGGGATCAGACCCTACCTGGACCAGCAGCGGATGCTGGCGGCGCGGACGGGCACCAAGAAGGCGGCGCCCAGGCTGCTGGGCCAGGACAAGAGCGGCGCGGCCCGCATCCGCAGGGCGCTGGAGCAGTCGTTCGGTCAACTCCCCGAACCCTCGGGGCCGTTCGCCGGGCGGCGGGAGGAACTGGCCCGCATCCGGCAGTGGGTGCAGGCCGCCCGCGCCCACACCAGCACCCGGCCGACGGTGGTCGTGCTGTACGGGGCGTCCGGCAGCGGCCGTTCGACGCTGGCGGTGCGGGCGGCGCACGATCTGCGGGACCAGTTCCGCGGGGCGTGCCTGGTGGATCTGCGCGGCGACAGCCCGCAGGAACCGCCGCTGCCGACCCGGGACGCCCTGCTGCATCTGCTGAACCGGCTGGGCGCGCCGCGCGAGCAGCTGCTCTTCCGGGAGCGCTCGTCGGCGGACCAGCAGCTCAAGCGGCTCAGCGAGCTGTACCACCAGCATCTGACGGGCGTGCCCGTCACCGTCGTGCTCGACGACGCCTCCGACCCGGAGCAGGTGCGCACGCTCGTCCCCGAGCGTTCCGACAGCCTGGTGCTGGTGACCGCGCGGGAGCCGCTGGAGCTGTCGGCGGACGTGTCGGCCTGGGTGCACCAGCTGCCCGTGGAGCCGCTGGAGGCGGACGGCGTGGAGGAACTGCTGGGCACGCGGGACGGGCCGTACGACGCGGAGGCCGCCGAGCGGATCCGGACGCTGTGCGGCGGGCTGCCGCTCGCGCTGCGGATCGCCGGGTCGTCGCTGGGAGCGCGGTCGGCGAAGACACTGGCCGCGGACCTCGGGGCGTACGGCCCCGTCGAGCCGGTCCAGCGGGCGCTGTGGCTGCGCTACACCGACCAGTCGGACACCGCCCGCAGCCTGCTGCGGCGGCTCGCCCTCGCGGGACGCACCTCGCTGGGCGCGGCGGCCGCCGCCTCCCTGCTGGCCACCGACGAGGCCGAGGCGACCCGGCATCTCGTCGCCCTGTCCCAGGCGGGCCTGCTCGACCATGTCCGCGGCGACCGCTACCGGCTGCACGACCTCGTACGGGCCTTCGCGCACGCCCGGCTGCTGGACGAGGAGGACCCGGCCGAGCGGACGGCGGCGCAGGAGCGGCTGATCGTCAACTACGCCGACCTCGCCGACTCGGTGCTGCGCCTGGTCGACGGCAACATGTCCACGCGCTCGGACCGCTTCGGACCGCACGGCTTCACCTCGCTGGACGAGGCGCTGCGCTGGCTGGACGACGAGTCCAGCTTCATCACCGCCACGCTGCGGCACGCCGAGGGCGTGAACCAGGCGGCCGTACTCAACCTGCTCGGCGCCCTGTGCGACTACTGCCTGCTGCGCGGCGACCTGTACCGGCTGGGCGAGATCAACGAGCTGGCGCAGGCCGTGGACCAGGGGCTGCTGATCCGCTCCGTGCAGTGGCGTACCGGCATCGCGGCCCGGCAGCTGGGCGAGCTGGACCGGGCGCGCACCACACTGACGTCGGTCGTCGACCTGTACCGCGAGGCGCATCACGAGGCCGGCGCGGCACGTGCCCTGTGCTCGCTGGGGATCACCCTGCACCACCAGGGAGCTCTGACCGAGGCGGCGGCGAAGCTGCGGGAGGCGCTGGACCTCCAGGCCGCGCCCCAGCTGGCCACGGACCGGGCCTGGACGATGCACGCGCTGGCGGCGGTCGAACGCGACCGCGCGCATCTCGCCGAGGCCCTGGACCTGCTGAACCGCTCGCTGGAACTGCACCGCGCGGGCGAGTCCGTGCACGGCGAGGCCTGGGCGCACTACCAGCTCGGTCAGCTGCGGCTGCGGCTCGGCGACGTACCGCACGCGGAGTCGGAGCTGCGCCGAGCCCTGGAGCTGTACGGCAGAACGCGGGACGCCCGCGGTGAGGCGTGGGCGCTCACCCAGCTCGCGCGGGCCCGGCTGGTGGCGGGCGACGCAGCACCGGCCGCCGAGGCACTGGGCCGGGCGGAGGCCCGCCACCGGGAGAACGAGGACGCCCGCGGTGTGGCCTGGACCCTGTACTACCTGGGCCAGGCACTGGAGGAGTCCGGCGACCTGGACCGCGCGGTGCGGGCCCTGGAACGCTCACGCACCATGTTCTCCCGCATGCGGGACGTCTACGGCCTCGCCTGCGCCCGCCACCACTCGGCCCGGGTGACCCGCGACCAGCGCGCCGCGCAGACCGGCTCGCTGCGCAACTCCGGCTTCGCCCGCCAGCTCCTGGTGGACGCCCGCGCCGACTTTCAGCGGATCGGGGTCGCCCACGGCGAGGCGTGGACCTGCCTGGAGCTGGCCGTCGTGGACGCCGGCAACGCGCGCACCGCCCAGGCGCTCGCCCTGTGCGACGAGGCCATCGGCCTCTTCGCCGGCTACGGCGACCGCCGCGGCGAGGACTGGGCCCGCTTCCTGCGCTGCACGCTCCTGCCGTACGCGGCCCCCGGCGGCCTCGACGTCGGCACCGCGGTCGCCCAGGAGGAGCTCACCCAGCTGTCCCGCGGCGGCCATCCTCTGCGCGACGAGAAGCTGGAGGACTTCGTCGAGGCTTTCCAGCTGCTGCTGGAACGCGGTGTGACCCTGGAGGCGGGGTGGCAGGCCTGGCGCCTGCGGATGGTCCCGGACCGGCATGCGCGTGAGGTGATGGGGGTGGCCGCGGGGGCGGGGTCGTAAGGGCGGTGTCGTGGGGGGTGTCGTGGGGGTGAGGCGAGGCGGTGGCGTGGGGGTGGTGTCCCGGCGGGGCCGCTTCTGCCCTACGGCGACGGCCGGCCGGACAGCCCGGCGGGCGGCTCGGCGGGACCGGGGACGCGGTGACGCGAGGTCTCCCGCCCGGGGTCGCCGAGCCGCGGTGGCGGCGGGCGGAGGGTCAGCCCTTGGCGGGTGAGGCCTCGCCCGCACCCGAGGAGGCGGGGGTCTCCGCCTCCGGGTCGGGGGTCTCCTTGAAGTCGACCTTGCCCATGTGGCGGTTCATCGACTTCATCAGGCCCCACACGGCCAGGGCCATCACCGCGAAGACGATGAAGCCGAGGACGCCGGGGGTCACCTTGTCCTTGTCGAGTTCCTTGGCGAGGGGGACGAGGTGGGTCAGTGCCAGGCTTGCGGTCATGTCAGGCATTGTCGCGGATGCCCGCGAAGAGGTCGTCCTCGGGGAGGGAGGTGTCCACGAGCGACTTGGCGAGCTCGTACTCCTCCGTCGGCCAGACCTCCTTCTGGATCTCCATCGGCACCTTGAACCAGCCGCCGTCGGGGTCGATCTGCGTGGCGTGCGCGATCAGCGCCTTGTCACGGATCTCATAGAACTCGGCGCACGGAACATGCGTGGTCAGAGTGCGCTCGGCACGCTGGAACTCGTCCCAGCGCTTGAGCCACTCCCCGTACGGCGACTCCAGCCCGCGGTCCAGCATCGCGTGGTGCAGCGCCTCGGTCCGCGGCCGGTTGAAGCCCTGGTTGTAGTAGAGCTTGAGCGGCTGGTACAGCGGCCCGAACTCCGACTCCGGGTACTTCTCGGCGTCCGCCGCCCCCTCGAACGCCACCATCGAGATCTTGTGGGTCATGATGTGGTCGGGGTGCGGATATCCGCCGTTCTCGTCATAGGTGGTGATCACCTGGGGACGGAAGGAACGGATCTTCTTCACCAGTTCCCCGGCCGCCTTGTCCACGTCCTCCAGGGCGAAGCAGCCCTCGGGCAGCGGCGGCAGCGGGTCGCCCTCGGGCAGGCCCGAGTCGACGAAGCCGAGCCATTCCTGCTGCACGCCGAGAATCTCGCGGGCCTCGTCCATCTCTTTCTTGCGTACCTCGTGGATGTGCTCCTCGACGTACTTGTCGCCCTGCAGCTTCGGATTGAGGATGGACCCGCGCTCGCCGCCCGTGCAGGTCACGACCAGCACGTCCACCCCCTCGGACACGTACTTGGCCATGGTGGCCGCACCCTTGCTGGACTCGTCGTCAGGGTGGGCATGGACGGCCATCAGTCGCAGCTGGTCAGTCAAGACACAATCCTCAAGTCGAAGTCGGCGCCCTCGGTGCGTCGGCGCGATCGGCGGCTTCTATAGTGACCGAATCGGGGGGCGAATAATTCCGGCTCCGGGCCCCGGAGCCCCTTTCGGGACATACGTCCCGCACTGCCGAGAGGACGATCATGAGTACGGCGAGTACGCGAGTGCCCGAGGGCCGTTACGGCCGCTCCTCGGACGAGCGCGCCGACCGCACACTCAAGGTCGTCGGCATCACACTGGGCGTCGCACTGCTGGCCGGGGTGGGCTGGTTCGGCTACCACCATGTGGTGAGCACCGACATCAGCGCCGAAGTGATCAGCTTCCAGGCCGAGGACAAGCGGGTCCAGGTGCATCTGGAGGTGCGCAAGGACTCCGGCGCCACCGGGTACTGCACGGTCCGCTCCCAGGCCCCGGACGGCTCCGAGGTCGGCCGGGCCGACTTCCGCTTCGACGGCTCGGCCACACGGATCGACCAGGTCGTCACCCTCCGTACGACGTCCCGGGGCACGACCGCCGAGCTGGTCGGCTGTCACGAGGACTGACGTCAACCGACCGCTGCCACCACGCATCGGAATACGCGACGCTGACCTGCGTTGACGGGATTTTGGTGACTTATGTCCTCCCCCTTCCGCCGCTGAATTGTTAGGCTCGTGGTTTCGCCCACTCGTGAAGGAACATTCTTCTGGGTAGGGCGATGCTTTGTATTCCCAGTACCGACGAGGAGCACCTGTGACCCAGACCAGCGAGAACGTCACCTGGCTGACCCAGGAGGCGTACAACAAGCTCAAGGACGAGCTTGCGCACCTTACTGGTCCTGCGCGCACGGAGATCGCCGCCAAGATCGCGGCTGCGCGCGAGGAGGGCGACCTGCGCGAGAACGGCGGGTACCACGCGGCCAAGGAGGAGCAGGGCAAGCAGGAGCTTCGTGTGCGCCAGCTGACCCAGCTTCTGGAGAACGCCCAGGTGGGCGAGGCCTCGTCCTCGGCGGACGGCACCGTGGGCCCCGGCATGGTCGTGACGATCGCCTTCGACGGTGACGAGGACGACACGCTGACCTTCCTGCTCGCCTCCCGCGAGTACGCCAGCGCCGACATCGAGACCTACTCTCCGCAGTCGCCGCTCGGCTCCGGGGTGATCGGTCACAAGGTCGGCGAGGACGCGGACTACGAGCTGCCCAACGGCAAGAAGGCCTCCGTGCGGATCCTCAAGGCCGAGCCCTACCAGAACTGACCCACCACAGCCTTTCCGGCGGGCCCCCGGTGTCCTTCGCGGCACCGGGGGCTTTGTCGTGCCGTGCCGTGCGCGGCCCGGTCAGGCCGAGCCGCGCACGGCCGCTCCCGGCCCGGGCAGCGGCCGTGCGCCGGCCGGACTCAGGCGGAGGCGGAGCGGTACTTGCGGACGGCCAGGGTGCGGAACAGGACGATGATCAGCACCGAGTAGATCAGCGAGGCCCACACCGGGTGCTCCATCGGCCAGGCGGTCGAGTCGGACACCCCGGGATTGCCGAAGAGCACCCGGCAGGCCTGGACCGTGGCACTGAACGGGTTCCAGTCGGCCACGTGCTGCAGCCAGGGCGTCATCTGGCTGGAGTCCACGAAGGCGTTCGAGATGAACGTGACCGGGAACAGCCAGATCAGTCCGCCGGAGGTGGCCGCCTCGGGCGTGCCCACGGACAGGCCGATCAGCGCGCCGACCCAGGTGAACGCGTACCCGAGCAGGAGCAGCAGACCGAAGGCGCCGAGCACCTCGCCGAGGCTGGCGTGGGTGCGCCAGCCGACCAGCAGGGCGACTATCGCCAGGACGAACAGGGTGAGAGCCGTCTGCACCAGGTCGGCGAGGGTCCGCCCGGTGAGCACCGCGCCGCGCGCCATGGGCAGCGAGCGGAAGCGGTCTATCAGGCCCTTGTGCATGTCGTCGGCGATGCCCGCGCCGGCTCCGGCGGTGGAGAAGGTGACGGTCTGGGCGAAGATGCCGGCCATCAGGAACTCGCGGTACACGGAGGGTTCCGTGGTGCCGCCGATGTTCATGGAGCCGCCGAAGACATAGCTGAACAGCACCACGAACATGACGGGCTGGATCAGCCCGAAGATGATCATCTCCGGGATGCGCGTCATGCGGATCAGGTTGCGCTTGGCGACGACGAGCGAGTCCCGGATCGACTGGACCACAGGGTTGCGGCTCGGCGCGACGGGTACGGCGTCGGTGACGGCGCTCACTGGCCGCCCTCCATTCTGGGGGTGCGGGAGCGGGCGTCGGCGGGGGCGCCCTTGCCGTTCTCGTCGTTCTCGGGCTTGGTCTCGGCCGTGTGTCCCGTCAGCGACAGGAACACGTCGTCGAGGGTGGGGCGGCGCAGACCGATGTCGTCGAGCTCGATGCCTCGCGCGTCGAGCTCGCGGATGACCTCGGCGAGCAGCTTGGCGCCGCCAGTGACGGGCACCGTGAGCTTGCGGGTGTGGTCCTCGACGTTGGTGTCGCCCTTGCCGAAGCCGGTGAGCACCTCGGAGGCGGCGCGTATGTCCTCGCGGTTGTGCACGACGACCTCGACGCGCTCGCCGCCGGTGCGGGCCTTGAGCTCGTCGGAGGTGCCGCGGGCGATGACCCGGCCGTGGTCGACGACCGCGATGTCGTGCGCGAGGTGGTCGGCCTCCTCCAGATACTGCGTGGTCAGCAGCAGGGTGGTGCCGCCGGAGACGAGTTGCTTGATGACCCCCCACAACTGCTGGCGGTTGCGCGGGTCGAGGCCGGTCGTCGGCTCGTCCATGAACATCACGGGCGGAGACACCACGAGTGCCGCGGCCAGGTCGAGTCGGCGCCGCATGCCGCCGGAGTAGGTCTTGGCGGTGCGGTCGGCGGCCTCGGTCAGGTTGAACTGTGCGAGCAGCTCCTCGGCGCGGGCCTTCGCTGCCTTGGCCCTCATCTGGTAGAGCTGGCCGACCATCTGCAGGTTCTCGCGGCCGGTGAGCAGCTCGTCGACCGCCGCGAACTGGCCGGACAGGCCGATCGAGCGGCGGACCTCGTTGGGGTGCTTGAGCACGTCGAGGCCGGCGACGATCGCCCGGCCGCTGTCGGGGCGCAGCAGTGTCGTGAGACAGCGGACCGTCGTGGTCTTGCCCGCGCCGTTGGGCCCGAGCAGGCCGAGGACAGTGCCCTCGGGGACATCGAGGTCGACGCCGTCCAGTGCCCGTACCTCCCCGAAGGTCTTCACCAGACCTTCGGCATGAATGGCGCCTGGCATATGAGTCTCCACATTGTTGAGGATGCTTCGGAAAGCCTAGATTCGTGCTCTTCGTTCCTGCTCGGGATTTATCGAGACCGTCGGAGTGCGGCCATCTTCGTCGTGACCCGGCGGAGCGTGGCCACGGCCATACCGTATCGCGATGTATCGCGATGCTCAATGGGCTTACTTCGAACGGGTGATGCCCGGAGCCACGGCCTCGGGCGACACCCGCGCACACCTCAGCCGACGACCGTGAACGCCCGGCCGATGAGCCGTGAACAGCACGGCGGGTGATGGCGGGTTGAAGGGTCGGGTTCCGGCCTCCACCGTCGGTCGCCGGACCTCGGACGGTGTCAGCGACGTGTCAGGTTCGGCGGCTCTCCGTCAGTCGCGGGACAGGGACGCGGCCGACGGCGGGTCGCGGACGTGACCGGCCGCCGGGACGGGGACCTGTGGGTCGCCGGGTCGCGGACGTGTCGGTCGAGGTCGCTCGGTTCGCCCGCCGCGGGCGGCGGGCAGGGCGGCTCAGCCGATGACCGTGTACCCGGCCTCGCGCAGCGCCTGGCCGACCTCCGCGCAGTGGGCGGGCCCCTTCGTCTCCAGATGCAGATCCACCTCCGCCTCCGTGAGCCCGAGTCGGGGATCGGTCCGTACATGGCCCACGTCGAGCACGTTAACGTCGACCACTGACAACACCCCCAGCAGCGTCGCGAGCGCCCCCGGCCGGTCGGTCAGCCGCAGCCGAACCGCCAGGTAGCGGCCCTGCGCGGCCATGCCGTGCCGCAGCACCCGCTGGAGCAGCACCGGGTCGACGTTGCCGCCGGACAGCACCGCGACCACCGGTCCCTCGAAGGCCCCCGGGTCGCTGAGCAGCGCGGCGACCGGGCTGGCCCCGGCCGGTTCCACGAGGAGCTTGGCCCGCTCCAGGCACAGCAGCAGCGCGGTCGCCAGCTCGTCCTCGGTGACCGTGCGCACCTCGTCCACGTACTCGCTGACCAGGGCGAACGGCACGTCACCGGGCCGTCCCACCCTGATCCCGTCGGCCATCGTCACCGGGCTCGACACCACGACCGGATGCCCCGCCGCCAGCGAGGGCGGGTAGGCGGCCGCGCCCTCCGCCTGTACACCGACGATCCTCACGTCGGGCCGCAGCCCCTTCACCGCGACCCCGATGCCCGCGGCGAGACCGCCCCCGCCGATGCCGACGACGACCGTGCGCACCTCGGGGCACTGCTCCAGGATCTCCAGACCCACAGTGCCCTGACCTGTGATGATGTCCGGGTGGTCGAAGGGGTGGATGAGGACCGCGCCCGTCTCACGGGCGTACTCCTGCGCCGCCGCGAGCGACTCGTCGACGACCTGGCCGTGCAGCCGCACCTCGGCGCCGTAGTCGCGGGTGGCGCTGATCTTGGGCAGAGGCGCGCCGTTGGGCATGAACACGGTCGCCCGCACTCCCAGCAGGGAGGACGCCAGCGCGACACCCTGCGCGTGGTTGCCCGCGCTCGCCGCCACCACACCGGCGGCCCGCTCCTCGGGCAGCAGGCCGGCGATCCGGACGTAGGCGCCGCGCAGCTTGAACGAGCCTGTCCTCTGGAGGTTCTCGCACTTGAGGTGGACGGGCGCCCCCACCAGCCGGCTGAGATACCGGCTGCCCTCCATCGCGGTCACCCGCGCCACCCCCGCGAGCATCTTCCGCGCCCCGCGCACGTCGTCGAGGGTGACCGGCGGCAGGGGATCGGCCTTGAGGTGGTTCATGACGCAAGTCTCGCAGTTCACCCCCGTCGATCACGGCTGTGACCAACCTCCGAGACCGGATTGCGCGGGCCCGGTACGGCCCGTCCCCCATCCGCGTACTCTGTCCCCCAACTCAGCCGCCCTTTCATGAAGTGAGCCTCCGGCCATGCCCACAACACCTGACATGTCGATGGACATGACGACCGTCGGTGACACCGGCCTTCTCGACTCTCTGCAGCACGAGGTGGCGGTATTCGCCCGCCGTGCCGAACAGACCCGGCTCGGCGGGGTCGGGCAGCTGCGCAACTCCATGGATCGTGCCGCCTACCTGCTGCTCAATCGGCTCGACAAGGAGGGCCCGATGGGCGTGAAGGCGCTCGCCGCGAGCATGGGGATCGACTCCTCCACGGTCACCCGGCAGGTGGCGCCGCTCGTCGACACCGGGCTCGTCAAGCGCACCTCGCACCCCGACGACGGCCGTGCCGTGGTGCTCCAGCTGTCCCCGCGCGGGCTGTCGCGGCTGGCCGAAGTGCGCTCCTCGCGGCGTCAGTTGATGGACGATCTGACACACGACTGGGCGCCCCAGGAGCGCGAGGCGTTCTGCACGCTCCTCACACGCTTCAATGACGCCCTGTCCGCCCGCATGTCCACGGCGGGGATGCCGGGCCAGGACCCGGCGACGGCCACCTGACCGCGACGACACCACGACCGGGGCGCCCGCGCGCAGACCGCCTGCACGCCGACCGCAGGGAGCAGTCCGTACGCGGGCCCCGCCTCTCCCGCCGCCCGGGAGCCGCTCACAAGAAGCCGCACCCGCGCGGGCCGCTCACACGAGGGCCGCACCCGCCAGGGGCCGCCTGCACGAGGGCCGCACCCACCGGGGGGAGCCGCTCACACGAGGGCCGCACCCACCCGGGGCCGCCTGCACGAGGGCCGCACCCACCGGGGGGAGCCGCTCACACGAGGGCCGCACCCACCCGGGGCCGCCTGCACGAGGGCCGCACCCACCGG
>NZ_JBEXPR010000001.1:0-24239 GCF_040612135.1 Streptomyces sp. NPDC006458 | reverse complement strand
GGGGGGAGCCGCTCACACGAGGGCCGCACCCACCCGGGGCCGCCTGCACGAGGGCCGCGGCGGCCGGGCTCTTGCGCGGCTCTTGACCGAAAGGGCACCCCTGGCCTCATATGAGACCGGGTCCTCGTCGTACGCGGGTTCGCCTCACGGCGGCCGGATGCGGCCGGGACCGGATTCCTCAGGGTCGCCCTCAGGGGGGAGGCGCGGTGCGAGAACGGCAAGCGGCGCAAAGCGCCGGACGGGACCGGGAGTTCGAGGCGTTCGTCGCGGGCGCCGCGGGGCGGCTGCTGCACACCGCCACGCTGCTGACGGCGGAGACCCCGGCCGACAACACACGCGCGCGCCGTCTGCTCACGCTCGCTCTCGCGCGCACGTACGCGTGCTGGAACCGACTGCGCGGCGAGGACCCGTACGACCGCACCCGCCAGTATCTGGCCACCCATTTCGCCCGCACCGCCTGGCACCGGTACGGCGGTCTCGGCCGGGCCCGCCCGCAGCCCGGCAGCGTGCTCGCCGCGCTCGCCCCGCAGGAGCGGCTGGTCCTCGTTCTGAGGTTGTACGAGGGGGTCGCGGAGGAACAGGCCGCCGCGCTGCTGGGCCTGCCCGTGGAACGCGTACGGGCTGTCTGCGACCGCGCCACGGCGATCGTGCTGCACCCGCCGCGGGGCCCGGCCCCGACGGTCACGGGCGCGAGCGCGAAGGCGGTGGCGTCATGAAGGCGGTGGCGTCATGACGAAGGGAGTCCTCACGTGAACGGGCCGGACGGGGAGAGACCGGACGCGGAGAGACCGGTATGAGCCGCGCCGACCGAGAGGCCGCGGCCCGGCGGATCATGGAGCGGACACCGCCCCCGGTGCCGCCGGAGCTGCACACGGACGCCGTACGCCAGGGCAGCCGCCTGCTGCGCCGGCAGACGCTGGCACGGCGCCTGCTGTGGCTGGCGCTGTCCGCGGCGACGGTCGCCTTCGTGGTGTGGGCCGTGCTGGCCCGGCCGTGGGTGGAGCCGCCGACGGACACGACCCCACCCCTGACCGGCTGGTGATCGTCAGCCGAGCGCCTGCTGGAGGTCCTCCAGGAGGTCCTCCACGTTCTCGATGCCGACGGACAGGCGGACGAGGTCGCCGGGGACCTCAAGGGCCGAGCCGACCACGGAGGCGTGCGTCATGCGGCCCGGGTGCTCGATCAGCGACTCCACGCCGCCCAGGGACTCGCCCAGGGTGAAGATCCTGGCGCGGTTGCAGACCTCGACGGCCGCCTCCTCGCCGCCCTGCACCTGGAAGGAGACCATGCCGCCGAACGTCTTCATCTGCTTGGCCGCGACCTCGTGGCCGGGGTGCTCGGGCAGACCCGGGTAGAGCACCTTCGTCACGCGCGCGTGCCGGGTGAGCATGTCGGCGATCTTGGCGGCGTTCTCGCTGTGCCGGTCCATGCGCACCGACAGCGTCTTGGCTCCGCGCAGCACCAGCCAGGAGTCGAAGGGACCGGCGACGGCGCCCATCGCGTTCTGGTGGTACGCCAGTTCCTCGCCGAGCGCCTCGTCGGCCACGACCAGTGCGCCGCCGACCACGTCGGAGTGGCCGCCCATGTACTTGGTCAGGGAGTGCACGACGACGTCGGCGCCGAGCGACAGCGGCTGCTGGAGGTACGGCGTCGCGAAGGTGTTGTCGACGACCAGCTTCGCGCCGGCGTCCCGGGCGATCTGGGCGACGGCGGCGATGTCGGTGATGCCGAGGAGGGGGTTGGAGGGGGTCTCCACCCACACGGCCTTGGTCTTCGGGGTGATCGCGGCGCGCACGGCGGCCGGGTCGCTGGTGTCGGCGACCGACCACTCCACGCCCCAGCGGGCGACGACCTTGGCGAAGAGCCGGAACGTGCCGCCGTACGCGTCGTTCGGGATCACCACGTGGTCGCCGGGGCTGAGCAGCGTACGCAACAGGCAGTCCTCGGCCGCCAGTCCGGACGCGAACGCGAGGCCGCGGCGGCCGCCCTCCAGGGCGGCGAGGTTCTCCTCGAGCGCGGTCCTGGTGGGGTTGGCGCTGCGGCTGTACTCGTAGCCGCCGCGCAGGCCGCCTACGCCGTCCTGCTTGTACGTGGACACCTGGTAGATCGGCGGAACGACCGCCCCGGTCAGGGGGTCGGCCGTGTTGCCCGCATGGATGGCGAGCGTCTCGAAGTGCTGACTGATGTGCCTGTCGCTCATGTGAACCGAGCGTAGTCCGACTGGGGGCCTGCTGCTGATCGCGGTTGACCCGAGCACATCCGTCGCGGTGGTCCGGGGCGGCTGCGTGCGGGAGTTTTCCACAGGTCGGGGACCAGGTTGGCCAATTGCCGGTGCGGTCTGGTTCGCTGGAGGCATGGAGATTCTCTGGGTCCTGATGGCCCTGCTCATGCTGAGCCTGGTGCTCGGTCCGTACGTCATGCGCAGGCGCCGCGGCATCGAGCTGGTGTCCCCCGGGCACCCGGATGCCGCCGATCCCGCCAACTACGGGTTCGTACGGCAGGAGGAGCTGGACGTCCGCATGCCCGGCCCCGATCAGGACCTGGTGGACGTTCTGGACCTGGTGCAGCGCACCCAGGACCACCGGGCGGCGGCGCAGCTGCTCGCGGGCACCGAGAAGGAGGGCGAGCGGCGCTGGCAGCGCGTACAGGCCTTCGCCGGGGCCGCGGCCCTGGAGCTCCAGCAGCGGCCGGGCGGGGTCAGCGACACCCCGGGCGGGCAGTGGCTGCGGGTGTGGCGTGCGGAGCAGCCCAAGGACGCGGGCGGGGCGGCGGTGCACGCCGAGTTCCTGGTGCAGCAGGCGTGGCGTACGTCGACGCCCGGCACGGACGACTTCCGGATCATCATGGAGGAGGCGAAGGCCGCGTGCGCCGAGGCCGCGCTGCTCGCCCCCGGTGACCCGGTCCCGTACGTCATCGAGCTGTCCGTGGCCCGTGGGCTGGCCTATCCGCAGCCGGAGTTCGAGCAGCTCTGGCTGAAGATCCTGGACCGCGCGCCGCACCACATGGGCGCGCACCTGGCAGCCCTGCACTACTGGTGCGAGAAGTGGCACGGCTCGCGCGAGCAGGCCTACTCCTTCGCCGAGGCCGCAGCCGCGCGGGCGCCGCATGGTTCGCTGCTCGCGGCCATGCCGCTGTTCGCGGTCTTCGAGCACCTGCCCGAGGTCAACCTGGTCTCCAGCTTCTACCGGAGCGAGGTCGTCACCAAGGCGATGCACGGCGCCCTGCACGCGGTGCACACGGCCCGGCCCGACGATCCGATGCTCGCCCATGTCCGCCACATGCTCGTCTTCTTCCTGGTGCGCGCCGAGCGCTGGGCGGAGGCGATGAGCCAGCTCGTCCTGGTCGACGGTCATGTCGGCGCCCTTCCGTGGACCCTGTCCCCCGATCCGGCGGCGGAGTTCGCGGTGTACCGCGCGCTGGCGGTCGCCGGCTTCGAGGCGAACGGGGGGACACCGGCGACGCTGCTGAGCTGAGGACCGGGAGGGTGCGCCGAGGGTCGGCGGGGAGGAATTACCCGGCGGCCCCGGACGTTCACAGGGCATACGCGCGGCGCCGGATCACCACGACTGCGCCACACCACCCGAGCGACACAGGGAGACGCGATGCTCTTCGGCAGGACCCCTGAGATGCCCACGCCCGAGCAGGCACTCCCCGGCCGCACGACGCCTGCCTTCGCGGTCCCGGACCGCCACGCCGTCCTGGGCAACCCGCTGCTCGGCCCCTACCCCGAGGGCCTGGAGGTAGCCGACTTCGGCCTCGGCTGCTTCTGGGGCGCCGAGCGGAAGTTCTGGCAGCTCCCGGCGGGCGTGTGGACGACCCTGGTCGGCTACCAGGGCGGCCACACCGAGCACGCCACCTACGAGGAGGTCTGCTCCGGCCTGACCGGCCACACCGAGGTCGTCCGCGTGGTCTTCGACCCCGCGGTGATCTCCTACGACCGTCTCCTGAAGACCTTCTGGGAGTCCCACGACCCCACCCAGGGCTTCCGCCAGGGCAATGACGTGGGCACCCAGTACCGCTCCGCCGTCTACACCCACACCCCCGCCCAGACCATCGCCGCGGAGTCCTCCCGCACGGCCTACCAGAAGGTCCTCAGCGACTCCGGCTACGGCGAGATCACCACGGAGATCCTCCCCGCGGCGCACCACACCTTCTACCCGGCCGAGGCGTACCACCAGCAGTACCTCCACAAGAACCCGGCCGGGTACTGCGGGCTGGGCGGGACGGGGGTCGCGTGCCCGATCGGCGTCGCGACGGCGGACGGGTGACCGGTGGCCGCACTCCCGTGACGCCGGCGGGGCTGTGGCGGGAAAGTCGGCCGGCGGGTCCGCCCGTCGCCCACACGTTCGGCAGTACTCACGCGGACCGCTGGGTGCGCTTCCACAGCCTGCCCGAATCGAAGCGGTACCCGGAGTCCGAGGACGAGTACGCGATCGTGCTGACCCGGTACAACACGAACTGTTCACGGGCATGGACGTCTTCGTCGTGACCATGGACTGGTCGTACACGCCGGACGGCCCCGCCGACTTCCCGACACCGTGCAACAGCGTCCGGTCCGCCCGGCGGTGACGCGCACTAGGCTCGGCCCATGATCTGTCGTGTGTGGCGAGGCTGGACCACCAAGGAGAACGCCGATGCGTACGAGCGCATCGTCCGCGGGCAGGTGATTCCCGGGATCGAGGCACGGCAGATCCCCGGGTTCCTCTCGATCGATCTGGTCCGGCGCGAGCGGGACGACGACGTCGAGTTCATGACCCTGATGTGGTTCGAGGCCCTCGCGTCCATCCAGGCGTTCATGGGCGAGGACTACGAGGCGGCGCATGTGCCCACGGCCGCCCAGGCGGTCCTCTCGGATTTCGACAAGCGATCAGCGCACTACGAGGTCCTCGACCGCCGCGAGCAGTCGTACTGAGCCTGCCGCCTGCCGCGACCCGCCGCCGGCCGACCGGGCGACTTCGGACATGCGCGTATCGCCACGCGAGGCGTCGCCGGTCGCCCCGGCCGTCACTCTCCGCTTCCGTACGGGCGCGTCAGTATCTCCAGGTTGTGCCCGTTCGGATCGTCGAAGTACGCGCCACGGCCGCCGTCGTTGTGGTTGATCTCGCCGCGGCGGGAGTGGAAGGGGTCGGCCCAGTAGGTCAGGCCCGAGTCGCGGATGCGGGTGAAGATGGTGTCGAAGTCGGCCTCGGAGACCAGGAACGCGTAGTGCTGCGGGGTGATGTCGCCCGGGACCTCCATGAAGTCGAGGGTGACCCCGTTGGGGATCTCGACCGGGGTGAAGGGGCCGTACTGCGGGCTCACTTCGAGGCCGAGGAGGTCGGCCAGGAAGCGGGCCGAGGCCTGCTTGTCGTGCGCGGCGACGATGGTGTGGTTCAGCTGGATGGTCATCGGGCGTGCCTCCCTGTCGTTTCAGGCCTGCCGTTTCGCGGGCCTGCCCTTTCCGCGCCTGCCGTTTCGCGGGCATGCCATTTCGCGCATGCCGGTTTCGCGTCGTCCGGGCCGGACCGAAGCGGCTCCTTCCACGCTAGGCAGCCGACCCATCCCTGCACCACCACCTGCGGGAGCATCCCTGTGGGCCCCTGGGCCTACGTCCCGAGTACGGCCGTGGCCCTCCCCGGAGGTACGCCGAAGCCCCCGGGACGGGGACTCCGGGGGTACGCCGAAGCCCCCGGGACGGGGACCGGGGGCCTCGGCTCGCCAGTTGGCTCGGGGAGAGTGCCGGCTCGTCGCGGGCACCTCGGCGGCAGGTCGGCTCAGATCGTCGCCGTGTCGATCACGAAGCGGTAGCGGATGTCGCTGCCCAGGACGCGGGTGTACGCGTCGTTGATCTCGACGGCGCCGATGACCTCGATCTCGGCGCCGAGGCCGTGCGCGGCGCAGAAGTCGAGCATCTCCTGAGTCTCGGCGATGCCGCCGATCATGGAGCCGGCGAGGGTCTTGCGCTGCCCGATCAGGGAGAACAGGTTGAGGCTGACCGGCTCCTCCGGGGCGCCGACGTTCACCAGGGCGCCGCCGGTCCTGAGCAGGCCCAGGTAGGCGTTGAAGTCCAGCGCGACGGACACCGTGGAGACGATCAGGTCGAAGGTGCCGGCCAGGTCCTCGAAGGTCTTCGGGTCGCTGGTGGCGTAGTAGTGGTCGGCGCCCAGCCTGAGGCCGTCCTCCTTCTTGCGCAGGGACTGCGACAGCACCGTCACCTCGGCGCCCAGCGCGTGCGCGATCTTGACGCCCATGTGGCCGAGGCCGCCCATGCCGAGGACGGCGACCTTCTTGCCGGGGCCGGCGCCCCAGTGCTTGAGCGGGGAGTACAGGGTGATGCCCGCGCACAGCAGCGGCGCGGCCTCGTCGAGCTTCAGCCCGTCCGGGACGCGTACGACGAAGTTCTCGTCGACGACGATCTTCTCGGAGTAGCCGCCGTAGGTGGGCTCGCCGTCCTTGCCGATGCCGTTGTACGTCATCACGTTGCCGCCGGTGCAGTACTGCTCCTGGCCGGCCCTGCAGTTGTCGCACTCGCGGCAGGAGTCGACCATGCAGCCGACGCCCACCCGGTCGCCGACGGCGAACCTCGTCACACCGGAACCGACCGCGGAGACGACTCCCGCGATCTCGTGACCGGGCACCATCGGGAAGATGGCCTCGCCCCAGCCCTCCGTGGCCTGGTGGATGTCGGAGTGGCAGATGCCCGCGAACTTGATGTCGATCAGGACGTCGTGCTCACCCACCTCGCGGCGCTCGATGGTGGTCCGCTCCAGGGGAGCCTTGGCGGCGGGGGCTGCGTACGCGGCGACAGTGGTCATGCCGGGGTTCTCCTAAGCAGGGTGATCCGTGTCCGACCGCCGTTCCGGCCGGGCACGTGATCCAGCGTGCCGCACGCGCCCGCATCCGCCCAGGCCACGGCTCTGCCTACGTCCAGCGTTCCTACCACTGGAAAGGTCAGGCTTCTGTGCGTACGTACGGGAATACTGGACGCATGGACGAACAGCGCGATTCCGGCGCGACCCTGGACCGCAGAGCCGAGCTCAGCGAGTTCCTGCGCACCCGGCGCGCCCGGCTGAAGCCGCAGGACGTGGGGCTACCCGAGTTCGGCCGGCACCGCAGGGTTCCGGGGCTGCGGCGCGAGGAGCTCGCCCAGCTCGCCGGGGTGTCGGTGGCGTACTACACGCGGCTGGAGCAGGGCAACGGCCGCAACGTGTCCGCGGAGGTGCTGGACGCGATCGCCCGCGCGCTGCGGCTGACCGACGCCGAGCACGCGCATCTGACGCATCTGGCCAAGCCCAAGCAGCACAAGAAGAAGCCGGCCTCGCGCACCCAGCAGGTGCGGCCGTCGCTGAAGCAGTTGCTGGACACCATGGACGCGGTCCCGGCGTACGTCGTGGGGCGGCGCTCCGACATCCTGGCGTGGAACAGGATGGCGGCCGCGGTGTTCGGTGACTGGGCGGAGCTGCCGGTGGCGGAGCGCAACTGGGCGCGGCTGGCGTTCCTCCGTCCCGAATACCGCGAGCTATTCGTGGGCTGGGAGCAGAAGGCGATCGACATCGTCTGTCTGCTGCGGATGGAGGCCGGCTGCTATCCGGACGACACGCGGCTGTCCGCGCTGGTGGGCGAACTGTCCGTGAAGAGCGAGGACTTCCGGCGGCTGTGGGCCACCCACGACGTCAAGGAGAAGACCTACGGCGTCAAGGAGCTGCGTCACCCGCTCGTCGGTGAACTCCTCCTGCGCTACGAGTCGTTCCGCATCGCCGACGACGGCGAACAGTCCCTCGTCGCCTACCACGCCGACCCCGGCACCCCCTCCGCGGAGGCCCTGCGCCTGCTGGCCAGCTGGGGCACGGACGCCACCCGGGCGGGCCAGGACTCGGCGAACCGGAGGGGCTGAGACGCCCGCCCCGTCGGCGGGCGAGGACCCGCGGGGCGAGCTCGTCTCCACCCGCCCGGCGCGGGCTCAGTCCGCGACGCCCAGGTCCTCCCGCATCAGCCCGCGCATCGCCGACAGCCTGGGCTCCGCCTCCTCCTTCAGCACCAGCAGCTGCCGCTCGGGGTTCTCGCCCTCCCGGGCCAGGCCCCGGTCCAGCCGCTTGACCACGGCGTCCGCCTCGGCGAGGACGTCGTTGACGGACCGGGAGGCCTCCAGGATCCGCTCCGGCACGATCATCTGCGCCTCGGCGTACCGGTCGCGGTACTCCCGGCGCGCCTCTTCGAGACGGTCGCGGTCCTGCTCGGCGTAGGCGCCGTCGCGGAGGCGGTGCAGGGCGTCCTTGAGCAGGGTGTGGAACTGGCGCGCCGAGCGGTTCATCGCGGTGTACGCCGCTCGCCGTTCGGCCGATCGCCTCTCCCGCTCGGCCCGTTCGGTGTCCTCGGCGCGCTGCCGCGCGGTCAGTCGCTGGCTGAGCACGGGCGCGAAGAGCGTGCCGAGGACACCGACGACGGCGGTGATCATGGCGGTCACGGCGGCGGTCATGGGCCGACCCTACGATGATCCGCCCGGCGCCGGTACGGGGGTTCCCGTCACGCCTCCCACCCCCGGTCACAGCCCCGGCGGCCCTCTCACCCCTGATACGGCGGCGCGGCACCCCACGTCCACTTCGGCACCGGCTGTTCCGCCGGAGGCGCCGCGTCGGGGCCGGAGAAGTAGACCGCGAGGCGGGTGCCCCACTCCACGTAGGCGAGGAAGGCGGAGCGGAACTCCGCGTCGGTGGGCAGGGCGGACTCGTCGGCGGCGTCCTGGATGAGGTTGACCCAGCGGCGGCGCTGCGGCTCGGTGATGGCCTTGCCGAAGTGCTTGGCGACCATGTGGCTGTGGCCGCCCTGCGTCTCGGAGTAGCGGGCCGGGCCGCCGAAGACCTCGGCGAGCCAGAGGGCGACGTGCTCGGCGTGGGCGGGGTCGAGATGGGCGAAGAGGGGGGCCAGAAGGTCGTCTTCGACGACCTTGTCGTAGAACACGGACGTCAGGCGGGCGAAGGCGTCCGCGCCGCCCGCCCAGTCGTAGAGGCTGGGGACGGCCGCGCCGCTGCCGCGCACGGGCGTCGGGGCGTAGTGCCGCATCTCCTCGATGTCGGAGACGTAGGGCCTGATCTCGGCCAGGAATCCGGGGAACAGTTCGGACTTGCGGAAGCCGTCGAGGTGGTCGGCGGTCGAGGTCCAGGTGATGCGCAGGATGTAGTGCTCGGAGTCCTCCTCGCAGTGGGTGAGCTCGTAGTCGACGCACTGGGGGGCCGCGGCCAGCTGCGTCGCGGCGCGGGTGTAGGCGGCCAGGAACTCCGCCGAGCGCTCTTCGGGAATGCGGTACCGGATGTACTCCACCGTGTGAGCCGTCATGGGGCCACACAAGCACGAACGGCCCGCCGGAAGCTCTGCTTCCTGCGGGCCGTTCGCTCAAAGCTCAGGGCTCAGGGCTCAGGGCTCAAAGCTCAGGGCTCAGAGCTCAAGGCTCAGAGCGCCCTTGGTGCACGGCTCACTTGCCGTAGTACGCGTTGTAGATCGACAGCGTCGACTTGTTGTTCTTCTTGTCCGTGATCTTGGCGTGGAAGGAGACACCCTTGTTCTTGCCCGGGTTCTTGACCTTGATCTTGCCGTTGGTCACGGTGACCTTCTTCCAGGTCTGGCCGTAGTCGTACGACACGTACACCGCGAGCGACTTGAGGTTGCTGCCGCGCGCCGCGCCCTCGACGGAGACCGGGATGGTCTGCGTCAGGCCCGCCGCGACACGGCCGTCCGAGCCGGTCTTGGCGCCGAAGCGGACGCTGGAGGCCGGCAGGGCCACCGGGTCGCTCGTGGCGGGCTTCTTGGACCGGAAGGTCCAGCTGGCGTCGATCCGCGTGGAGGCGGCCGCGACCTTGACGCTGCGCTTGACCGAGGTGGTCAGGCGGTACTCGGCGTCGGTGGACGGAACCGAGAACTCCTTCTCACCGAACAGCGGGTCGTCGTGCGTGCCGACCTTGACGCCGTTGCGGTAGAGGGTGGTGGCCACCGCGGTGAAGTCCGAGGACCCGGGGTGACCCGCGGAGTCGGCGAACAGCGGCAGCACGCCGCCGATCTTGTTGCCGGCGCGGTACAGGCCGTAGTCGGCGGTCAGCTTGGGGCCGAACACCGGCTTGTTGAAGGTGGTCGTGTAGGTCTTGCCGCCCTGGTAGGCCTTCAGGGCGTCGCTGGTGTAGAAGGCCTCGGTGATCGGGAAGCCGTCCGCGTCCTTGCCGCGGTACTGCTCGAAGTCCGTGCCCCACACGATGCCGCCGCCCGTGGACACGTGCACCGTGCGCGTGCCGGGCAGCTTCTGCTCCACCGGGATGCCCATGACGAAGGCCTGCGGGAAGAGGCCGTAGACGCTGAGCGCACCGGTCTTGCCGGGCGTGGCCGCGGCGAGGATGTTCTTCAGGGTGGCGAGCTCGGTGGTCTTGAAGTGCTTGACCTTGTCGCCCACGATCTTGGTGCCGTTGGCGGTCAGGGCCACGTCCCACTCGGTGCCGGCGCCCTTGGTCCACTGGCCGCTCCAGGTCTGGGACAGGCCGGTGACCGTCGGGCCCAGGTGGGTCATGCGCAGGTCGGCGAAGGACGGGGCCATGAAGCCGATGCCGAAGCCGCCGGTGTCGTACGAGTAGTTGATCGTCGCCGACAGCGGCTCGGCCGCGGTGTCGGGCACCGTGATGTCGGCCGCCTTGGTGGTACGGGCGTCGAGGGTCAGCGTGGTGTTCTTCGTGACGCTCAGCTTCGGCTGGACCAGCCAGTCGAGACCGCCCTCGAAGTTGACGAAGTCCTTCACGATCCAGGCGTCGAGGCCGTAGGTGCCGCGGGGCACGCGCACGGTGGTGACACCGGACTCGGCCTGCGGGATGTCGACGACACGGCCCGAGCCGATGCCGCTGTAGCCCAGCAGGACCGTGCTGTACTTCGCCGTCGGCAGGCCGTCCTTGCCGATGTGCTTGACGGTGAGGTCGTAGGACTCGACCTCACGGTTGACCGCGGCGGCAGTACGGACGCTCTGTCCGCCGCCGGTCGCGACCACGTACGCGGAGTACGCGCCGTCGACCGTGCCACCGAGGCGGGTGTCGACGGTGACGTCCACGGAGGCCGTGCCGCCCGCCGGGACGGTCACCGTGGAAGCGGCCAGCTTGAAGAAGCCGGCCGGGGCCGCGGCGCCGTTCGGGTTGGTGGCGGTGGCCTTGAGGGTCAGCGTCACCGGCGAGGTGCCGAGGTTGCGGTACGTCAGCGGCTTGGTGACCGGCGCGTCATCGGTGTGCGGCCACTGCTGGGTGCCGAAGCTGACCGAGACCGGCTCGGCGATCACGGTCTGATTCAGGGCCTTGTCGACCTGGATACGGCCCGAACCCTGCTGGAAGGCGGTGTACTTGCCGCCCTTGGTGGAGGCCGTGAGCACGCCCTTGATCTCGGCGTACGTCCACGTCGGGTGCTGCTGCTTGAGGATCGCCGCGGCGCCCGCGACGTGCGGGGTGGCCATCGAGGTACCGGAGATGGTCAGGTAGCCGGCCGGGTTCTCGCCGACCTCCTGCTCGATGACGCTGCCCTTGGCGGACGCGGCGGTGATGTCCACGCCCGGGGCGGTGACGTCCGGCTTGATGGCGCCGTCGCCGACGCGCGGGCCGGTGGAGGAGAACGGGGCGAGCGCGTCGGTGTCGTCGACGGCGCCGACGGTGAGCGCGGAGTCCGCGCTGCCCGGCGAACCGACCGACTCCGGACCGGAGTTGCCGGCCGCGATCGCGAACAGGATGCCCTTCTCGGCGGACAGCTTGTCGACCGCCGCCTCCAGCGGGTCGACACCCGGTCCGTCCGGGCCGCCGAGGCTGAGGTTGACGACGTCGGCGCCCTCCGCGGCCGCCCACTCCATGCCGGCGAGGATGCCGGAGTCGTCACCGGAGCCGGAGTCGTCGAGGACCTTGCCGTTGAGGATCGTCGCGCCCGGCGCCACGCCCTTGTACTTGCCGCCCGACTTGGCGCCGGTACCGGCCGCGATGGACGCGACGTGGGTGCCGTGGCCGAACTTGTCGGAGGCGTCCGCGGCCGGGGTGAAGTTCTTCGACGCCGTCACCTGGGTCTTCAGGTCCGGGTGGGTGGCGTCCACACCAGTGTCCAGGACGGCGATCTTGACGCCCTTGCCGTCGTAGCCGGCGGCCCACGCGACGGGGGCGCCGATCTGCTTGGTGGACTTGTCGAGCGTGACGCGGCGGACGCCGTCCAGCCAGACGTGCGCGACACCGGCGGCGGTCTTGTCGCCGTTGGTGACCGCGTCCCACAGCTCGGGGGTGTCCGACTCGGGGGTCTGCACCGCGTCGGCGTTCAGGGTGCCCAGGCTGCGGCGCAGGGTGCCCGCGTCGCGGACGTCGGCCTTGGCGGCCGAGGCGGCCCCCTTGTAGCCGACGATGACCTTCAGGCCGTTCTTCTGGGACTTGCGGGTGGCGGACTTGTTCAGCTCGGTGATGTCGAACAGCCGCTGGTCCAGCTTGCCGTCGGCGACCAGACGCGCCGCGTCGGCGGGGATGACCAGCGTGTGGCCCTGGAACTTACGAACCGACACGGGTATGTTCTCGCGGCCCTCGGCACGCTGCAGGCCGACGATACGGCCCTTGGCGTCGACGGTGACGCGGTCACCCGTGATCAGCGTGATGCGGTGGTGAGCCGTCAGCTTGGCGGCGGCCTCCCGGTGCTGCGACTCGACGTCGGCCGACGCCGGGCTGGTCAGACCCGCGGCGAGCGCAACGGCTGCGGCACCGGCGACAGTTGCCGCACCGGCCTTCTTCACTTGTCTGCGCAAGACTCCCCCTGGGAGATCGAATGCCGGGCGAATTCCCCGTTCACCCGGCCGGGGGCCATCCCGTACACATGCGCGTACACCCCCCGGAGGACGAAGTATGCCGGGGGGTGATCAGCGGCCTCAACAAGGGGTCTGTCACGAGTCCGTCATAAAAGCGGGTGACAGCAGCGATTTCAGGACACACTGCGCTCGGTGACCGTGATGGCGCCCTTGCGGATGGTCGCGAGCCGGGGAGCCCGCCTGGCGATGGCGGAGTCGTGCGTGACCATCACGAAGGTCAGCCCGTGCTCCTTCCACATCGTCTCCAGCACGTCCATCACCTCGTCGCGCATCGACTCGTCGAGGTTGCCGGTGGGCTCGTCGGCGAGCAGCACCTTGGGTCGCTTGACGAGCGCGCGGGCGATGGCGACGCGCTGTTGCTGCGTCGGCGGGGCGGCACGGCGACCCCGCCGGGCGGATGCCGGGCTTGCGCGAGCGGGGCGGCGACGACGCCCCGGAGGGCCTTCACGTACCTCCGGGGCGCGGCGCGAAAACGCCGATGCCGCCCTCGGGGGGCGGCATCGGTGGGGCTGTTGAGGAAGGGTCAGACGGCCGAGCCGGCCTTCCACTCCGCCCAGCTCAGGTTCCAGCCGTTGAGGCCGTTGTCCGGGGAGACGGTCTTGTCGCCGGTGTTCTGCACGACGACCACGTCACCGACGATCGAGTTGTCGTAGAACCACGCGGCCTCGGTGTTCGGGTCGTTGGCGCCCTTGGTGTCGTTCAGGCCGACACAGCCGTGGCTGGTGTTGACGCTGCCGAAGACCGAGTCGGCACCCCAGTAGTTGCCGTGGATGAAGGTGCCCGAGGTGGTCAGGCGCATGGCGTGCGGCACGTCCTTGATGTCGTACTCGCCCTTGCCGTCGTCGTCGGTGAAGCCGACCGTGGCGCCGTTCATCCGGGTCTCCTTGAACTTCTCGGAGATCACCATCTGACCTTCGTAGGTCTTGTTGTCGGGCGAGCCCGCGGAGATCGGGATGGTCTTGACGACCTTGCCGTTCTGCGTGACCTTCATCTGCTTGCTGTTGGCGTCGACGATCGACACCTGGTTGCGGCCGATCTTGAAGGTGACCGTCTTCTGCTGGACGCCGTAGACGCCGTCGGCGCCCTCGACACCGTCGAGCGCGAGCTTCAGCGTGACGGTGGAGTTCTCGGTCCAGTAGCTCTCGGGACGGAAGTCCAGGCGGTTGGCGTTGAACCAGTGGCCGACGACCTCCTGCCCGCCGCTGGAGGTGACGGTGATCCCCTTCTGGACGTCCACCTTGTTGGTGATCGCCTTGTCGAAGTTGATCGAGACCGGCATACCGACGCCGACGGTGGAGCCGTCCTCGGGCGTGAAGCTGCCGATGAAGCTGCTGTCCGGGGAGACCGTGGTGAAGGAGGCGTTCTCGTGGGCCTCGCGGCCCTCGGCGTCCTGCGCGGTCACCGCGATCTTGTAGGTGGTCGAGCGCTCCAGCTGGGCGCTGGGCTTCCAGCTGGTCTTGTCGGCGGATATCTCGCCGGAGACGGCCGTGCCGTCCGCGGTGGTCATCGTCACCTCGGTGAGCGTGCCCTTGCTCACGGTGACGGCGGCGGAGTTGTTGATGGAGGCGTTGGCCGTGCCGTCCTTGGGCGTGATCTCGATCTGGGCCTCGGAGTTCTTCTGCGCCGCCGCCTCGTCGACCTTGGCCTGCGAGGTGTCGCCGCCCCCGTCGGCCTTGGCCTCGTCGCCGCCGGAGCAGGCCGAGAGCACCAGAACACCGCCGAGCAGCGCGGACGCGACCGTCAGGCCCCGCCGCTTACTGTTCGTCATCACACGCTTCTCCATCGTTGCCGAATCCCCAGTAACCACGAGAGTTCCCCGCCATGAGCTTTCAACGCTACGACCGGTTCGTCCCGTTCCACATGTCCCGAACGTGTGGGCCACGCCACTTCCCGGCAGGGCCGGTCGGTACGGCTGTCGGTCGGTGCGTCCCCTGAGACGACGAAACCCCGGACGGCGGTTGCCGTCCAGGGTCACGATTTCCCCACATCCGGCTCAGTGCGACGCCCGCTCCCCGTCGTCCCCGTCCTCCTCGTAGTCCTCCCCGCCATCATCCTCGTCCAGATCCCAGTCCGGAGAGTCGGGGTCGTAGTCGATCAGCTCGCTGCTCCAGGAGGCCTGCTGGAGTTCGACCCCGGGCACCTCGCCCACCAGGTCGAACGGGTCCACCAGGTACGCGAGCGCCTCGGCTGTGTCTTCCCTGACCGCGCTCTCGGCATGCGCACGCTCGGAGTCCGCCATCTCCCCGTCCTCCGCGACACGCTCAAGCGCCGCCTCCGTGACCGCGTCCACGTCGTCCACCTCAAGGACGAGCTCAACGCGAAGCCGTACAAAACGTGATGTCTCTGGAGTGCTCATGCCCGGAGCGTACGACCGGCGGCCGACATGGCTTTCCCGCGACCCGCCCCTTTCATTAGCATCGCTGCACACGGCCAATTCGCCAGCGCCACAAGGGGATCGATATTCCGTGTCATCCGCTCGCCGTCCGTTGCTGACCGCCACCGCCGCGGCAAGCCTGCTGGGCGCCCTGTGGTTCGTCCCGTCCGCGAACGCGACGGGGGACCCGACCGTGGGACATCAGCCCGCGGCGGCCACGACGACGCAGGCCAGAGCCGTCACCGCGAGCACCGAGAGCTCGTCGGGCGGCACCGAACTCGCCGACACCGGAAGCTTCGACAGCACGCCCTATGTCGTGGGCGGCACGTTCTTCCTGACCCTCGGTGCCGGGTTCGTGGTGTATTCGGTGCGTAGAGAGCGTCTTGGGGTCTAAATACCCAAGCTTGACTCGTCTTTGACCGAACACTCATAGTCCGCTCATGAACAGATCAACGGGGGCGCGTCTGTGCGCCACGGCTGTCGTCGGCGCGCTGTCGCTGGCGCTGCTCACGGGGTGTTCGGACAACGGCTCGGACGACACCAAGGGTTCCGGCTCCTCGGAGCAGGGCGGGAACGCGAAGACGTACAGCAAGACCGAGCTGGACAAGCTGCTCATCGCACAGGGCGACGTCGACGGCTACAAGGTCAAGCCGGTCGAGAAGGCGCTCAGCGCCGACAAGAAGAAGCTCAAGGGCGACGAGAAGTGCCTGCCGCTCGTCTACGTCATGAGCGGGCTCGCGCCCACGGACGCGCCGGCCGAGACCAACATCATGGCCACGCAGGAGAAGAAGCCCACCGACACCGCCTCCAAGTCCCTGGAGGACCTGGCGGACGGCGAGGCCGAGGACGCGATGGCCGAGGCCATGAGCGTCGACGTGACGGTCGTCGCGCTGTCCTCGTACGACGGTGAGGGCGCTTCGGACGCCTTCGCGAAGGTCTCCGAGGCGGTCAAGAACTGCTCGGGCGGCTTCGAGGTCTCCGAGGGCGGCGAGCCGACGAAGATGACCAAGGTCGCCGAGGAGACCGCGGTCGGCGCCACCGGCGACGAGGCCGTGGCCTTCGTCGCGACCGGCGAGATGGACGAGGAGACCGGCCAGACCGGCACGGTCCACACTCAGGTCGTGCGGCACGGCAACACCCTCGCCTCGTACTTCACCATGAACTTCGGCGCGATGATGACCGGCAAGGACTACAAGGTCCCGGCGCCGATCGTCGACGCGCAGGCCGGCAAGCTGAAGTAACACGGCCGCACGAAGGGCCCCGTCCGCGACCACGGACGGGGCCCTTCGTCGCGCCCGAGCCCCGGCCGGAGCGGGCCGCACCCGGGGAGCGGGCCGCGCCTTGGGCAGCGGGCCGCGCCTTGGGCAGCGGGCCGCGCCTTGGGCAGCGGGCCCCGTGTCCGAGCGGACCCGGGGATGTCGGCTGCGGTTCGGCAACGCCGCCAAGGGGCGCGGGGAACTGCGCGACCGGCCACGACGCAGCCGCACCCGAAGAACCACGCACCACGGCACACCCCGGCGAAGCAGGCCCCCACCACGCCAAACCCAGCGGAGCGCTAACGCAGGGGACCGGTCACCGTCTCCGCGGCCATGATCAGCGAGCCGTCGCGGACAAAGGCGTCCGCCGCGGCCAGGTCGGGCGCGAGGAAACGGTCCGGGCCGGGGCCGCCGACGCCGGCCGCGCGGGCGGCGTCGATGACGGCACGGCTGGCCGGGGCCGGGGTGAGGCCCTCGCGCAGCTCGACCGCGCGGGCGGCGGCGTACAGCTCGACGGCGAGGACACGGGTGAGGCTGCCGACGGCCGTGCGCAGCTTGCGCGCCGCCGACCAGCCCATGGAGACGTGGTCCTCCTGCATCGCCGAGGAGGGGATGGAGTCCGCCGAGGCGGGCACGGCCAGCCGCTTCATCTCGCTGACCAGGGCGGCCTGGGTGTACTGGGCGATCATCAGGCCGGAGTCGACGCCGGCGTCGTCCGCGAGGAACGGCGGAAGGCCGTGGCTGCGGTTCTTGTCCAACAGCCGGTCGGTGCGGCGCTCGGCGATGGAGGCCAGGTCGGCGGCGGCGATGGCGAGGAAGTCCAGCACATAGGCGACGGGCGCGCCGTGGAAGTTGCCGTTGGACTCGACGCGGCCGTCGGGCAGCACGACCGGGTTGTCGACCGCCGAGGCCAGCTCGCGCTCGGCGACCAGGCGGGCGTGCGCGAGTGTGTCGCGGCCGGCGCCTGCGACCTGCGGGGCGCAGCGCACCGAGTAGGCGTCCTGCACGCGCGGGGCGTCGTCCTGGTGGTGCCCGGTCAGGCCGGAGCCCTGGAGCACGGCCAGCATGTTGGCGGCGGAGTCGCCCTGGCCCGGGTGCGGGCGGATGGCGTGCAGTTCGGGCGCGAGGACCTTGTCGGTGCCGAGCAGGGCCTCCAGGGAGAGGGCGGCGGTGACGTCGGCCGTCTTGTAGAGGGTGTCGAGGTCGGCGAGGGCCATGATCAGCATGCCGAGCATGCCGTCGGTGCCGTTGAGAAGGGCGAGGCCCTCCTTCTCGCGCAGTTCGACGGGGGCGATGCCGTGCTCGGCGAGCAGCTCGCCGGCCGGGCGGACGGTGCCGTCCGGGCCCTCGGCGTCGCCCTCGCCCATCAGCGTCAGGGCACAGTGGGACAGCGGGGCCAGGTCGCCGGAGCAGCCGAGCGAACCGTACTCGTGCACAACCGGGGTGATGCCGGCGTTGAGCAGGTCCGCCATGGTCTGCGCGACCTCGGGGCGGACGCCGGTGTGGCCGGAGCAGACGGTCTTCAGGCGCAGGAACATCAGCGCGCGCACGACCTCGCGCTCGACGCGCGGGCCCATGCCGGCCGCGTGCGAGCGGACGATGTTGCGCTGGAGCTGCGTACGCAGTTCCTCGCTGATGTGCCGGGTCGCCAGGGCACCGAAGCCGGTGCTCACGCCGTAGACGGGCTCGGGCTTGGCGGCCAGCGCCTCCACGATCTCGCGTGCCGCCGCGAGGGCGGCCACCGCCTGCCCGGAGAGCTCGACCCGGGCGCCGCCGCGCGCCACGGCCAGAACGTCGGACGCGGTCGTGCCGGACGTCCCCACCACCACAGTGTGCATATCCATATTCAGGAGCGTACGCAGTGAATTCGAAAATGTCACCAGTGGCCGCGGGGTACGCCCCTTACCGATCGGGCCGGGGAACACCCCACACCGACTGACCCCGCGCGGCCGGCCGGCCCGTACATCCGTACGTCTATACCGGCGTACGGATGTACGTGATGTACGTGATGCACGTGATGCACGTGATGCACGTGATGCACGTGATGCACATGATGCACGTGATGCACGTCCGTCAGCGGCGGCCACGGAAGCTGCGGCGCTCCGCCCCCGTCTCGCGGGAGGGCGCGTCCGCCAGCCGGACGACCGGATCGTCCGGGCCGGCCCGGCCGGCCACCACCGGCTTGGCGGCGCGCACCGCCTTGGCCCGGTACTGGGCGGCGTCCGCCAGCCGGAACAGCCGGCGGGCCGAGCGGACCGGGCCGATCGGGTCCTCGGTGGACGCCACCCCGCAGGCCACCCCGTCGCCCAGTTCCAGCTCGGAGGCCCGGCGGCAGAGCTCGTCGGCGACCTTGACCACGTCGTCCGCGGGCGGACCGACCGCCACGAGGCAGAACTCGTCCCCGCCCAGCCGGGCCGCCAGCGTGCCCGGCAGCATCGCGCCGCACAGCGACAGCACCGAGCCGAACCGTTCCAGCAGGCGGTCGCCGACGGCATGGCCCTGGGTGTCGTTGACCCGCTTGAGGCCGTTGACGTCGCAGACGACGAGGCTGACGACGGCGCCCTCCGCGCGGTACCGCTCGATCGCCTCGTCCAGGCGCATGTCGACGGCCCTGCGGTTGGCGAGCCCGGTCAGCGCGTCCGTGAAGGCCAGCCGGCGGGCCTCCTCCAGGCGCTCGGTCTGCGCGATGCCCGCGGCGACGACGGCCGCCAGCACGGTGGCGAACTCGGCGTCGGCCGGCGCGAAGACGAGGGCTCCCGCCGGACGGGCCACATACAGCTCGCCCCACGCCCGGCCGTGCAGCACGACCGGGGCGACGACACAGCTGCCGCGGCCCCGGCGGCGCAGGGCGGCGACCCGCTGGTGCACATAGCCGGGGCGGCCCGCGGCGGGACCGTCCGCGGTCTCCACCCAGGCGTGGGGACCGCCCCCGCCCGCCCAGCGCTCATGGAGGAACTCGGTGATCTCCGGGAACTGGTGGACGGGGTACGTCTCGCCGTCGGGGAACTCCACCTCACCGGCGGCGCGCTCCCCCACGTTCACGAGGACCCTCAGGCGGCCCAGGTCACGCTCCCACACGGACAGGGCCGCGAAGCTGCCGTCCAGTGCGCGGCACGCACCGTGCGCCGCCGCGCGCCAGGACTCGCGCGGAGTGTGTGCCGCCGCCATGCCCTGCGCCAGCGCGACCACCGCCGACAGCCGCTTGTCCTCGCCCATTGCTCCAGGTTAGGGAGCTTTTTCAAGCTATGGGGTGTTTGTGTGGCGAACAGGTGGGGGAAGCCGCCTCACTCACCCGGCCACTGGGGCTTGCGCTTCTCGTTGAACGCCCGCACCCCCTCCGCCCGGTCCCCCGAGAAGGCCACCGAGCGCCAGGCCGCGTCCTCCACCTCCAGACCCGCCTGGAGGTCGAGGCCGTGCCCGAGGCGCAGGGCGCGCTTGGCCGCCCTGAGGCCCACCGGCGAGTTCCCGGCGATACGGGCGGCGAGGGCGAGGGCCTCCTCGCGGTCCTGCCCCTCGTCCACGAGGACGTCGATCAGTCCGAGGTCGCGCGCCTCCGGCGCCTCCACGCGGCGGGCCGTGAAGATCAGCTCGGCCGCCCGCGCGGCGCCCACACGGCGCGGGAGGAGCTGGGTGCCGCCACCGCCCGGGATGACGCCCACCGAGACCTCCGGCAGACCGACCACGGCCGTCCCGTCGGCCACGATCACATCGCAGGACAGGGCCAGCTCGAAGCCGCCGCCGAGGGCGAAGCCGTGCACCGCGGCGATCGTCGGCACGGGCAGCTCCAGGACGCCCGTGTAGGCCCCGCGCGCGACCGGGCGCTGCCGGACCAGCTCGGCGTCGGTGAAGGAGTTCCGCTCCTTCAGGTCGGCGCCGACACAGAAGGCGCGTTCGTGCGTGGAGGTCACCACCACGGCCCGAACCTCGCGGTCCGCGCCCAGGGCCGCGCAGGCCGTGCCGATGGAGCGGGCCATCTCGCTCGACACGGCGTTCATCGCCTTGGGCCGGTCCAGGGTCAGTTCGGCCACGTGGCCTCCGTCCCCGTGCCGCCGTACGGCCACGAACTCCCCGAACCGCTCCTCGCCCATGACGCCCTCCGGCTAACGCGGGTTAACACCAACGCCCCAGATCATCGCAGCCGACCCCGGCTGAGCCAAGGGGCGCGGGGCGTCATCGGCGTACGGCTCCGCCGCGTGGACGCGAAAAGCGGACGGCGGACGGCTGACGGCGGACTGGGGGCTGCGGACTGCGGACTGCGGACTGCGGACTGGCGACTGCGGACGGCTCCGCCGCGTGGGCCCGAAAGGCGGACGGCGGACGGCGAAACGCACAGAAGCGGGATAACCACACATCCGTTCGCCACACAAGACCCGACACCCCATTCGAGTGACATCACGCCCAACTCCCTCCCGGCCCCCGCAAGCGCGCATAACGTCCGCCACGGCGCGAGGGGGGCGCACGCATCGGGGAGGGATCGCGATGACGACAGACGACACCGACAGCACCACCCGCGCGCGAGGACGGCATCGGCGGCCCCGCCCCCGCCGGGTGCTGCTCGCCGCGGGCGGCCTCGCGCTGGCCGCCGGCGCGCTGAGCCTCGTACGACTGGCCCCGGAGTCCGGCATCGGCGGGATCGGGACGGCGGAGGCCGAGCCGCGAATCAACCCGTACCGGGGGACGGAGCGCGCGACCCACGCGGGCGCCACCGTCTCCGGCCTCCCGCGGGCGAGCCCCTCGGCGACCGCGCCCCTCGGCGGGGTCTCCGCGTCGCCACTGCCCGGTGACAGCCCCGCGCCCGCCGCGAGCGGAGCCGCCCCGAAGCCCTCCGCAAGCCGGGCGGCCCCCACGGCGACCGGTATCCCGCAGACGCCCAGCACTCCGACGCCCCGGGCGACGACGACGCCCGGCGCACCACCGGCGAGCACCCCGCCACCGCACCCGCGACCCACCCCGGAGCCCACGCGGCCCTCCGCCTCGCCGACCGCCACCCCGCCGGCCCAGCCGCCCAGGCTGTGCATCCCGGTCATCGGGCTGTGCATCGAGAGGGACTGAGCGCCGGCCGCCCCAAGGCCACGCGACGACCACCCCGCGGGTACGTGACAACCGCCCTGCGGGCACCGGACGACGCCCTACGGCCACACCGTCACGCGACCCGACGCTCTGCGGCTTGGGGCTACGGCGTCCCGTCCCGGCGCGTCAGCAGCCACGGCTCGACCACGCCGAGGCCACGCACGGGGCGCTGCCACATGGGCTGGAGGGCGAAACGGTAGGCCGGGGCCTCCTCTCCCTCCTTCTCCGCCGCGGCAGCCGCCTCCGCGGCCTCGGCCTCGGAGGCGGGCGCCTCACCCATGCGGATCACCTCCTCGGCGAAGGCGCTGTCGACGAGGACGGCGTCGCGGGGCGCTATAGAGGTGAGGCGGGAGGCCAGGTTGACCGTCGTGCCGAAGACATCGCCCATCCGGGTGGTGACCGTGCCGAACGCGATGCCCACGCGCAGCTCCGGCATCGTCTCGTCGTTGGCCATGGTCTCGATCAGGCGCAGGGCGATCTCGGCGGCCGTGCCGGCGTCGTCGGCGGCGTACAGGACCTCGTCGCCGAGCGTCTTGATCAGACGGCCCCCGCGCGCGGCGACCAGGTCCGCGGCGGTGGTCTCGAAGGCCTCGACCAGCTCACCCAGCTCCTCCTCCTCCAGGCGGCGGGTGAGGCGGGTGAACCCGACCAGGTCGGCGAAGCCGACGGCGAGCCGGCGGTCGACCATCTCCTCGTCGTCACCGGCCTGGACGACCCGGCCGGTCGCGGCGGCGAGCTGGCGGCGCCAGACGTAGACGAGGAACTCCTCCAGCTCCGGCAGCAGCAGCTCGACCAGCGGGTACGTCACCTCGGTGCGGGTCATGCCCGGCTCGGGCGGCTCGGTCAGGCCCTCCAGGAAGGAGTCGATCTGCCACTCGGCCAGCCGGGCGGTGGTCTGGCCGGTGGAACGGGCCACCTGCACGGCCATGGCCTCGCTGAGCAGGCCCGCCTCGACGAGGCCCGCCAGCCGGCGCAGCGCCAGCACGTCGGCCTCGGTGAGCGCCTTGGCCTGGCCGATGTCCGCGAAACCCATCGCCCGCCAGAAGCGGGACGCCAGTTCCATGGAGACGCCCGCGCTGCGGGCGGCCTGGAAGGGGGTGTAACGGCGCTCGGCGCCGAGGATGAGCCCCTCCAACCGGAGCGCGAGCGGGTCCTCGCCGTTGTCGGTGCCCGTGCCGTTGCCGTCGGGCGCTGGGGTACGACCGATGCCGGAGCCCGTGTCGTCGACGGTCACGCCTGCTGCCCTTCCGATCTGCCGCGGTCAGGTATCGACCGGCCTCAACTGTACGGCAGGTGTGGGCCACGCCACTCCGTCAGGTGAGGCCGGTCGGGGCTGCGTCTGCGGGGTGCCCAGTGTGCGCCGGGGCGGGTCTTCCTGCGGTTTCCCGCGCCCGTGGCCGAGCCGCACATCGACGCCGTCCCGCGTCTCTTACGTGCGCGAGGTCACGCCGGTCTCAAGTGCACGATGTCACCCGCTCCCACCGGTTCCTGTACGCCATCCTCCGTTGCCAGGACCAGGCGGCCGTCGCCGTCGACCGCCACCGCCTCGCCCACGATCGAGCGGTCGCCCGGCAGTTCCGCCCGGACGACTCGTCCCAGCGTCGCGCAGCCCGCCGCGTACGTCTCCTGGAGACCGGAGGCGACGGGGTCGCCGCCCGCGGCGCGCCAGCGGCCGTACCACTCCTCCAGGGAGCGCAGCACGGCCCGCAGCAGCGGGTCGCGGTCGGTGGTCGCCGCGCCCGCGAGGGCGAGCGATCCGGCCTGGGGCACCGGGAGTTCGTCCTCACGCAGGGTCACATTGATGCCGACGCCGACGACGACAGAGTCCTCCCCGGCGCGCTCGGCGAGGATGCCGCCGGCCTTGCGTTCCTCGCCGCCCACGGTGACCAGAAGGTCGTTGGGCCACTTGAGTGCCGTGTCCACCCCGGCCGCCCGCGACAGACCCGTCGCCACGGCCACACCGGTCAGCAGCGGCAGCCAGCCCCAGCGGGCCACCGGGACCTCGGCGGGCCGCAGCAGCACGGAGAAGAACAGGCCCGAGCGGGGCGGGGCGGTCCACTGCCGGTCGAGACGGCCGCGCCCGGCGGTCTGCTCCTCGGCGACGAGGACGGCGCCCTCCTGGGCCTTGCCCGCGACGGCCAGCGCGACGAGGTCGGAGTTGGTGGAGCCGGTGCCGCGCACCACCTCCACGTCGCGGTAGAGCCCGCCCTCGCGCACCAGCCCCCGGCGCAGGGACGCGCTGTTCAGGGGTGGGCGGTCGAGGTCGGACCAGCGGTCGTCTGAGGCATCTCGCGGAGTCATGCAAGCCACACTAGGTGTGGTGTACGCCGCACTGCCGATCGGTAGGGCCGCCACTACCCTACGGATGAGTAATCGTCCCCCCTTTTGAGCAGGCAGGGAGCCGCATCCCGATGTCCGAGCCGGAAGAGATCGACATCCACACCACCGCGGGCAAGCTCGCGGATCTCCAGCGCCGCGTGCAGGAGGCGACGCACGCCGGCTCGGCACGTGCGGTGGAGAAGCAGCACGCGAAGGGCAAGCTGACGGCCCGTGAGCGGATCGAACTGCTCCTGGACGAGGACTCGTTCGTGGAGCTGGACGAGTTCGCCCGGCACCGGTCCTCAAGCTTCGGCCTGGACGCCAACCGCCCTTACGGCGACGGTGTGGTGACCGGCTACGGCACGGTCGACGGGCGTCCGGTGGCGGTGTTCTCGCAGGA